>JACQEX010000001.1 GCA_016200345.1 Nitrospinota bacterium
CCAACACGAATTGGTAGCAACGGGATTCATCCTGTTTCTGCGCCCGCAGTGAATGGTTGAGACTTTAAAATGTGAATCAGAGCGAGCGGTTTGAGACTTTATGAGGGTTGACGAAGGCGGGGCGCAAGGCAGGCCGCAGTGAATGGTTTGCACTTGTATGTTCCAGGTCAGAGAGATAAAGCAGGCAACTTGATAAAGGTTGACGAAAGCTACCATAGCGTAATTATTTTACTGGGACACTACACTAGTTTGCTTGACTGTCCTTATAGATAAGAAGTAGTATCTCCGAAGGGGGGCGAGGCGTGCGATGATGTTCCGATTGCCTGATTTTTTTGTGAATAGCGCGGGATTTTTCTATGATTCCCGTGGCGCCAACCCGTCTGATTTGATTGCAGGGCATTTCGACCCGGCCTTGGTTTTGCTCTCTTATTTCATCGCCGCCATTTCTTCGATGGTCGCGTTGTTCATTTCCTCGCGTTTGTCGGGAAGGGAGGAAGTCTCCGACAGGCGGCTGTTGCTAATCGTCGCCGGTTTGGCGATGGGCGGCGGAATATTTTCAATGCACTTTGTCGGGATGATGGCGTTTAAGCTCCCTTTGCAGGTGACTTACGAACCAGTGACAACCTTGTTGTCGCTGGTTTTCGCCGTCGGCGGATCGTTGTTGGCGTTTGCGCTTGTGGGGCGGTACAAGGGGGGTTGGAAGGCAATTTTACTTGGCGGCCTCGCGATAGGAATCGCCATCAGCGGAATGCATTACACCGGAATGTCGGCGATGAGGATGAACGCGACGTTGCAATACCGCGCCGGCCCGTTCGCCTTTTCGCTTTTGGTCGGTTTTGCCGCGGCCACGGCGGCGCTCTGGTTCGTGACGTCGTTTAAGAAGGAGGGAGCCGGGGTTTCGCCGGGCCTGCTGGCGGGGGCCTCGGCGGTCATGGGGCTTGCCGTATATGGTTTGCACTACACGGCGATGGCGGCGGCGGTTTACGTAAAGGCGTCGCCCGGCGCGGCGGCGCCCGTGACGGGGCTGGACGACGATTCCTTCACGCTCTTCGTAATTTTTATCACAGGCCTGGTGCTTTCCCTTGCCATCATCTTTCCGCTTAAACTCGAGATAGAGGAGAGGAAAAAATCCGAAAACGACCTGAGGCTTCTCGCGACCATGGTGGCCCAGACCCCGCAGGCCATGCTAATAACAAACCTGAAAGGGATTATCACATACGCAAATCCGGCGTTGGAAAAATTGACGGGCTATAAAACGGAGGAGGTTTTAGGCAGGAGTCCCGGCATATTCAAAGGGGGGCGGCACGACAAGAAATTTTACGATAATTTTTGGGCCACGATACTCTCCGGTCGAAATTGGGACGGCATTTTTATTAACAAACGAAAGGACGGAAGAATTTACGAGGAGAGGATAATAGTCTCGCCCGTCCTAAACGACGCGTCCGAGATTATTAGTTTTATAGCCATAAAAACGGACATCACCGATGAAAATATGCTCCGGCGTACAAAGGACCGCGTTACGACGGTCGTGTCGCACGAGTTGCACACGCCGATTGGCAAACTGCAACTTGCCGGAATTCTGGCGGACGAGATATTGCGCGGGGGTAAAAAAGAGGACGGGATAAGACAGTTAAAGGATTTAATAGCCAGAAGCGTCGCCGATTTCAGCCGGATAGCCGACGACGCGACACTTTTTTCGAGCCTTAGTCTGCATCCGACCCCAAAGGCGTTTGCCGGGGTTTATCTGCACGATTTGGCCGACGCATGCGTTGCCAGCACGCGCTCCATGATGTCGCGGGAGAGACGCGCGGTTGTTCTTGATTCCGATATATCCAGCCTGCCGATCGGATTTAAGATTGGGGGGAACGCGGAAATGATGGGGCAGGTTTTGACCAAAATTCTTTCGAACGCCATAAAATACACGCCCGACGGGAAGACGGTTTGGTTTAAGGCGTCGCTTGCGGACAAAAAGGCGGAATTTGTGGTGCGGGACGAGGGGGTTGGGATACCCGCGGAGTCGCTGGCGTCCGTCTTCGAGCCGTACCACTCGATGGACGACCCGATGAAGCACTCCACCAGCCAGTACGCCAGCCATGGCGGCGGCCTTGGTCTTGGCCTTTCGATAGCGCGTTTGATTATGGATTATCACGGCGGCTCCATTACGGTCGTAAGCGACGGGGCCGGAACCGGAGCGACGGTCACTTTGGTTTTTCCGACGGACCCAAGCCGAGGCGCCTGACTTCCGCGTTTCTCCCTACGGCTGTTGTTTAGTGATGCAGTGAATCGTCCCGAGTCCCCACACCAAGTCCACCGAGTGGATGCCCACCACGGTTCTTTCCGGGAATAGATCGGCGAGGACGTCCAACGCCTTTCTGTCGTTCGGGTCGTTGAAAGTGGGGACGAGCACCACGGAGTTTGCGATGTAAAAATTGGCGTATGACGCCGGAAGCCGTATCCCGTCGAAAACGACCGCCTTCGGCATCGGCAGAGGAACCACGTTTATCTTGGAGCCGTCCTCCAGCCTCATCCTCTCCAGCCGTTCCATGTTTTGCCTCAGTATCCTGTTGTTCGGGTCCTTTTTATTTTCCTCCATGCAGAGGACGACGGTGTCTTTGTTCACAAACCGGCAGACGTCGTCCACGTGTCCGTGGGTGTCGTCGCCGCCTATTCCCTTTCCAAGCCAGAGGATGTTTGAGACTCCGAGGTGGTTTTTAAGCGTCTGCTCTATCTCCTTTTTATTAAACTTCGGGTTGCGGGCCTGGACGTGCGCGTCCAGCAGGCACTGCTCGGTCGCGATCAACGTCCCCTCGCCGTTTACGTCAATCGCGCCCCCCTCCAGAACGAAGTCGCTTGCGTCTATCCTCTTCATGCGTAGTTTTCTGCAAATGCGCTTCGGGATTTTGTCGTCGTTGTTGTGGTTCGGGTATTTCGCCCATCCGTTGAACTTGAAGTCCACCGCCGCCGTCCTATTTTCCGAACGGACGAAAATTGGGCCGTAATCGCGCACCCACACCCTGTCGGTCCTGAAGTGGAAAAACTCCACGTTTTCCATGTTCGCCCCGACCCTGGACAAAATGCGAACCGCCTGTTTTTCGTGGGCCGAGGAATAGACGATTATCCTCGTCTTTTCAGACTCGGCAAGTTTGCGGGTTATCTCCCCGTACATCCACTGCACCGGCACGAACCTTCCCGGCCAGTCATTTTTATTGTGGGGCCACGCGAGCCACGTGGCCTCGTGTTTGTCCCACTCCGCCGGCATGAAATAATTTTTCATTTTATTCTTCCGTGTATCTGTCTGTAATTTGCGCGTAGGAGTCAACCCTTCTGTCGCGCAGGAACGGCCACTGTCTGCGGACGTTCTCTATCTGTTCCAGGTCTATTTCGCGTACGATTGTTTCCTCCGCCCCGCCGGACGCGGAGACGAGCGTTTTGCCGAACGGATCCGCAATGAAGCTGGATCCCCAGAAATCCAGTCCGTCGTCGCCGTTTTCGGATTTTTCAAACCCGACCCTGTTTGCGGCGGCGATAAAAACGCCGTTGGCGACGGCGTGGCCCCTCTGGACGGTTCGCCACGCATCGAGCTGTCCGGGGCCGTGACTCTCCTTTTCCGCCGGGTGCCAGCCGATTGCGGTGGGATAGAAGATTACGTTCGCCCCTTTTAGGGCGGTTAGGCGCGCCGCCTCCGGGTACCATTGGTCCCAGCAGACGAGGACTCCGATTTTTCCAAACGGGGTGGGGAAGGCCTTGTAGCCGAGGTCGCCGGGTGTGAAATAATATTTCTCAAAATAAGAGGGGTCGTCCGGGATGTGCATTTTTCGGTAGGTTCCAATTATGGCTCCGTCCGGCCCGATTACGACGGCGGTGTTGTGGTAAAGCCCCGGCGCGCGCTTTTCAAAAATGGTCGCGACGACCGTTATTTTTTCCCTGGCCGATATTTTGCCAAGTTTTTCCGTCGTGGGGCCGGGAATTGGCTCCGCGAGGTCGAAATTTGCCGGATCCTCTTTTTGGCAGAAGTACGGCGTCATAAAAAGCTCCGGCAGGCAGACCACGTTCGCCTTCGCCTGCGCGGCGCGTCCGATTTGTTCCACGGCCTTCCTTAGGTTGTCCGAGGGATCGGCGCCCATAGCCATCTGAACCAGGCCGATTGCGAGTTTCATAAGTTGTCAGGAGGGGAGTTTTGCCGGCGACACTCCCTGGGGGCTGGGGGAAATGCTCCTAGTTGTCTCCTCGTCGAGACGGACGCCGTTTAGGATGCGAACGAGGTTGTGGGCCTGCTCCGCGATGTTCTTAATTTCCTCGATGCTGTTCAAAATCATGTTTTTGTTTTCTAGGCTGAGCGCGGAGACCTTCCCCATGGATTCGCCGATGTTTTTGGTCGTTTCCGCCTGGGCGGCCGTCTCGTTTTTTATTTCGAACAGCTGGTTGGAGATGTTCGAGACCTCCTGGATGATTTGGTTGGCGGCGCCCGTCTGTTCCTTCGTGCCGACCAGCATCTGTTGCGACACGTCGCCTAGCCCCAGAATGGACTGGGCGATGAGGTTCATGCCGGAGCTTTGCTCCATCGTGGAACGGGCGATTTCGCTGGAGTTAGCCTTCATTGTCTTTACGTGGTCCATAATCTCGGCGGTGCTTTTTTCCAGGCGGGCGGTCTCCGATTTTATTTCCGAAGCCTGCTCCACCATCTCGACCATCGCGTTTGTGACCTGGGAGGACGCCGCCTGTTGCTCCTTCGTGGTGGCGGCTATGGTGGCGACGAGGTTCACGGTTGTTTCGACGCCTTTTACGATTGTGTTTAGCGCGTTGCCGGAGTTCTGGGCAAGTTTCGCGCCCTTTTCCACCTCTATCGTCCCACGCTTCATGGAATTGACGGCGACGAGACTTTCCTCCTGCACCCCCTTTATTAGCTGGGCGATTTCTTTCGTCGCCACGCTGGAACGCTCGGCGAGTTTTCGGACCTCTTCGGCGACGACGGCGAAGCCCTTGCCGTGTTCTCCGGCGCGGGCCGCCTCGATTGCCGCGTTGAGCGCCAGCAGGTTCGTCTGCTCCGCGATGTCGTCTATTACGGTGATGATGTTGCCGATGGAGCTGGCCCTGTCGCCAAGGCTTTCTATGACCTTTGCGGCGTCGTCAACGAGCGTGCGTATGGATTCCATGGCGCTTATGGCGTCGCCAAGCGCCTCGCGCCCCTTTTGTGCGTCGTCGGCGGTCTGTTTTGAAAGCTTGCCCGCGTGCTCGGAGTTGGACGCGACGTCGCGGATGTTGGCGGCAAGTTGTTCGAGGGAGGAGGAGACGTCGTGCGCCGTTCCGCCGATTAGGTCGGCGCGCTCCGAAAAGCTCGTCACGCCCTTGTAAAGGTCGCTGATTTTATTAAACTCCTCGTCGGCGAGTTTTGCGATGTTCGCCGCGTTTTGGGCCACCACCTGTATTGATATGGCGGTCTGCTCGGTGGAGGATGAGGCGTCGTTGACCGCGCCGGTGATTCTTTCGGCGACTTTTTCCGTGTCGCGGATGGAGACGCCCATCTCCTCGATGGAGGACGAGACCGACTCGGTTGAGACGGCCAGCTCGCTCGTGCGTCCCTGGATTTTCACGGCGGATTTGCCGATGGTCACCACCGCCTCGGCCGTGGAGGTGATGGAGTTGTTCACCGCGTCGGTGTTGTTCCTTAAGTGCCCGCCTCCGTCGGAGAGTTTTTGCGAGCTGTCCTGCACCGTGGACGCCGCCTCTCGAATTTGCCTGAGAAGTCCGCGCAGGTTGGAGGTCATGCTGTTTAGGGTGGCGCCAAGTTGCCTTACCTCCTCCACGCTTGAGGAGACCGCCACGCCGCCGGAGAAATTCCCCTCCGAAAGTCTGCCGGCGAACAATGTTGATTCGACCAGCGGGGATGAGATGTTTTTTGCCACCGCAAAAAGCGCCCAGATGAACATTAGTATGGAGGAGAAAAAGAGAATAATCTGCAGGTATTCAAGCGACGAGGCCCAGCGCAAACCGGAGTCGGCGATTTTAACCGAAAGTTTTTCCATCCCGTCCAGCAACGCCGGCTCCAGCTTTTGCCTCGCGGCCTCGGCCTTCGACAGCACCAGCCCCTGCGCGGACGCATTGTCGGCATGGCGGTGCAGAGTTCCCCAAATTCTCCCCACCGCGGCGCAGGCCGAGACGGACGGTGCGTCTTTCGCGGAGGTTCGGAGCGAAGTCAGGTTCTTTTCAAAATCCTCGACGTCGTTTCTTAATTGGAACCCCGCCTCCGGGTCGCCGCCGACCGCCAAAATCTCCTTGGAAATTTTTGGCGCAAGTCCGCGCAAATCCTGGTACTCGACCTGTTTTTGAACGGCGACGGTCGTCCGCCCCATGCGGTCCAACTCGTCCTGCAAAATCGGGCCGGCCTGTTTTACGAACAACGTGGCGTCTCGAACCGCGGGCGCGGACTCGATTATTTTGCGCGACTCGTCTTTGTATTTCGCCCACGCGGAGGAGATTTCGTCCACAAGGCCCTTCGACTCCGGGCTTGCCTGCGCGGACAGGGCGGTAAATTCGGCAAAGGAGGCGGAGACGCTTTTTAAAGTTTCCTCGAACGCTCGCGAATCGGTCTGGCCGCCCGCCACGTCGGCGGACTCCCTTCCGGCCCTTTGCACCAGGGTCTTAATTTTGGTCGCGCCGCCGGCCAGCACGGCCTCGTTTTTCTGGGAGGAGACGACCATGTACGTGGCGACGGTGTCGGTGATGATAAAGAGCAAAAAGACCGCCAGTGCCGTTCCGATTCTGCCTTTCATGTTCGCAAGCTTAAACATATGCCTCCCTTGTAGCGCCCTTTAAGCGGCCCCGTGCCCGTGTTGTTCCGCGAACAACACCGGCGGGGGGCCGCAACAATCACTTTCTTTCCCTAATCTCCGTGGATTTCAGCCCTTCGCCAAACGTGGCTATTTCTTTTTCCGTGTCGTCAATCAGCGTGATAATGCGCGATATCTCGGACTCCACGTCCGCGCTGGGCTTCTTGTTCATTTCCACCTGTTGAAAATAGTTGTGCGCCACCTGCAACAACGTGAGCACCGAGACTCCGAGATAGTCGGAGGACGTCGTGGCGGTGCCGATGTTCTTCATCAGCGAGTCGCAGTACCCGGCGAGTTTTTCGGTGTATTCCGGCTCGAAGGGGCTTCGTATCCTGTACTCCCTCCCGTGCAAAGTTATGGTCTGGTTTGTTTGCGCCATGTTATTTCGGCTGTAGCTTTTCCAGAGCGTGCGACATTTTGCCGACCTTCTCTTTAATAAGTTTTCTTTCGTGCCTCATCTTTTCCACCTGTCGGGTCAGCTCCTGAAAACCCGTTCCGCCGCTACGCGCCGGGATGCCCTTCGAAAGCCCGCTTATCATCGCCTCCGCCGAGTGGAGGAGCCGTTTAAGCTTGGCGTTTTCCTTGGAGGCCGAAAGATAATCTTTGGACAGTTTTTCAACCTTGTCCGAAAGTTCCCTCATGCGCGATACCATTTCTATCCCCTTATAACTGCGCCGTGCTTTTTGGCGACGGCCTCCAGCAGAGCGGCCATTATCTCGTCCCCGTCCTTGTCCGTCATGGTCTTTTCACTGTCCATGAAAAACAGCCTGAACGCCAGGCTTTTCTTTCCCGCCTGAACCTGCTGGCCTTGGTAAAGGTCAAACAGCCCGCAGTGACTTATTTTACCCCCGCCGGTTTCCAAGATGGTGTTTATTATCGCACCAACCTCGATTTTTTCTTCAACCACCAGCGCGACGTCCCGCTTTATGCCGGGAAACCGCGAAATGGCGGACGCCTTGGCCGTTTTGCCGGCCCCGGCCATTAGGGCCTCGACCGACAGCTCAAAGCATACCATACCGGCTGAAATATCAAAATCATCTGCCGTAAGCGGGTGAACCTCCCCGATGAACCCGACGCGCCGTCCGCCCAAAAATATGTCGGCCTGTCTGTGGTCGTACAAAAACTCCTTTTTTGCGTTCTCGACCGGTTTGCGAAACTCCGGGGCGGTGCGAGAGGCCGAGCTCACCACGTTTGAGACGATTCCCTTAAGCCGGTGAAAATTCCTTCCCAGTTTCGAGGCCATCAGCTCCTCCTCGCCGATGGTCATTATCCCGGCCGTGAAAAGCTCCTCCTCGACCAAACCGCCGGAAAGACGAAACACAGCCCCCGTCTCGAAAATGGTGACTTTTTCCTCCCCCTGCCTGAGGTTGAACGACGCGGTTTGGAGAAGGCCCGGAATCAAAGACGTCCTAAGCTCGCCCAGCTCGGCGTTGATGCGGTTTTCCATCCGAACCGGCGCGCCGTTTTCCAGCCCCAGTTTTTTGCGCCAAGCCGGGTTGACGAACGAAAAGTTAATAGCCTCGTAAAACCCGCTCGCCACGAAAAGGCGGTTTATCTCCCTCCGCTTTGCGTATTTCCCTTCCCTTGAAGATTCGTGTTGCGGAAGTCGGGGGGTTGTCTCGGGAATATTGTCCAGTCCGTGCAGGCGGGAGATTTCCTCCACTAGGTCAATCTCGGTGCCAAGGTCGTGCCTGTGGCTCGGCGGCGTCGCCTTTAGAAGTCCGTCGCCGGATTTTTCGCACGCACAGCCAAGTCTTGTAAGAATGTCGAGGGCGGTCGCCTCGGAAATCGGAACTCCCAAAATCGCGCCCGCCTTTTTGGGGCTTATTGTGATGGCCTCCGCCTTGACGGTTTTTGGGTAAACGTCGTGAAACCCGCCCGGTTTTCCGCCGGCAAGCTCCGCCATCATTTTTGCCGCAAGCAGGCTGGCGATTTTTACCCCCTCGGGATCCACGCCGCGCTCGAACCGGTAGGAGGACTCGGTGCCAATCCCGGTTTTTTTCGAGGCGCGTCTCACCCTGACCGGGTTGAAATACGCCGCCTCCAGGATGACGTCGGTCGTGTCAGCGTTAATGCCGGAATCGAGGCCGCCCATGACACCCGCTATTGCAAGCCCTTTTACAGAATCGGCAATCAGGGCCGTTCCGCCGTCCAGCTTGAAGGACGCGCCGTCCAGCGTCGTAAAATCCTCGCCGTTTTTTGCGGCGCGAACGACGATGGCGCCGGAGACGCTACGTTTGTCGAACGCGTGAAGCGGGTTGCCGGTTTCGAGCATGACGTAGTTTGTGGCGTCCACCACGTTGTTTATGGGGCGGACTCCGCACGCCAGAAGCCTGCGTCTTATTTTGAAAGGGGAGGGGGCGATTTTTACGCCGGATATTTCCAGCGCGGTGTATCTTGGGCAGGCCTCTGCGTCCATTATCTCCACGCCAAGGCCGTGTATCCCTTTTTGCGGCTCCGCGAACGTCGGCATTTTTAGCCTCGCTCCGGTTATGGCGGAGACTTCCCGCGCGATTCCAAGCACGCTCAGGCAGTCGCCGCGGTTTGGCGTAAGGTCAACCTCGAACATCACGTCCTCCAGTTCCAGGCAGGAGGCAATCTCCGCGCCCGCCTTGAGACCGTCGTCCAACACCATGATGCCGGAGGATTCCGCGCTTATTCCAAGCTCCGACTCGGAGCAAATCATGCCGAACGACTCCTCGCCGCGAATTTTTCGTTTTTCGATTTTTAGCCCGTTTGGCAGGGTGGCTCCGACAAGGGCCACGGCAACCGTCTGCCCTGGCGCGACGTTTGGCGCGCCGCAGATAATCTTCAGCGGCTCGCCCCCGGCGTTGACGGAGGTGATTCGAAGGGCGTCCGCGTTGGGGTGCGGGTCGGCGGAGAGCACTTTTCCAACCACTATGTTTTTATAGGCCCCGCGCCGATTCTCGGTTATTTTTGTCTCCAGTCCGAGCGACGTCAGTTTTTCGGCGAGTTTTTCCGGCGGGAGGTTGTGGTCCACCCACTCGTTGAGCCAAAGGAGGCTTAGCTTCATACCCCCCCCTTGAACTGTCTTAGGAAGCGCATGTCATTCTCGAAAAAGAGGCGGATGTCGTCCACCCCGTACTTCAGCATCGCTATTCGCTCTATGCCAAGGCCGAAGGCGAACCCGCCCCATTGGTCCGGGTCTATGCCGGAGGCTTTGAGCACGTTGGGGTGTATCATTCCGGCGCCGAGAATTTCCAGCCAGCCGCTCTGCTTGCAAACCCTGCAACCCGCGCCGCCGCAGATGACGCACGAAACGTCCATCTCCGCGCCCGGCTCCACGAACGGAAAGAACGACGGTCGCAAGCGAACCTTTACGTCGGCCCCGTACAGGCGGGTGGCAAAGGCCTTTAGCGTCCCTTTTAGGTCGCCCATTGTTATGTTTTTGTCTATGACGAACCCCTCTATCTGGTGGAACATCGGCGAGTGCGTAACGTCCGCGTCGCACCTATAAACCTTGCCGGGTGCGATGACGGCAAGCGGCGGGCCGTATTTTTCCATGGCGCGAACCTGCACGGGTGAGGTGTGGGTGCGGAGTATTTTTTCCACGTCGAGCAGATGAAAGGTGTCCTGCATGTCCCTCGCCGGATGTTCGGGGGGGAAGTTGAGTTTTTCAAAGTTGTAAAGGTCGCTTTCAGTCTCCGGTCCCTCCTCAACTTGGAAGCCCATGCCGGAAAAGATGTCGGTTATCTCGTCCATCACCGCCGAGATGGGGTGGGCCGAGCCGAACTCCGGCTGGATCGAGGGGAGCGTTGTGTCGAAAAATTCACCCTCGATTTCGCGGCGGACTTTGTTTCGCTTAATCTCTATTTCCGCGCTCCCGACCAGCCCTTCAAGGGTGGAGCGAATTTCTTGGAGAAGTTTTCCGGCCTCCGGCTTTTGGTCGGCGGGAACGGAGCGCATTTCCTGGGAGAGGATGGAGAGGACCCCCTTTTTTCCGAGGTATTTTATCCTTACGGACTCAAGCTCCTTTTCGTCGGCGGGGGAGGGGACGGACGCAACCTCCCCCTTAAGGGAGAGGAGTTTTTCGATTAAATTTTCGGCTGGCAAGTGGGCGGTCAGACAGCCTTTGCCAGTCCTTCTTTGGCCTTGCCAACGATTTTGCCGAAGGCCTTTGGCTCGTTGACTGCGAGGTCGGCCAACACTTTGCGGTCCAGCTCTATTCCGAGCGTTTTAAGGCCCCTCATGAACTGGCTGTAGGACAAGCCCTCCGCGCGAACCGCCGCGTTGATGCGGACGATCCAAAGGCTCCTGAAATCGCGCTTTCGCACCTTGCGGTCGCGGAACGCGTACACGCCGGCGCGGATGACGGTCTGTTTTGCGTGGACGAAAGTCGCCCTTCTCGAGCCGACGAAACCCTCGGCCTGTTTTCGGACTCTTCTTTTTCTCTGATGGGAGGCGGGGCCTCCTTTAACTCTTGCCATTGTGCCTCCTGGTTAAAACGAATAGGGCATGAATCTTTTTATTCTCGGCGTGTCCACCTCGGCCACTACTCCGCTCTGTCGAAGGCCCCTTTTGCGCTTTGCGTCCTTCGAGGTCAGACAGTGGCGCAGGAAGGCCTTCTTCATTTTTACTTTTCCCTTTGCGGTGACCGTGAACCTTTTGGCCGCGGCCCGCTTGGTCTTAATTTTGGGCATCTTTGTCTCCTTTAATAATTTTTTCCATCGCCGCCTGCACCGCCGTGTCCGGCACCGGGGCAGTCGCGTGTTTCCCTTTTCCCTTTGGCTCCAAAATCATGCTCATCGCCCTGCCTTCCAGCGTGGGCGGGTGTCCGATCACCGCGTACTCCTTCGTGTCCTCCATGAACCTGTTCAGCATAATCATCCCAAGTTCCTTGTGGTCAATCTGTCTTCCCTTAAAGAAGACCGTTATCTTCGCCTTGTTTCCCTCGCCGATGAACCGTTGAGTGTGCGCCAGCTTAAACAGGTAGTCGTGCTCGCTGGTCCTCGGCGTTATCTTTACTTCCTTAATCTTAATTATCTTTTGGTTTCGCTTTGCCTCGTGCGCCTTTTTGTTCTTGCGGTACTTAAACTTGCCGTAGTCCATAAAGCGGCACACCGGCGGTTTCTCTCCGGCTCCGACCTCGACCAAATCGAATCCCCGCGCGTTTGCCATGGCAACCGCCTCCGGCACCGACAAATGACCAAGGTTCACGCCCAAGTCGTCAATGACGGTCACTTCCGGAGCCCTTATTTTTAAGTTAACTCTCAATCCGTCTTTATCGTTTACGATAATAACTCCTACAAAAAAGCCATCTTTAGCCGCGCGCCCGTGTCGCGTAGTTTAATGGTAGGCACGGGCGGTCTCGAACCGCCGGCCCCTTGCGTGTCAAGCAAGTGCTCTACCCCTGAGCTACGCGCCTAATATACCAAAAACCAGCCCGCAAGTCCGGGCCGAGTAACAGCGCAATATACTATTACATTTTTCAGCCAAGTCAAAGCGAACAAGCATTATACAGATTTCCGCCGAAAAGCGACAAGTTTTTAAATTAGTCGGCAGTCGTCGCCGACGTCAATAAAAAAAGGCCCCATGCGGAGGATTAATGGCGCTTTTTTGCCGCCCTTTGTTCGAAGGCCCAAATGCAGATTACAATAAACGCTAGGATCGTCGCCGACGCGGTGTAGCGGCTTAACGCCAGCCCCCCTTTGTCGAGCGGCTTGTCGAGAAAATCGCCGACCACCGCGCCAAGCGGGCGCGTGAGGATAAACGCGGCCCAGAACAGGGCGGTGCTTGATATGTTTGTCCGGTAGTGCAACGCGGCAACGATAGAAAGCATGGCGCCGAACACCGCCGCGCCCCCGAGGTAGCCGAGATCGGCGGCATCGGCGGTCCAATCGCCAAGCGCCGTGCCCAGGGTTTGGGAAAACATGATGGTCACCCAATATGGGAAGGGGTATTTGGTCTTTATGGGAAAGGAAAGTATAATCGGGACACGTTTATGCAAAAGAGAATCCAAAGAATGGCGCTAATCGAGACTAAAACGGACAGCACCCACGTTTTTAGCAGGACATACCTCCCGAGGCTCGGAATCCCGATTTTAAGCTCCGTCCTGCGCGGGGCCGGGTACGACGTGGAGATATTTTTCCAAGAAAAACATCCGCTGGACATGGAGTACCTAAAAGGGTTCGACATGGTCGGCCTCTCCGCGCTCACCTCCACCGTCCGCGAGGCCTACAGGCTCGGCGGCGAGCTTACCGGCAAGGGGCCGGTGGTCGTCATGGGCGGGCCGCACCCGAGCGCCGTGCCGGAGGAGTCGTTGGAATATTGCGACTACGTCGTCCGGGGCGAGGGGGAGATAGTAATACTCAACCTGCTGGCCGCGCTCAACAACGGCGAGGACCCGTCCACGGTGGGGAGCGTATCGTACAAGCTCAACGGCGCGGTGGTCAACAACTCGTCCCTGGTCGAGAGGGTGGACATGAAGTCCATACCCGCCCTTGATTTTACGGCCTGCAAGCAGTTTAAGAGCTCCGGTGAATATCCGCCGGAGGTGATGTTCTCGCGCGGATGCCCGTACGACTGCAACTTTTGTAGCGTGACCACGACCTTCGGCAAAAAATACAGGTACAAATCGGTCGAGCAGGTGATGGAGGACGTCAAGGCCTTCGAGGGGCGGAGCATCTGCTTTATAGACGACAATTTTGCGGCGAACCCGAAAAAGACCAAGGAGCTTCTCACGCGGATGATTGAGACAAACGGCGCGCCGCTTCGCTACTCCTGCCAGCTTAGGATAAACGCCGCCAAGGACGAGGAGCTACTTTCACTGCTTAAAAAAACGAACTGCCGGATCGCGTACGTGGGGATGGAGTCCGTCAACCCCGAGACGCTAAAAAAATACAACAAGGGGCAGACGCTCGACCAAATAATAACCTCCATCGAGGGATTTAAAAAATACAACATCGGCCTGCACGGGATGTTCGTGCTCGGCTCGGACGACGACACGCGGGAGACCATAACCGCCACCGTTGATTTTGCCATCAAGCACGGGCTGGACACCATCCAGCTTTGCGCCCTCACCCCGTTCCCCGGAACGGCGGTGCACGAGGAGATGGTGGCCGGCGACAGGGTTTTGCACAAAAGATGGGAGCTGTACGACGGTCTGCACGTTGTGATTAAGCCGAAAAGAATGACCCCGCTGGAGCTACAAGAGGGGATTTTCGCCGAGATGAAACGGTTTTACTCGCTAAGGAACGCGCTGAAAATCAGCCTCGCCAAACGGTGGAGGTTGGGCTACCGGCTGGGCGGAAGATACCTCGTCGGCAAATGGATGGAAGAAAACGCCCCCTACTTCGAATACCTAAAAACCGTCTCGTAAACTCGTCTCACGCGAAGGCGCGAAGAACGCGAAGGGGGACGGGCAAAACCACGAAATACACTAAAGACACGAAAAGGGTGAGAGTTGGCTTTGGTTGTCAAAAACAACTCCTTTCGAGCTAATGGTGATTTATCCTATTGTAAATAAAGCGTAAAACATTTTAATGGTTGCGACGTTAATTTTCGTGTTATTTTCGGTTTATGGAGAAGAGAATCATCCACCTCAACGTGGCCGACTTTGCCGTGGCGGTGGAACGGGTTGTGGACAGGCGGCTGAGAACGCGGGCCGTTATCGTCTCGCAAGAGAGCGGGCCTCGCGCGGTGGTTTACGACATGAGCGACGAGGCGTACCGCGACGGGGTGCGAAAGGGGATGGTCCTGGGGCGCGCCAAGCGGCTTGCCCGCACCGCCGCCGTGGTTTCGCCGAAGCTCGATTTGTACGAGCGCGCGATGAAAGCCTTCGCAAAACACGCGCTCCCCTTTTCCCCGTTGGTGGAGTCCGGCGGGTGGGACGGCCACGTGTTTTTGGACGTAAGCGGGGTGGGGCGGCTTTTCGGGCCGCCGCAGGACATCGCGAGGAGCATACGGCTCTCCGCCGTGCGGGGGATGTCGCTAAACCCCGTTTGGGCCGTCGCGTCCAACAAGCTTGTTTCCAAGGTCGCCACGCGGCTCGTAAAACCGTTCGGCGAGTGCGTGGTGCCGGACGGCGACGAGGAAAAATTTGTCCGGCCCGTCCCGTTGCCGATTCTGCCGGGGATGTTGGAGTCCGAAATAGCCGGCCTTAGGGAGTTGAACATCGGCGTGGCGGGGGAGGCGCACTGCCTTTCCATGCGCCATCTTGAGATATTGGTCGGCCCCCGTGCGCGCGTTTTGTACGAGACGGTGCGCGGGACGGACAACTCGCCGGTGCTTGCCGCCGGTTCCGCGGGGCCGACGGTTTTAGCAGAGCATACTTTTAAGGGGGACACGAACGACGCGAGGGAGGTCGAGTCGGCTCTTTATCTATGCGTGGAACGCGTTGGCGCGGAGTTGAGGGGGAGGGGGCTTGGCGCTAAATATTGCGCGGTATCCATAAGCTACTGCGACGGTGCGCGGGTCGTAAGGCGCGTTTCGTTAGGCTCCGTTTTTACGAACGCGGAGTTGTACTCCCGCGCGTTAAGGGGGCTGGGCGCGGCGTGGTCGCGCAGGGTGCGCCTGCGGCACGTGCGCCTTGCGGCGGAGGGGCTTTATGCGGCGCCGACACAGCTTGAGCTGTTCGCGGAGAACACGAGGGACGAGGCGAGGAACGGCGCGATTGACGCGGCGCTTGATTCGCTTCGCGCGCGCTTCGGACAAAAGTCCGCGATGCTCGGCAGGACTGCCGCGAGCCACGGGCACGCGGGGCAAATGTTCTAATTGACATCAGCCGAAAAGAGATTTAGTATCCTTCTCTTCGACCCGTTTTGGAATTTAAGCAAGGCGGGTCGGATGGCAAGTTTGATTTGTCACGGGGTCGTAGTTCAGTCGGTTAGAACGCCTGCCTGTCACGCAGGAGGTCGCGAGTTCGAGCCTCGTCGACCCCGCCATTTTACACGAAAATTTCCCATGGGGGAGTTTTGTTCTTTTTATCCGCGCGGGAGGCTCGAAAGTAAGCGTCCGGCGCGACCGATGAGGGAGCGCAAACGGGCAGGACGCCCGTTTAGGATGCGCATCGGGGCCGAGCGAACAGCCGCCGGAAGCGGCTGTGAGAGTGGCCGAGCCTCGTCGACCCCGCCATTTTACACGAAAATTTCCCATGGGGGAGTTTTGTTCTTTACTTGTCTAGTTCCTTTCAGTGTCGGCGGGTTTCGGGATATAATCGCCGAATGGGGAAGAACGACAAAGGATACGTGGAGGTGAGTTCCGGCGCTCGCTTCAAGCTCTCGAAGGCGCCGGTTGCCGTCAAGCCCCGCTATCATTCCGAGGAGCATTACAGGGCCTTGCTGGACGCCGACCGCGTTGCGTTGGGCGGATATCAGACGCTGTTGTACGCCGAGCATTCCAAGGCGATGCTACTTATTTTCCAGGGGATGGACACGTCCGGCAAGGACGGCGCGATAAAGCACGTGCTGTCCGGGATTAACCCCCAGGGATGCGTCGTCGTCAGCTTCAAGACTCCGACCTCCATTGACATCGCGCACGACTACCTTTGGCGCACGCACCGCCTTCTGCCTGCTCGCGGGCAGATAGGCATATTCAACCGCTCGTATTACGAGGACGTGCTCGTCACGCGCGTTCATCCCGAATTGCTTTCGAGGCAGAACCTTCCGACGGGAAAGCACGGGAAAAAATTCTGGACGGAGCGGTTCAAGGACATCGTGCACCACGAGGACTACCTGATGCGCCAGGGGTACGAGATCGTGAAGTTCTTCATCCACATATCAAAGGCCGAGCAAAAGAAGCGGTTGTTGAGCCGGTTTCAGAACAAAAAGAAGGAATGGAAGATTTCCGAGGGGGACGTTCGTGAGCGGAGCTTCTGGAGCGAATACCAAGACGCGTACGAGGAGTGTTTCCGCAACACGGGGACCAAGGAATGCCCGTGGCACATAATCCCCGGCAATGATAAAAGGAACGCGCGGCTCATCGTCTCGAAAATCATCGTGGAGCGGTTCGGCAGGATGAATCTAAAATATCCGAGCCTAAGACCGGAGGAGAGGAAGAAGCTAACCTACCTGAAGGCCACCCTCGACAACGAGTGAACGCGCCGCAACCGGGAAACCCGACGGCGTCCTTTGGAGAAGAACACCGGCAAGTCCCCGACGGCACGCCTCGGGCGAGAAAGCCGTCAACTCATCGCGGCGGTTTTTCGCCCAATCCACTCCGAGCTTTCGTCCTCGAGGTCCTTTATGACTTCCCTGACGACGTCTTCGGGGTAAACCGCCGAATACTGCGAGGAGATTATTTCCCTTGCAAAGTAAGGGCCGCCGCAGACGTACTGGTAGCCGCTTGACTCGCTCTCGACCGGGTCGCAAAACTGCGGCTCGCTGAAGTTCTCGTGGAACCAGTCGTACATCGCCTGCTTTCTTGCATCCGTGTATTTCATACAAATATCACCCCTTTCTAGGCTTATTATAACACCGCTTTTAAAAGCCGGCGGTTTAAAGACGCGCACCGCGGTGCGGGGTAAAAAATAAAAAATTTGCCGGGAAGTTTTTGGACGGTGCCAAAATGAACCGAATTTGGGGTCAGACCTTGACATTTGACATTAGGTGCGCGTTTTGTCAAATGTCAAGGTCTGACCCCCACCATGCTTTGCCAAAGGCGGCTCCGGCTCGGCCATTGTCATCCCCTCGAACGCGAAGGTTCGCATCCAGGCCGTTTCGTCCATTGCGTCGGACGACGTAACTTGGACGGAATCCATAAGCTCTGTGGCCTCGAACGGCACGACCACCCTGCTTGGTTCGCTTCCAAACGGGATCACGTTTAGTTCCTCGCACGGGGCGCTGGCGGGAAGCTTTTCAGCCGGCTCGCTCTACCAAATAACGCTTACGGCCACAAACAAATACGGCTCGGTCTCCACGACCTTCATTATAAAAGTCGCGGGTTGAACCAAGGGTAATCTTTTAGTCCTGCCAAAGGCCGAACACCGAAAAGTGTTCGGCCTTTTTTTTTGTCCGGCGGCGGTGAGTAGAACGGCCCCAATAAGTGGAAAATTGTTGCGTCATATCCGGCGTTGAGGTATCATCAGGCATCAAGTAGTAACACAGCTTAATGGGGGTTTAAGGATGGCCGACAACCGGAAGAAAAAACGCGCTCCGCTCGGAGTTTTGGAGTTTTCGCTGGTTTCCGTGGTGGCTTTCGCCGCGGGCCTTTTTTTGGTCAGCCTTAGTTGCGCGACCAACAACAATTACGCGCCCCCGCCGTCGCGCTCCCTGCCCACGTTCGCGGACATGTACAACTGGCCCAAATACACGCCGCCGGAGGCCGCCAAGCCCGCCTCCGTGCCGCTTACGGTTATTACCGTAAATCCCGACCACAACCAGACCCTCCTCAAGTTTGGGACTGCGGTTACCCTCGCGATGTCCAAGGTGTTCGCCAGTTTCTCCAGTAGCATGGGGCAGGATTTCGAGGCCGTCATGGTGGCGAAGGGGATTACCGCCAAAGGGCCGTTTGAGTCTTACGACGAGATAACTTATACGGACAAGGAGACGTCGGACCTTGTCATGCAGGTCGTAATCATATTCGACATAAACGACCTTTCCCCTATGGAGGGGGGCCTCAACGAGTTGAGAACCGACGTTTTCGAGGGGGGCGTGCACGCCAGGGTGCGCAACGGTAAGATGAGCATCGGCGCGAAGGTGTTTTACTACATGTACGAGCCGCTCTCAAAGGAGAAGATGTGGGTGAAAAAGCTCGACCTAGGCACCGAGGAATACACGTACGAGATGGCCTACAAGGACAAGCAGGAGGCGTATCAGGAGTTTGTGTCGGACGGTTGTGGCGGCGGGCATTATTACACGTCCTACAAATACGTCGGCACCACTGAGGTGTTGTACGACACAAAGCCGTACATGCTGGCGACGAAACTTAAAAACGAATATGCGAAGATAATGGGCGCCGGCTGGACGTACTTCGACGTCGAAGAGATGAAAAACATGAAGACGCGCTCGTTGGAAATCCGCCAAAAGAAAAGATACTAACCTCGCGCGCCGCCGTCTTTGAGATGGAAGTCGCGGTGCGATTCCAGCCATACGGCAAGCTCCACGAACGCAGTCGCGCCCCACAATCCCCTTTTTAATCCCGTTCTGATTCCGCGAATGAAGAACCGTCGTCGTTCGGAGGGGCCGAGCAAAAAGTGGAGCGACGCCCGCAGTCCCGCCAACACATCTTGTATCGAGACCGGGGCTGGGCGCGGGGCGTCTTCGACCCGCGCGATGAATTGCGAAAAGCGGCCTATGGAGTTGTCATAACCGAATAATATCCTTGTAAGATTGTCGTAGCCGTCCGCCAACTCTGCCTTTGTCAGCCCTAGCGGGACGAAGTTGCTACCGGAGTAGAAATCGCCGTCGTCCTCCTCGGTCAGCCTGCCCGATTCGCTTAGCCGTTTCCAGAGTCGCGTCCCTCGCGAAGCCTTGAGCATGGAGACCACCGGTAGCAGAAGGCCGGATTCCGATATGAATCGTTCGTGCCGGTCGAATACGTCCCTGCCGTCCGCGTCGAACCCCACCACCATTCCGCCCACCACGTATATCCCGGACGACTGCACTTTTCGGACGGCCTCTGCGAGGTCTGTTTTGAGGTTTTGGATTTTTCCGGTTTCGGCGAGGCTTTCCCTGTTCGGCGATTCTATGCCGATGAGAACGGCGAAAAAACCGGCCTCCTTCAATAGTGCGATTAACTCCTCGTCGAACGCCTTTTCGGCGGTGATTTGGGTTATGAATCGCGCCCTTTTTCCGGTCTCGCGGTTTATCGAGATAATTTTGGCAAGAACCTCCTTGGCGTAGGCGGTGTTCGCCGTGAAATTGTCGTCCGCCACCCATATGGCCGAAACGCCGAGCCTAATCAGGGCGCGTATCTCTTCCGTCACCGCCTCGAGGCTTTTGCTCCGCACACGCCGCCCGGTGAGAGCAACCACGTCGCAAAACTCGCAGTCGTACACGCACCCGCGCGTTGTCTGCACTATGCCGGAGGAGTAGGCGCCCATGTCCAGCAAATCCCAGCGGGGCGGGGGGGAGGCTGTCATATCAACGGCGCCGGTCTCCTCGTAAAAAGCGGCGTGCGCGCCGTTTTCCCACTCGGCCAGAAATTTGGGCCAGGTGTTTTCGACCTCGCCGGAAAAAACGACGTCGAAATGTTTTTTGCAAACGTCCGCGTGGGTTTTGCAAAACGGCCCGCCGCCGGCGGTCATCACGCCGCGTTTTCTAAATTCGTCGGCCAGTTCGAGCATTCTCGGCGAGTTGAACGTGTATCCAGCTATGCCGACGAGGTCGCACGGCCAGTCGAGATCCACCGGCTCGACCGTTTCGTCTATGATTCTCACCTCGTAACCGGCGGGGGTAAGCCCCGCGACGGTCGCAAGCCCCAGCGGCGGGATGAAGGCCCGCTTTCGCATTATTTTAAGGGCCAGCCTCATGCTCCAAACGCTCTCGCGCGCGCCGGGAAAAACCAGCAGTATCCGTTTCATGTCCGGTGCTGGAGGGAAAGCTCCTCGTGGAACTTTCTAAGGTGTATGTAAACGGCAAGATGCATGAACACAGTCTCGGCGCCAAGGCCGTTGCGCCGCATGGCGGCCCACAGCACGCGGAAAAAATAAAAGACGCGCCGCGGGTCGGTCGTGAGATAGTAGTAACTCGCCAAGCCTAGCAGGGGGCGCAGAGACGCGAGACTCGGTTTACTTCGATGCGCTTGTTTGTCCTCACGCGCCTGCCGTATGGTTTTCAAAAGGCGTCCGGCGTAGTTTGGAAAGCTGTACAAATTATCCATAAGCCGTATGTATTGGTCGGCCAGTTCTTGCGCCGAGATTTTTAACGGTTTTATGTTTGTTTGGAGCATGGAGCTTTTATCACCCCGCACCCCGCCGAGGTTTGCGTCCGTCAGCCGCCCCTCGTTTTTCATCCGCTCGTAAAGTTTGGTTCCGGGCAGGGCTTGCAGTAGGCTCGCCATCACGACCGGGACTCCCGCTTCTTCAACAAACCGTCTCTGTCTTTCAATCGTCTCCTCGTCGTCGCCGTCGAAGCCGACGATTATGCCGCCCCAGATGACGAGGTTGTGGGACTGTATGTTACGCACCGCCTTGATGACGTCGCGGGAGAGGTTTTGCCGTTTGCCCATTTTTTCCAGCGTCTCTTTGTCGGAGGTCTCCAGCCCTATGAAGACCCACCGAAACCCGCACCTCCGCAGAAGCGACAGCAGTTCGTCGTCGAACGCGTTTGCGAGGGTAAGCTGGCAACTAAAGCTCATCGGTTTGTCGCTTTCGCGCTGGCGGCGTTCGACGGCCGAAAGAACCGCCATGGCGTGTTTTCTGTTTCCGGTGAAATTGTCGTCAATTATAAAAACGGAGTCGGCCCCACGGGAGGCGAGCAGTTCAATCTCGTTCAACACCTGCATCGGGTCTTTAAGGCGCGGCGTGTCCCCCATTCGCACCGGAACCTCGCAAAACTCGCAGGTGAACGGGCACCCGCGCGACGTCTCCATGATAGCTGTCGCGTACGAGGAAATGTTCAGCAGGTCGAAGCGGGGGAGGGGAGCCGGGGAGAGTTGCGGAAACCCGTCTTGGCGATACACCCCCTTCGGCGAATTATCGAGGAGGTCGGCGATATACTGGGGCCAAGTCTCCTCCGCCTCGCCCACGAAAAGGGCGTCGGCCTCTTTTCCAAATTCGTCGAGCGCGGTTTCGTGAACCATCGGGCCGCCAAGCGCGACAGTCACGCCCGTTTTCCGGAAACTGCGCGCGATTTCCAAGGCCCGTTCCTTTTGGACGTCGTACCCGGTTATTCCGACGAGGTCGTAATTCGCCGTGAAATCCAAGGACTGCGCGTTCTCATCCAGTATTGTTATCTCATGTCCGGGCGGGGTGAGGGAGGCGAGCACGGCAAGGCCGAGCGGAGGGAAGGGAAAGTTGGAGCCGTTTATGTGGCGTATGTGGGAGAAGTCCCAAAGCGATGGGGGAAAGCGCGGGTTGACGAGGAGTATCCTCATTGCCTCATCCGGTGGGCGGTGGCGGTGTAATACTCGTGAAAATGCTTGAAGATTACGAGGCTGAAGGCCAGCTCGTCCAACCGCACCACCTGCCGTTTAAGGACGGCGCCAAGAAGCCGCAAAAACATTTTCCGGTGCGGGGCCGGGGCGCGAAAGAGATAGTAGGTGGTCGCGCGGAGAAGAATTTTAATGTTCCGCCATGTCAGCTGGGGGGTCTGCACCCGGTTCTCCGCCGAATTTTTGGACGAATTGATTATGCGCTGGGCGAACATCTCCGGCAGGAACAATTTTTCGTAAAAGCCGGAGGTCAGGTTTCGCGCGTCCGACTCGCTGATAGACGGGTGCAGAATATTCGTCAGGCTTGGGATGTTCGCGTCGTTTATTACGGCGCTTCCGAACACCGACGGAAGCGCGGCAAGGGCGCCTTTTCTGGTGAGCTGTTCGTAAAGCGGCGTGCCCGGCACCGCCTGCATGACGCCAACCTGTATCGGCATTATCCCGGTCGTCTGGATGAAGTCCAGCAGTGCGTCCAACTGCTCGTAGTCGCCGTTCCCCATGCCGAGCATTATGCCGGCCCACACCGTTATGCCGTGCGAGTGTATCCGTGCGACGGCCTCGCGGATGTCCATTTCCATGTTGTGCGCCTTGTTGAGTGCGCGAAGCAAATCGGCGTTGAACGTCTCTATGCCTATGAACAGCCGCTCGAAACCGGCCTTGCGGAATTTTGCGAGAATCGCCTCGTCCTTGCCGACGTTCAAGGTGACCTGCGTGTAGTAGCTCATTCTGTTTTTAAGCGTTTTTCGCTGGGCTGAAAGCGCGTCCAGCAGTCTGCTCGCGCTTTGGCGGTCGGCGGTGAAATTATCGTCCACGAAAAAAACCGAGTCGAATCCCGCCCTGTCGGCGTTTTCCACCTCGCGCAGGACTTGGTCGAGTTCTTTCACCCGCGGCACGTCGCCGTATTTGACCGGCACGTCGCAGTAAAGGCACTTGTACGAGCATCCGCGCGTGACCTGCACGCACGCGGCGGAGTATCTGTCGCATTTCAGTAGGTCGAGCCGGGGAACGGGCGACTTTGCGAAGTCCACAAACCCCTCCTGCCGGTAAATTTTTGAGTGTTCGCCGCGCCCGAGTTCCGCCAGAAAACGGGGCCACGTATCCTCCGCCTCGCCGACGAACACAACGTCCGCGCTTTGTCCGCATTCCTCCTCGGCGTAAAAGGTCACTGGGCCGCCAATGACCACCGTTGTGCCGGGGGACTTGTATTGTTTGGCTATCTCGAATATTCGTTTTTTTTGCATGATGGTGCCGGTGATGGCGACGACGCCGGATGAGACGCGCTCCGGCAGTGGCTCTATGTTTTCGTCAAAAATCCGCAGGTCGTAGTCGGCTGGCGAGAGCGCGGCGAGCGTGGCAAGGGCGAGGGGGATGTGCGAGCTTTTGGCCCCGGCCAGGTCCATGCAGAGCTTGAAGTTCACCGGGTACGCCCCGATGCCGGGGTTTATAAAAGTGATTTTCATCTATTTCCTCGCGCCAATAATTTTTATGCCCGCGTTTTCCTGCGAATAACGCGAAGACGTAGCCAACCTTCGTGCCGGCAAAAATATAACATGCCGCGACGACTACTGCATTATAATGGCAAACCATGTATCCCGCACTATTTATCGGCCCGTTTACGATCAGCACCTGGCGGCTGGTGGTGTTGCTTGCGGTCATTTCCACCTGGGTGTTGCTGTTAAGGCGCGCCGGAAGGCTGGGGTACGACACGCGGGACATTTTCTACTGGGTGGCGTCGGGCCTTGTGGTGGGGTTCGTCGGGGGGCAGTTGTTCAACGTGCTCATCCCGTATTTTTCCGGCCCCGGCACGCAATCGCGCGAGGTGCTAACCTCCGGCATGACGGTGGTCGGGTCAATAGTTCTTTGCATCGCATACAGCTTTTTGTACCTAAAGTATTTTCTAAAGCTCCCCGTGTGGCCCGTGATGGACGCGGTGGCGTTTACGCTTCCACTACCGCTTTTTTTCGGGCGCATCGGGTGCGTGTTGAACGGCTGTTGTTTCGGGCGGGTCTCGCCGGATTGGGCGCGGTCGGGGCTTCTTTCACTTTTTACGATACGCAAGGACTCGTACGCCCCGAACACGTTCGCGCACGAACAGCTTGCCAATGTCCCCGGTTCCACCATGCTGTGGAATTTCCCGATGATGGAGGCGGTGAACGCGCTCTTAATTCTTATCCTTGCAGAGGTTCTGTATCGAAACCGGGAGCGATGGCGGATCGGGAGCGGTGCCGTGTTTTGCATCACCGTGTCAGCGTACGCGTTCAGCAGATTTTTTCTCGAGTTTTTTCGTGACGAGCTTCTTCTTTCGTGGGCGCCGTTAAACCCGTGGCAGTTCGGTATTTTTGTGCTCTTCCTTGTTTTTCTAGCGTTGTCCGTCCGGCGTTTTCGCGCCTCAGACGTCCGCAGACCGCCCGCCGGCTGACCTTCCGGC
>JACQEX010000002.1 GCA_016200345.1 Nitrospinota bacterium
GCTTTTTTAAGCGATTCCATTCCGCGCGCCTAGAGTGGGTGTATTCCCGTCCAAGAAGGCGGAGCACCACAACTCCACGCACAATATCGTAAGGATGCTGTACGCGGCGTCCACCTTTCCCTGTTTGTCCATCGCCAAAATGTTTGCGACCGGCTTCGGGTCGAAAATCCCGTGCCGTTTTAGGCTCCGTTCGCCAAGGACTTCGTTCACCATTTCGCTCATCCCGCCGTGTAGCCAGCCCCTGACTGCGCCGCTAAACCCCGTTTTTGGCCTGTAGATTATTTCCCCGGGCAAAAACGGCTCCATAGCCTTTTTAAAAATATATTTCGCCTCGTTTCCGACCACTTTGTGTTTTGGCGGAATCTTGGACGCAAACTCCACAAGTTCGTAATCCAAAAACGGCACCCTTATCTCCACCCCGGCGGCCATCCCCATTTTGTCGGTAAAATTTAGGTTGTGGTCGGGAAGAAAATATTTTCCCTCCAGATAAAGCATTTTGTTTAGCCAGTTGCCCTCTCCCGCCAGTTTCCCAAGGCTCTTTTTAAGCGGCATGGTCGCGCCAAAGTCTCCAAGCTCGCGCCGAAAATCACCGGAGTAAAGCCCCCTTGAGACCGATTCGTCCATCCATAAAAAATATGAGACAAGCCCGTCCTCCATGTCCAAATCGGCGTAGCGAAGGTATTTGGCAAGGCGCCTGCCAAACGCGCCCTTGGTGGGAACAAGAGAGCCGAGCGCCTTGGCTATTCTTCTCGCCCCCTGTGGCAGTTTCTTCAGCAGAAGGTCGTGCTTCAACGCAAGGTGGCGTCGGTATCCGCTAAAGATATCGTCGCCCCCGGTGCCGGAGAGAAGAACCTTCACGCCTTCGCGCCTGGCAAGCTCGCTGATTATAAGTACGTTTAAGGGGGCTATGTCCCCCTGCGGCTCGTCAAGGTAATAAACCATCTCCGGCAGGCGATCCATAAGATTTGGCCGGACTTTGACCACACCAAGGTCCAAACCAAATTTTTGGGCCATAAGTTTTGCGTAAGGTAAATCTGGGGCGAAACCATCCTCTTTGGAGGACTTCGCGTCGTACTCTATGGTGAAACATTTTGTTTTTCGCCCGTTGGAATATTTTTGGGCGAAGGCGACCACCGCGCTGGAGTCCAGCCCGCCGCTTAAGAACGCCCCGACCGGGACGTCGCTCATCATCTGCCTTTCGACCGCCTTTTCGAGGCGCCTTGCAAGCTCCGTCGAAATCTCCCGCTCGTCCCCCTTTAACAACTCGGAGCAATGGGGAATGTCGTAGAACTCCCATTTTCTAATAATCGCACAGTCTTTGACCAACAACGCATGCCCCGGCTCCAATTTGTGAACCGACTTCAGCATCGTCATCGGGGAAGGCGCCCAGATGCAACTTAGGTGCGCGTGCACCGCCTGCGGGTTAAGGGCGCGGTCAACCGCCTTGCGGCGCAATATCGCCTTCATCTCGCTGGCGAAAATAAATCCTCCGTCGCTGACGGAATAGTAAAGCGGTTTTACCCCAAGGCCGTCGCGGGCGATAAATAATTCCTTTTTTCGGGCGTCCCAAATGGCGAAGGCAAATATGCCGTTCAACTCGCCTAGCATCTCCGCACCTTTTTCCACGTAAAGGCGGAGAAGCACCTCGGTGTCGGATCCGCTTTTAAAACGAACCCCCTTGGACTCCAACCGGGCGCGGATCTCGCGAAAGTTGTACAGCTCGCCGTTGTAGACGATGACGACGGAGGAATCCTCGTTCGACATCGGCTGGTGTCCCGCCGAGGAAAGGTCTATTATCGAGAGCCTTCGATGCCCGAGGCTTACGGCGGCGGAATTATCTACCCACGTCCCCTCGTCGTCCGGCCCCCTGTGGGCGATGGAGGCGAGCATTTCGCGCAAAAGGGCTTCGTCGCGAAACCCGCAAAACCCGGCTATTCCGCACATATTTTAACGGGACAAAACCGAGACCGGCAGTCCTTTTTGGAGCGATTCGTCAATTCTGAAGACCGCCTCCGTGGAGTTAAATATCTCCGCCGGCGACAGCGCGGGCGATTCCTTGCCGCAACAAGAGTTTACGAAGTTTGAAAGCTCGTTGCGGTGGCCCATGTCCTGCCCGGAGAGACTTTCCTCTTTTTTCTTTCCCTTTGAGTAGGTGGTGAGCCGGCGAAAATCCTCGAGGATTGCCATGCGCCCGTCTCCCATGACCTCCACGCGCTCTCTTGGACAGGCCCTGTCCCCCCCGGCCGAGTAGGTTATCCCGGCCACGGAGCCGTCGCTCAGGCGCAGGCTCACGACCACGTTGTCCTTCAACACAACCGCCTCGGACTTGCTTGAAACCATCTCCGCAAAAACTTTTTCGACCATCGCGCCGGTGAGGAATTGAACGTAGTCCACGAAATGGCATATCTCGCCGACAATTCTGCTCCCCCCCTCTCCTTCCGCGTGCGTCCAATGGTCGGGGGGAAGATAACCGGCGTTGACCCTATAGCCGACGACCAGCGGCCCCGGCTTGGAGCCGAAGTGTTCCTTTAGTTTTTTCGACAGCGGCGCAAACCGCCTGTTGTAGCCTACGGAAAGGATTTTCCCGGCCTTCTGGTAAATATTGCGGATTTCTTCCATCTCCGCCAGGTTCACGCAAAGCGGTTTTTCGACAAAAACGTGTTTCCCGGCGTTCAAGGCGTCGCAAACCATTTTTGCGTGGCTGGAGTGGCGCGTGAGAACCACAACGCCGCCGATGCCCGCGTCAGAAAGAATGTCGCGGTAGTTTGAAGTTAGCGTCGGAATGCCGAATCTCTTCGCGGCGTTTTCCGCCTTCACGCCGCTTGATACGGCGATGGCGGAAAGTTTTGCGCCCTTCACATTTTTTAATTCCGGTATCAGCACCGTCTTGCCAAAAAGCCCGGAGCCGATTATTCCCAAATAAACTTCGCCGGACTCGGCCTGCCTTTGGACGGCGTTGGCAATCGGCGCGCGTTCCGGCATTTTTTCCGGGTACTCCAGCAAAACCGCGACGTGCGGCCCGCCTACGCCGGACATTATTTCCGCGTACGCGCTCTCCGCGTTTACGAACGCATATCGGTGCGTTATCATCGGCGCGACTTTGACGAGCTTTTTCTCCAACAGCCTTAGAAACTCCTTGTGGTTTCTCCCCTCGGTCCAGCGCACGTACTCCAGCGGGTAGTCGCGCCCGTCCTGCTCGTATTCGGCGTCCATCGCGCCCGGCCCTCCGGCCCGCGAGACTATAACCTCAACTTCCTTAGCCCACATCTCGTTTCTGTTCGGATGGATGTCGGCCAGCCCGACCAAAACCACCCTCCCGCCGAAGCGACATAGCTCCACCGCTTGGTCAACCGGCTCTTTGGAGTCCGTGGAGACCGTCAGGACGACGGCGTCCAGCCCCTGCCCGTCGCCAATTCTTTTTGCCTGCTCCATGAATTCCGCCCCGCCGGAACGGACGTTGCGCAGTCCGAGTTTTTTCGCCATCTCAACTTTTGCGGGGTCAATATCCGTTGCGATGACGTTGCACCCGTAGGCCTCCAGCATCTGCGCCGTCAGCACCCCCAATAGCCCCAGGCCGACGACGCCGACGTTTTCCCCAAAGGTAAGTTTTGCACAGCGAAGACCGTGCATGGCGATGGCCCCCAACATTCCAAAAGACCCCTCCTCGAAGGATACGGAGTCGGAGAGCTCGCAACACATTATTTCCGGCGCCGCCACGACCTCGGCGTGAGAGGCGTATCCCTGCCCCACGCACGAGACGCGCTGGCCGGGCTTGAACCGTCTGACGTTCGAGCCGACCTCGACCACGACTCCGGCGGAGCTGTAGCCAAGCGCCACCGGCTCGTCCAGCCTGTTCATGGCCTGGTTCATCGCGCTTACGACCCCCTCGTTTTTCATTTTCTCCACGAGGCGTTTGACCTGTTCCGGCCTTGCCATAGCCTTTCCAAGAAGGCTTTTTTTTCCGATGTTGATAATTGATTTTTCCGTGCCGATGCTTACAAGCGAAAAATGGTTCTTAACCAAAACCGTGTTGGGGCCGCACATCGGGACGGGCACTTCCAATAGTCTCAGGTCGCCGGTCTTATAATTTTGTACGATTTGTTTCATTTCTCTCCTTTAACGGTGAATTATACACGGCTATTTTTCCCATTATGAACCTCTTCTATGAATGAAAAAGTTTCCCTCGCGCACCTTGTCCATGAATACCCTTTGGATCTGGCAATTGCCATTTCGGCGCGCCGGGCGGACTCATCGGGACGATCCATTAGCGACAATATTGCCACCGCAATCGAGTCCGGGTCGTGCGGCGAGAAATACACCCCACCGTCGCCCAATATGTCGGACATCGGACGCTTGTTCGAACAGGCTATGGGAAGGCCCGCGGACATCGCCTCCAAAAGAATATTTCCAAAAGTCTCGCAGGACGATGCGAACACAAATATATCCGCGCCGCGATAGACGTCCTGCATTTCGCGGTAAGGGACGCTCCCGCGCATTTTTACGAAGGAGGAATCCCCGACGGAAGCCATGGCGTCCCGAAGTTTTTCAGAGGCCCTCGGTTCGGTTGTCTCCAACTCCCCCACCCCGACAAGGTCAAGCGTCAAATCCCTCCCGGTAATCTTTCTAAGCCTGTGAACGGCGAGAACGACGTTCCAATGATGCTTGTAAATATATTGTGACGAGACATAGAGGAGCTTTAAGGGGCCGTTTTGCGGGAGAGTTTTTGGCGGATTTCTAAAGGCCTCGGAAATCCCGTGCGGAATCACCGCCGAACGCTTGAGTCTGCAAACCTTCTCTGCCAGTTCCCTTGCGTATTCCGAAAGGCATATCACCCCGTCGGCTGACTCGAAAGAGCGCTTTTGTAAAAACCTTAGGATTTCAAGTCGAAGGCGCCCCTTGCCGAACAGCCCGTACCTTCGCAACTCCTCGTCTTCGAACGGCAGTAGGTTGTGGGAAATCGTCACCCTTGGAATACCGGCCGTATTGGCGGAGCCTCGAAGCGCGTTGGTGTTGAACAAAACGTCGATTTTGTGCTTTTCCAGAAGTTCGGGGAGTATTTTTCTCCCCCACACGTACAGATACGGGATGGAAGAACCGTACGCCTTGTCCGTCAACATCACGACCTGCGGGTCAACGGCGCCAATGTCGTCAGCCAACGCGGGGTTGCAATGAACATACGCGGAAACATGGCCCGGAATGCCGCCGGACGACAAAATCCCCTTTAGGTGCGCGAGGTAGCCCCCGCTGTAGCGTGGGGTCGTCTCGATAAAAACCCTCATGAACCCGCGCCTCCGCACCACTCCGACGGCCAGCCCCCGGGGTTTAAAAAAGAATTCGAGTAATTTTTCGCAAAAAAATAATAAACGTGGGACGGCGGCGTTTTTGCCAATATGCTGTCCCGCCGAATGCACAGGTCCCGCGCATTTTCAATTTTTACAGTGTGGCATCCGCGTTCGGCGGAGGCGCAGGATTGATATCCGCCATCAAACACCACGCGGGCGGCCTGCGGACTAAAGTGGGCAAACCGGCCGAAGGGCCACGCAAAATGCGCTACGCCGCCAAGCCTTGCTTTTAACGCCTCGTAACTGCCGCCAATTTCGTCAACCAACATCTGCCCGGACAATTGGGCGAGATTTAAATGGTTCAAAGTGTGCCCTCCGATTTCATGTCCGTTTCGCACCATCGTATTTATGTCGTCCCAATCAAGGTATTTAAGCGCTGGCATGACGATATTTTTGGAGAAAGCCGCGATTTTTTCCGGATTACGCTCCCCTATAATTGCCGGACAAACGAAGAAACAGCCTTTGATTCCGAACTCGTCCATGATTTGCGAGGCGCGGAGACAATTTCCAATTCCGTCGTCGAAACTAACGGTAAGGTACGGCGCGTCAATATTCCCGGAGAGTATCCGCTCCACCCCCTGCGAATAACTTATAAAGCGATGGGAGTTTGAAAGCTCGGACAACAGCTTCCCAAAAGATTCCTCCTCGTCCTTAAAAACGTGGTGAAAGTATAAAAACTGCACCCGGTTGGAGCGCAACGCTGTCTTCATTTTACCAGTCATTAACGAGTAAAAAGAAAGGGCGTCTAGCGCGGCGTGACGGGCGATTCCCCTTGGCGTAACCTTTGCGATGTCGCCATAAGTGATTTCCACGTCAATAACCGAGCAAAACCAGTTCCGAGTAGAGGTTGTCCACCAGTTCCGGCTCCAGCTCGACGGGGGATTTATATTGTCGGTTGGGCGGGGTCGGCATCGCCTTATAAAAAATTAGCGGCCCGCTGTGCCCCTTCAACAAACGTTTGTCCACCACCGTGCCAATAGCCCCGGCTACAATCGGCAAAACCAGCCGAACATATCCTAGAGCCTTTAAAAATAGCTCCGGATTGCTGACGTAATAGACGGAGACAAGTGGAATCCGTTTCTTTTTCCAAGACCGATTAAAAATAACGTGGCAATGATTTTCCTTGTCGGAAATCACCAGATGTCCGCAACCAAAATCCCTGTGATCCTCCAATATCTTCAATTCCGCCCCGCGAAGGATTTCAGCCGCCTTCTCCGCGCCGAAGGAATATTTATATCGGAGCACCGCCGTCAAAGTGGAAAACGTCGGAACCGGGGGCATGAGCGCCCACGCGCTTTCCAGCGCCTTAAAACCAAGCTTTTCGAAAATGAACGACACCTTCTTCGACGCGGTCATGTCCGTCATAAGATAATCCTTCAATTTAAGAATCGGCGTAACGAGCTTAAGGCTGTCGCCCCGGTACCGTTCGTCCACAAACCACGTGTTGAGATTGCAGACTTTTAGTACCGCGCCGCCAATCTCCCTGCGCGAGAAAAGCATCCCAAAAAATCCAACGACCTTGTTTTCATCGAGAAGAATATTTCCGCAGTATCCCTCGTCGGTTCGCCACACGTTCGAGAAGATTCGCCTCATCCGTTCCTTCTCGACGGCGGCCCCTTTTATGGACGATAAGAATCGGTAGACGTCCTCGAAATCGTCCAGAGTCGCTTTTTTTACTGTTACCATGGCAAATGTCGCCTCCCTGTCGGCGTAGAATTTATGAATTGGAGAGAGCGGTATGCGATCCGCTAGGCGCCAAGTATTTCCTGAACAGTGGCGACGATAAGCTTGAAGTTAAGCATTTCCAACATCTGCTCGTCCGAAAAGGAAACGCCAAATTCTTCCTCAAGAGCCAAAACCAAATTCATGTGCTTTAGCGAGTCCCATGCCTCCAAGGTCTGGGGCGACGCGAACTCGCCTATGGAATCTGCCGGGACGCCCAGCACGGCGGAAAGGACGTTTCGAACCCTATCAGGCACGGACTGCGTCATCAACCACCTCAATATAATCAACCGGCTTAAACGACGTCGCGGAGATGTTTTTCACGTATTCCTTCCTGTCGGGCGAGGCCGAGGAAAGGTCAAATTCCAATTGTTCGTAAAAATTCGCCACCTGCCCGTTTTTGGGAGTTTTGACGTAGGCGGCCTGCAATGACGTCACCCCCGCGTTACGCAGATAATTTACAAGGTAGCCAAAAAATGAATATTCCACATTTCTGCCCAAAACGCGGCAACTCATCAAAAACGAATCAACGACGACGGAGCTCTTGCCGTTTTGATTTTGAATTATGCAAAGCCCCACGATTCCATAATCCCCAAATTTGTCCGCGACCTCAAACGCGAACAGGCGACGGTCGCCATGGCGTATAAAGTTCAAAATATCCCCCTCGGTGTATCTTTTGGTGGTGAGGTTGAATTGGTTGGTCTTTTGTGTGAGTTGGGACATCCTAGGAACGATTTTTTCGTCGTTTACATGAACCTTAATCTTCATCTCCAACGAGCGCAGGTAATCCTCCAAACTGGCGTGGGAATTCTTAGCCTGCTCCCTCGCCGCGTTTTGGCGGTATTTTTCGGTCTTATTCAAATCCTCGGCGGTAATCGTCCGATTGAAAAAGAGGCCCATTCCGTCCCGAAACGCCCCGGGATAAGAATACTTTTCCTTTGGAACCTGAAGCACGGCGACCTCCGGCAGGGCCTCGCGCACATACTCGGCCTCGAAGTCCGAGTCATCCACAAAAACCATCGAGTCCAGTCCGATGTTAAGCTCGGCGGCCATCTCCCGAAGATTGGCGGCCTTGTCGTTCCAATTTATCTTCTTGACGGCGAGATTCTCGTCCTTTAGGACAAATTCTTTACCTGCAACGATCTCCTGCACGTCCTCAAAATTATTTTTGCTACACAGCCCGAGCAAAACACCCTTCTTGCCGAGTCCCAAGGCGAGATGCTGAACCTCCTCGAACACCGCCCCGTCCTTGGAGTGCGCGGTCATCTGAATGTTCGAGGCTCCGTCCTCCCCGACAATCCCCTTCCAAAGCGTGTTGTCGCAGTCAAAAACCAGCGCCTTTTTAGTCCTTCCCGTGGATGCGAGAAACACCGGGGCCGTGTACTCCGAATACTCGCGGAAAAATTCTATTGAATAAGGCGCTTTTGAACTGTAAAAAAAACGAGGGTTAAACGACTTTTCGACGGAGACGCCCGCTATCACGCGGTCTACGTCGGCCAACAAAATATTGGGGCCTTTTCTGCTTTCGATGTGTTCATTAAGCCGCTCAGCCGCATAATCAAACCTGTTTTGTAAAATAAAGCTATGGTTGAACATCAACGTCGAAAACTTGTTGATTATCACCAAAGACACGCCTTGTAGGGACTCTATTACGCGGTCAATCTCCCCCCGGACTTTTTCCAAAAGGGACTCAAACAACTCCGGATCCATCGTTTCTGACTTGTATTGGAAGCCGTCGACGATGTTCGCCAATTCCCAAAAAACTACGACGGCGTTTGCGTCTCCGATGGTCGCGCTCTCCATCACGATGTTGTCGTAATTCCCGAACTTCACGTCGACGTTTATGGCGCGACGGCGCAGGGAATACTGCAGGAATTCCAGAAACTGGTTGACCATGACGTTTGAGAGCACGGAGACCTTGTAGGGTGCGCCGGACATTTTTTTTCCCAATTCGCCGTTGGCGGCCAACAGCTGGGCGTATGAAAGCTTCTCGCTCATATCATCGTCTGCCCGCCGTTTACCCGTATTGTCTCCCCGGTCAGAAAGTCCGACTGCGGGGAGGCGAGAAAGCATATCGCGTTGGCGACGTCCGACGGCTGGGAAAGCCGTTGCAGAGGCGTGCGCGCCTCTATCAACATTTTGGCCTTTTGCGGAACGGCGGCGACAAGGTCCGTCTCCGTCATCCCGGGGGAAACCATGTTGACGCGAATCCCCTTCGGGGCTAGTTCCAAGGCAAGCGCCTTTGAAAACCCGTTTAGGGCGGATTTGGCCGTTATGTACGGCGCCAGATCCGTGCTTGGATACTCGATGTACATGCTGGTGACGCAGACGATTTTTCCGTACTTCCGGCTTTCCATCATCGGAACAAACGCCTTTAGGACATTAAACGTCCCTTTTACGTGCACGTTGAAATGCCTTTGCATCTCGCCCCATTCAAGCGCACCGAACTTTATGGCCGGCGCCTTTCCGGTGGCGGAAAAGACAATCGCCGTCAGCCCGCCGAACTTGCGCTCCACCGTTTGGGCGAGAGCCTTCACCTGTCCCTCGTCCGCCACGTCGGCCCTGCAGACAACGCACTTTCGTCCGATTGCCTCCACTTTTTCCTTAATCTGCGCGGCCTTTTCCTCGTTTTTTAAATATGTGAACGCGACGTCAAACCCAGCCCCGGCAAGCGCCAAAACGGAGGCCTCGCCTATGCCGCCGCTTCCGCCTATGACCAAGGCCGTTTCTTGCGTTTGCTCCGCGGAGGCCGGGGGGGCGTCCTTCGGAACCTCCTCCTCGTACACCTTCACCTTCGCCGTGCCGGCCGTCACCTTCTGGTTGTCCTGGTTGTAGATGTCGGTTCGAATTTCCAGCGTCCGCTCGCCGTCATGCTTTTTAAGCACCTCGGCGCGAACGGTCAAAACGTCGCCGACTCGAACCGGAAACAAAAACTCCAGGCTTTGGGAAAACCATAGCGCGCCGTCGCCCGGCAGTTTGGTGCCGATGAGAGTGGATATGAAGGAGGCGCCGAGCATTCCGTGAACGACCGGTTTCTTAAGGGGGGTGTGCGAGGCGTACTCCTTGTCCACGTGTATTCGGTTGTCGTCGCCGGTAAGGTCAACGAACCTTTGGATGTCTTTTTCGGTGATGGCGTGGACGACCACGGCGGTGTCGCCAACTTTTATCTCCTCAAATCTGGGCATATGTCACCTTATTGAAAAAGATAAAAAAGGAAATCGGTTGAAAGAAATATTTTTTCATCATAACGTCCCCAATTGGCAAATCCTCTTACAAAGTTTTTTTACACATCGCCGACCGCCTGGAAACCAATCAGAGTAGACCTCATACCTAGTTCCAGCGTCAAGCATAATTAAGCCCAATCGCGCCTAAAAGGCGGCCTTTGGCAACGACGCGTCATTTTTGGGGAAAACGCCCGCGAAGACGCCCAGCAATATCGCCACATAAGCCTTAAAATAAAACGGCCAGCTGGCGACGGCGCGGAACAACAACGACCGCGCCTCGGCAAACTGCCCCTTTCGATGCATGGCCCTTCCGGCCCCGTAATAAGCTAGGCAACGGCGTCTTCTTGCGCGCATCCGAACGACCAGACTTCGCGAACCCTCCGGCGGTAGAAAATCCTCCAACACGCTCAATTCGGCGTTCATATGCCGCAAAACGGCGCCGCTCTGGCTACCCGAGTAAAACCGGTGCCGACCCAGCATCTCTTTTATAAACCTCATTTTCACGCCCGCCTTCGCAAGCTTAATCCACAGGTGGTAGTCCTCTGCCGTAACAAGGGACGGTTTTTCGGACACGCCCGCGACCAACTCCAGCTTCTCTTTAAGCACCACTACGGCGGAGGCGCCCAGACAGTTTCCGTCGAACAACAGCGCCTCGAAAGTGGCCCGTTTTTCAGGCCCAAAAATCAAGTCCCTTTCCTGTTCCCCGAACCTGCGAAGACCGTGGCAGACAAGCTCCGCCCCGCTTTTAAAATGTTCCATGCATCTCGCCAGCTTTTCAGGATACCAAGCGTCGTCCGAGTCGAGAAACGCCACGTATTTTCCCCGGGCGAGCGCGACGCCGCGATTTCTGGACGCGCCGATTATCCCGTTGTTGCGAAAGTTTTCCAATCGGATCCTTGGGTCAGCGAAGGACTCCACGATGGAAATGGTGTCGTCCTCCGAAAAATTATTCACGACAATCGCCTCCCAATCGGTGAACGTCTGCGCCACTACCGAATCCAGCGTCTCCTTTAGAAAATGTCCGTGGTTGTACGCGGGAATGACTACGGAAACGATCGGGGACCGGCTCATGAAACTCCGCTGAAAACGTCGCGACAGACCAAAAGCGTCGCGTCAATTTCGGCGCTCGCGTTACCGGACAGGGTAAAACCCGAGGCAAGCAGACGGTCTATGCGATAGTCCAAGTTCTGACCCGGCTCTTTGCCCGTCGGTTCCGGGCGGATAATTTCCGGAACGAAGCCCAACACGACGGAACAGCGCTCCTGAATCGTCTCGGCCATTTCTAAAACTCGCGGCGCCCACGAGCCACCGACGTTAAAAACACCGTCGCCGGCCTTGTCCCTGGAAACATCCAAAAAATGGGAGAACGCCATGCCGAGGTCGTGCAACGTAACAAAATCCCGCCGTTGCACGCCCGATGAGCGCAGGGTGAGACTACGCTTGGTCACCGCCTGGCGGCAAAGGTCGTTCACCAGCAGTGCCCAGCAGTTTACGTCCCTATGCGCCGGGGCGCCGAACCCGTTGGACAAACGAAGAACAAGCCCGATTATTTTTACGTCGTCGTGCGCGGCCAAC
>JACQEX010000108.1 GCA_016200345.1 Nitrospinota bacterium
AAACCGCTCACTCTGATTCACATTTTAAAGTCTCAACCATTTACTGCGGTGATGCACGCTCTGACTTGGAATGCTGAAGGTCATGTGCTGTTTTGGTAGGTGCGGGCTTGGTAGGTACGGGCTTTAGCCTGTACCTTGGCGCGAAGCGCCAATCTCTCATTCTGTCACCCCGGCGGGGTATTTTTTCGGCCTTGACAGGCCGATGTAGCACAGCCTAAAGGCCGTGCCTACCGGGCGAATCTGACCCCGAATCCGAATCTCGGCCTTGACAGGCCGATGTAGCACAGCCTAAAGGCCGTGCCTACCGAGCCGACGGAACTCGTTGACGGACTGAAAAAAGGAATGGGGAAAACGCATTTATAGCAACGTTGGATAAAAAAACATTTTGATTGAAAGCGGGTTTTGTTGTAATGTTTTTCCCATAATGTTCAATGGGATGTTGAGACATATATTTTCTCGATGGGATTCTTTTTTTTAAATCTTTGCCTGGGGGGTTGTTCCTATATGTCAGCCGTGCCACTCGACGCCGAGAGTTCAAATCTATTTAGCGACCGGGGCAGTTTGGACGCGTGCGGCGCATGTAACGGCGTTTCCTGTTGCGGCAGGGGCGGAGTTATAAAGGCGCCGTTTCTTTCCTCTCACGACGTTAAAACGATAAGTATGAAAACCGGCCTGAGACCGGAAAGTTTTTCCGACGAAGTCTCCAACCCCCATACCGGCAACACGGTTCGTTTTCTAAAGGCCACCACGGCCAATGGGTGCCATTTCCTAAACGCCGGAAGGTGCGGCATACACGAATTCCGGCCCGTTGACTGCCGGCTTTTCCCGTTGGACGTCAAAAAGCTCGAAGGCGAATTACGGTGGGTCATCTACAATTACGAGCATTGTAGCCTGTCGGAAAGAGACCAGAAAGTTTTATTGGGGCAGATATCAGCCGCAAAGGCGGCTCTGGGGGCGGAAATTTTGGACTACGCCACGGTGCCCACCCCCGGAATGGCCGAGATGCGTTATAGTATGCTATCGTCCGTTTCGGAAAAAACTCTTACGGCGGCATAGCCGTTAATACCCGCCCTTGGGCCACCTCGTTTAAACCGGCCTTAAACTTGGAAAAATTACCGTTTCGGTGTGTATAATAGGCTACTGTAAGCGGCGGTCACGCAGGAGGCCGCGATTAAACTTATTGACCGTTATTAAGGAAGGGTGACAGTGGGTTTTATAATGAGTAAATTAGAATGGGACGATATTTATAGCGTTGGCGTAGCCGGCTTGGACGAAGAGCACAAGGTTCTTTTCGACTACATCAACGACCTGCGCGACTCGTTGTTGGGCAAAAAGGGCAAGGACACCGTGAAAAAGGTTCTGGACGGCCTCATCGCCTACACCAACGACCACTTTTTCCACGAGGAAATTATGCTCTACAAAAGCGGGTATCCGGACTACGAGCGCCACAAGGTCGAGCACGAGCGGTTGATAGCCGAGATTAGGGGTCTTTACGTCCGCTTCCACGCCGACGACGCGGAAAGCAAGCTCATTAGCGCCGAGATAATAGCCATTATCACCGAGTGGCTTCAGGAGCACATCGTTAAGATAGACAAGCAGTATTCCGCGTTTCTTAATTCAAAAGGAATTAAGTAGCCGGTCTTGAAATGTCTAACCCCGGCGGCAAGAAGGACAAAAAGAAGGACGTAGCAAGCCATGATTTGACCTATTGGCTAAGGCACGTAAAACAGGGCGTCCAGGGAGAGGAAGGGGGCTTTTCCGGCGAGGCCGACGCCAACACAATGGACATATATGAAAACAAGGGGTTCATCTTTGTCGAGATGGAGCTCGCCGGCGTGACTCCTTCGGACTTTAAAGTCTTCGTCGAAAGAAACAAACTCACCATACAGGGGCTTAAGGCCGAGTCGGTCCAATGGGATTCCAAGGTTGTTTTTCATTGCGCGGAGCGCAGTTTCGGCGCGTTCAAGCGGGTGTTCGAGCTTGGCTCGGCGATTGACTCGGAAAAAATAGAGGCGCGATACAAAAACGGGGTTTTAATGCTTAAAATGCCGAAGCTACAGGATAGAAGAAGAACGTCACGTCAAATAAAGGTGCAAGTTGATGACTGAAAAACTGATAGAAAAACGCGAGGAAAACAACCAGGACGAGCAGTCGGAATTTAAAATTCCGGAGTTCCTGCCGCTTTTGCCGGTTAGGGACATCGTGGTTTTCCCGTACATGATACTGCCGCTTTACGTCGGCAGGGATTTGTCCATCACGGCCGTGAACGAGGCGCTGGCCTCGGGGCGGATATTGATTCTGGTGGCGCAAAAAGACCAGGGTGTGGACGAGCCGGGGCCGGACGACCTTTACAGGGTCGGAACCGTCGTGACGGTAATCCGAATGGTGAAGATGCCCGACCAGCGGGTGAAGATACTCGTGCAAGGGCTGGTGAAGGGGCGCGTGAAGGAGTTTGTAAGCCAAAAGCCGTACTTCAAGGTCAGCGTTGAGAAGTTTGAGGACGCCGAGGGGAAAAACGTCTCGTCCGTTGAAATCGAGGCGCTGGCAAGGGCCGCCAAAGAGCAGATGGCAAAACTGCTCGAAAAGGGGAAGATGATATCGCCCGACATCCTGGCCGTTGTCGAAAGTTTGGACGACCCAGGCAAACTGGCCGACCTTGTGGCAAGCAACCTCGGCCTAAAGGTGGACGAGGCGCAAAAGGTTTTGGAGACCGCATCGCCGATGCAACGGCTCAAAAAGGTGAACGAATTTTTGGGGCGCGAGGTGGAGCTTTTGACCATACAGGAGAAAATACAGACGCAGGCGCACGACGAGCTGTCGAAAACCCAGCGCGAGTATTTCCTCCGCGAGCAGATGAAGCAGATTCAAAAGGAGCTTGGCGACTCGGACGACAGGGGCGAGGAGATAACCGAGATAAAGGCGAAGCTGGAGAAGGCAAACCTGCCGGAAATCGTCGCCAAAGAGGTGAACAAGCAGGTGAGCAGGTTCTCGAAAATGCACCCGGACTCCGCCGAGGCCACGACGGTGAGGACTTATCTGGACTGGATAATAGACGTTCCGTGGTCCGTTTCGACCCCCGACGCGCTGGATATAATAAAGGCCAAGCGGGTTTTGGACGAGGATCATTTCGACCTTGAGAAAATTAAGGAAAGGATTTTGGAGTATCTTGGCGTCGCAAAGCTTAAGAAGGACATGAAGGGGCCGATACTATGTTTTCTCGGGCCTCCCGGAACCGGCAAAACATCGCTTGGAAAATCCATCGCCCGCGCCCTCGGAAGAAAGTTCATCAGAATGTCGCTCGGAGGCGTCAGGGACGAATCCGAAATTCGCGGCCACAGGCGCACTTACATCGGGGCCCTGCCGGGGCGGATAATACAGGGGCTAAAGCAGGCCGGTAGCAACAACCCGGTGTTCATGCTGGACGAAATAGACAAGCTCGGCTCGGACTTTAGGGGCGACCCGTCCTCCGCGTTGTTGGAGGTCTTGGATCCGGAGCAAAACCACTCGTTTCAGGACCACTACATTGGCCTGCCGTTCGACCTTTCAAAGACCCTTTTCCTCACCACCGCGAATATGTCCGACACCATTCCGCCGGCGTTGAAGGACAGGATGGAGATAATCCGGCTTTCCGGTTACACGGAGGAGGAAAAACTGGAGATATCGAAGAAATATCTCGTGCCGCGCCAAATAGAGGCGCACGGCCTGACGGTCAAAAACATATCGTTCGACGACAAGGCGATAAAGGCCGTCATCAACGGCCACACTAGGGAGGCCGGCCTAAGAAATCTCGAAAGGGAAATCGCCACGATTTGCAGAAAACACGCGCTGAAGGTTGCGACCAACGGGAAGTCGAAACATTTGAGGGTCACGGAAAAGAACATCCACGATTATTTGGGCGTGGTAAAGTTCCAGCGCGAGGACGAAAAAGAGGCGGCGCAGGTCGGCGTTGCCACCGGGCTTGCGTGGACGCAGTTCGGCGGCGAGATAATGCACATAGAGGTTACTACCATGAAGGGGAAGGGCGGGCTGACCCTCACGGGAAAACTGGGCGACGTGATGCGCGAGTCGGCGCAGGCGGCATATTCCTACTGCAGGGCGAACGCCGTGAAACTCGGCATAACGCCGGAGTTCGCCGCGGAAAACGACATCCACGTCCACGTGCCGGCAGGGGCCATTCCAAAGGACGGCCCGAGCGCCGGCATAACAATAGCCGTCGCGCTGGCGAGCGCGTTAAGCGGCAGGCCGGTTCGGAACGACGTGGCGATGACCGGCGAGATAACACTTCGCGGGCGCGTTCTGCCCATCGGCGGGCTGAAGGAAAAGACGCTTGCCGCGATGCAGGCCGGGATTACGTCCGTGATTATTCCGTACAACAATTTAATAGACCTTCAGGAAATACCTGACTACGTTAAAAAGAACCTTACGTTTATTCCGGTCAAGACCGTAGGCGCGGTGTTGAAGCACGCGTTTAACGCCGTCGCCGGCAAACCGGCAAAGAAAAAAGGGAAATAACGTGGGAAAAAACATCGCCCCGGCGGAGACCGTTCGCGGGGTGAACGTCTCCGGATGGCTGGGCGACGGGTGGCGGCTTTTTTGGCGCGCCCCGGCGGTCTATTTTCTAAGCCTGATGATAATTGGGCTGATTCTCCTGATATTGGCGAAGTTTCCGATGGCGATACCATTGGCCGTCACCCCGTTGGTTTTGGGATTTTACCTCGTGATTGCGGATCAGGACTCCGGGAGGTCGTTCAAGCCCGAAAGGATTTTTGGCGGATTCGCCTGGTTTCTTCCCGCGCTTGCGGCTGACATATTAATAAAGATTTTCACGACGGTCGGGCTGATTTTTTTAATCATCCCTGGGCTAATTATTTCGTCGTGGTATCTGCTGACGTGGATGTTCATGATTGACCGGGACCTCGGCTTTTGGGGATCCATGGAGGCGAGCAGAAAATTTGCGCTTAAGGATATGTTTGGCTGGTTCATGTTTTTTGTCGCCATCATTTTCGTAAACCTATTGGGCGCACTCTGCCTTGGAGTCGGCCTTTTAATAACCGTCCCGGTTTCCGCCACGAGCATATACTGCGCCTACAAGGACTCCGTCGGCCTTAAATCGCTCGGCCCGTCCCCGGAGCTACAATAAAATCCGTCAATAAGTTATAATGTGCGAATGGGCGCGAAAGTTTCATTACGGGGTTGCGCGGATTACAATCCCGCCGGAATCAAGAGGGTCGTCCAGTCCGCCGTGGAGGCGCTCGGCGGAATCGGCGCGTTCGTAAAGACTGGCGAGACGGTTCTTCTAAAACCCAACATGCTGGCCCCCGCCTCGCCGGAGAAGGCCGTGACCACCCATCCATCGGTCATTCGGGCCGTCGCGGAGCTTGTTCTGGAGGCCGGCGGAAAGCCGTTCATAGGCGATAGTCCCGCCGTGCCGGGTTTTAAACACCTGTGCAAGGCGACCGGAATTGCGGGCGTCGCGGAAAAACTTGGGATACCCGTTGTGGAGCTTGCCAAATCCGCAGAATATAAGCAGGGGGACAAAAAACTTTTCAGAATTTTGGAAATTTCCGAGATGGCGATGGAGGCGGACAGGATAATAAATCTGCCGAAGTTAAAAACGCATTCGCAGATGTTCCTCACGCTTGGCGTTAAGAACATATTCGGGTGCGTGGTCGGCGCCAGAAAAGCCCAATGGCATTTCAAGGCCGGGATGGACAGGATGTTTTTCGCAAGAATGCTTGTCGGCCTGTATCACGCGGTGTCCCCGGACCTCACAATTTTGGACGGCGTAATCGGGATGGAGGGGGACGGCCCCGGCACCTCCGGCGTGCCGCGAAATTGCGGGGTCGTCGCCGCGTCCTCGGACGCGGTCGCGTTGGACAGGGTGATTTTGGAAATATTGGGCGCGACTCCGGAGCAGATGTACACCATTCAGGCGGCTCGGGAGACCGGGGTGGGGGAGACCGACCTTTCCAAAATCGAGATATCGGGGGAGCCGTTGGAATTTTTCCGGGTTGAGAATTTCGCCTTCCCGCCAAAAATTGGAAAGGTGCCGTTCGGCCCGCCGATGGTCAGGAGGTTCATCCTCAACCACCTTACGGCAAAACCAAAGGAGGCAAGGGACAAATGCACGTTGTGCAACAAATGCGTGAACATCTGTCCCACGGAGGTGATTTCTGTTAAAAACGAGAGACTAAAGTTTGACTATGACAAGTGCATAAGATGTTATTGTTGCGTCGAGGTTTGTCCGGAGGGGGCCATGAGGCCCACGGAGCCGATGCTGTTGAGGATAACAGGTTAATTTTTTTAAAGGAGACGTTATGAATAAGAACTCTATCTTGGCTGTGTTTACCGGGCTTATGTTTCTTTTTGGAACCGTTCCGGCGTTCGCGCACGAGGGGCACGACGATGCTCCGGTTAAAAAGGCCGTGAAGAAGCCGGTCAAAAAGCCGGAGCCGAAGGCCAAAGATTCGGAACAACACATGGCGGTCCACAAGATGATGCTTGAGACGCACGCGATAATGCTGGAGATGATTAAGTTGATTCAGAAGTCGGCGATGGACGAGGACACGTCCGCGAGGGCCGAGGCGTTGAGGAAGCGGATGGAGGACTTAATCAACATGCACAAGGGGATGGCCGCAAAAATGCACGGAGCCGAGGGGATGATGAAAATGGACAACCATGGAAATATGGAAAATATGGAGAACATGGGTCAGCATGAGCACATGGAGCACCAAGAACACATGGGAAAGGCCGGACATGACGACGGCGCGGACGGAGGACACCAGAACAAAGGGAATGACAACCACATGGGAACCAGCCGCGAGGACTACTAAGCGCGCGGCTTGGCGACAACATTATGAAAAAAAAGGAGCGCTCCGAAAAAACCGCCTCAGCGATAATTGAGGCGGCGTTTTTAACAATCGCCGACCACTCGCTGGCGCACACCACCACGGCGCTTATTTCGGGGCGCGCCAAAGTCTCGAAGCCGCTTTTGCACTACCACTTTAAGACAAAGGAGGTTTTGCTGGAGAAGGTTTTGGACAAGCTTCTCGACCGCCTGTTGGAAATACCGATGGAAAATTTCAACAAAAGCGCCTCGCCGTTCGAGGAGATAAAGGGGATTTTTCAAAAGTACAAACACACAATCGTCAACGAGCCGGCCCTTCTTGTGGTCTTTTACGATTTTTGGGTTTATTCCATCAAGCGTCCGCAGTATTTGGCAAAGATTTCGCAGAGGTTCCTGGGCTTTCGGAGCTACATCTCGCAGATTGTGAACGACGGGGTGCAGAAGGGGGTGTTCTCCTCTGAGAAGTCGCACATGCTCCCTCCGTTGTTGCTAAGTCTGTTGGAGGGGGCCTCCCTGCAACTTATCTCCGACCCGGAGGCGTTCAACATGGACTTGTACCAGTACATGGCGCTCGACGCCATCTCCTCGATCGCCGGCAAAAAGCCAACGGCCTAAGGGATAGTTCGCTCCCAAATCGCCAAGGTGAAATTGCGTAAAGCTATTCCGCATTGATTGGCGGCTTGATTGGCGGATTATTGATACAATGTAACAAATACGATACAATGTCCCCGATGGAAGAGAAATTTGAAATAATCGAATATGTCGATGACCAAGGGAAGAAGCCGTTTTCTGACTGGCTTGCAAGGCTAAGGGATATTCGAGGCGTCGCGGTAATTGACGCGAGGCTTAAGCGCATCGTATTGGGCAACTTTGGCGACTGCAAACGGATGACCCCGGCTTTATGGGAGTTGAGGGTAGATTTTGGGCCCGGATACCGGGTGTATTTTGCCAAGGACGGGGCGAGGATTGTCCTGCTGTTGTGCGGTGGAAACAAGGCAACGCAACAGAGGGACGTAGAAAAGGCGTCACATTTGTGGAACAACTATAGGAGGCGTAAACATGGCACGTGAAACTGTTAAAAGAGACCAAATTCAACCCAGCGCAAGCTACAAAATGGAACTTCTTAAACGGTTGCAAAAACGAAAGTACGCCGAGGCGTACTTGGCGGCGGCAATGGAGGACGAGGAAAACCCGGACGTATTTCTGCTGGCAGTTCGGGACGTGGCGGAAGCGCATGGAATGGGAATGACAAAATTGGCTGGGAAAACTGGTTTGAACAGGGTCAACTTGTACAGAACCCTTTCATCAAGGGGAAACCCTAAAATGGACAACTTAAACGCCATCCTGTCCACTCTTGGATTTAGGCTGACCGTAAAACTAAAAAAGGCATCCTAAAACGGGGGTTAGTCCACGATGAAGAGTTTGGCGCCAATGTCGGTGCGGGAGATGTGCGGTTCGGCGTCGTCCGCTATTTGAAAGCTCGTGCCGGGCTTCATCAAAAACTCCCGTCCGTCTTTTAGACCGATCGTCATTTCCCCCTCCAGGCAGAGGATTATGTGTCCCTTCACGCACCAATGGTCGGCAAGATAGTTTGGCGAGAATTCCACCATGCGAACGCGCGTTGCGCCAAACTTCTGGGTGCGAGAAAATGTTTGTCCCTTGGCCCCGTTTTGTTCCGTCGCCGGAATTTGCGACCAGTCGGTCAAGGAAAACGGGAAGTCGGGAATTCGCATTTACAATCGTTTGACGAGGCGGTCTATCTGTTGCAAATCCTTTAAAAGCTCAGGAAGGTGTTTTAGGGCAAGCATATTGGCGCCGTCGCACGGAGCCTGGTCCGGGTTCGGGTGGACCTCTAAAAAAACACCCGCCACGCCGACGGCCACGGCGGCCCTGGAAAGGGGCGGGGCGTACTGTCGCTCGCCGCCTGACGAATCGCCCATTTTGCCCGGCAATTGCACCGAGTGGGTCGCGTCAAAAATCACGGGGAATCCTTGTTTTGCCATAATGACAAGCCCGCGAAAATCGTTGACCAAATTGTTGTAGCCGAACGACGTTCCGCGCTCGGTTAGCATTATGTTTTTATTTCCGGCGGAGAGGATTTTTTGCGCCACGTTCGCCATGTCCCACGGGGCCATGAACTGTCCCTTCTTTATGTTCACCGCCTTGCCGGTGCGGGCCGCGGCAAGCAGGATGTCGGTCTGTCTGCAAAGAAGGGCCGGGATTTGAACCACGTCCAGCACCTCTCCCGCCGCGGGAATTTCCATTTCGTTGTGCACGTCGGACACGACCGGCACGCCGAATTTTTTACGCACTTTGGCTAGTATTGAGAGGCCGCGTTTGATCCCGATTCCGCGGAACGACTTTATCGAGGAACGGTTCGCCTTGTCGTAGCTTGATTTGTAAATAAGCCCGATTCCGAGGTCTGAGGCGAGCCGGACGAGTTTTTCGGCGGTTGTCAGCGCGTGTTTTTCGCTTTCAATCACGCACGGCCCGGCGATGAGGGTGAACGGAAGGTGGTTGCCTATTTTTAGGTCGCCGACCCTGACGATTTTCACATCGGTCATTTAAAGCAGGTACTCCGAATTTAGCGACGCCTTTATGAAGGCGACGAACAGGGGATGCGGCTCCAGAGGCGAGGACTTAAACTCCGGGTGAAACTGGCCCGCCACAAACCACGGGTGGTCATCCAACTCCACAATCTCCACGAGGTTGCTGTCCGGCGAAAGCCCGCTGATCATGAGCCCCGCGTCCTCCATCGTCATTCTGTATTTGTTGTTGAACTCGTACCTGTGCCTGTGCCTCTCTGAGATTTGCTGTGTGTGGTACGCCTCGAACGCCTTGGAGTTTTTTCGCAGATTGCACGGATACGCGCCGAGGCGCATGGTGCCCCCCTTGGCCTTTCCCTTTTGGTCGGGCATGAGGTCTATCACGGCGTTCGGGGTGTTTTCGTCGAACTCGAAGCTGTTTGCGCCGGGGATTTTTGCGACGTTGCGCGCAAACTCTATGACGGCGCAGTGCATGCCGAGGCATATGCCGAAGAAGGGGACTTTGTGCTCCCTTGCCACGCGCACGGAGGTTATCTTTCCCTCGCCGCCGCGCGTGCCGAATCCGCCCGGCACCAAAATGCCGCCGCATCCGGCGAAGGTCGCCTCGGCGTTTTCATCGGTGATTTTTTCGGAGTCTATCCACTTTATTTCCACCCCGACGTTGTTGGCGATTCCGCCGTGCGCGAGGGCCTCGCAAAGGCTCTTGTACGACTCCTGAAGGCCTACGTATTTGCCGACGACGGCGATGCAGACCTTTTTTTCAGGTCTGAGGGTTTTTTGCACGATGGACTGCCACCGCACCGGCTCGGTAATCTCCGCCTTTATCTCCAACAACCTCAGAACCAACTCGTCCAATTTTTCCTTTCGGAACACAAGCGGCAGTTCGTAGATTGTCTCCACGTCCGGCGCGTTAATGACGCACTCCTGCGGCACGTTGCAAAAGAGCGATATCTTCTTTTTAACGTCGTCCGTCATTGCGCGCTCTGTGCGGCAGAGGAGAATGTCCGGCTGTATGCCGAGTGACAAGAGCTCGCGCACCGAGTGTTGCGTGGGCTTGCTTTTCATCTCCTGAGCCGACCTGATGTACGGGACCAGGGCGACGTGCACGTAAAGAACGTTCTTCTGCCCCATGTCGAACTTCAACTGGCGGATGGACTCCAGAAACGGAAGCGATTCGATGTCGCCGACCGTGCCGCCGATTTCGCAAATGGTCACGTCGTAGCCTTTGGAGACGTCCAAGATTCTGCTTTTAATCTCGTCCGTGATGTGCGGGATTACCTGCACGGTGCTACCCAAATACTTTCCCTCGCGTTCGGCCCTTATTACGGTGTCGTAAATCCTTCCGGTGGTGACGTTGTTTATTTTTCCCATTTTTGTGGAGAGGAACCGCTCGTAGTGGCCCAAGTCCAAATCGGTTTCGGCCCCGTCGTCGGTCACAAACACCTCCCCATGTTGGTATGGACTCATGGTGCCGGGATCCACGTTTATGTACGGGTCGAGCTTCATCATCGTGACCTTGAGGCCGTCCAACTCCAAGAGCGCGCCGATGGAGGCCGCCGAAAGCCCTTTGCCGAGCGAGGAAATAACTCCGCCGGTCACGAAGATAAATTTAGCCATTTATTATGGCCTCCGCCTTTTTTAAGTCCTCGGGGGAGTCTATTCCTACGCAGTCCTTCGCGGTGACAACGACCCTAATCTTCACGCCGTTTTGAAGAATTCGGAGTTGTTCCAGCATTTCTGTCTTCTCGAGCGTCCCCTGTTCCATCCCGGAGAATTCTACCAAAAACTTCCTTCGATAGACATACAAACCCAAATGTTTGAACATCTCCTTTGGTGGACTTCCGTCCCTGCTGTATGGTATGGGCGAGCGCGAGAAATAGAGCGCGTCCCCCCGTTTGTCGAAAACGACCTTCACCGCGTTGGGGTTGCGGTATGTCTCCATGTCCTTGATTGGCGTGGCGAGGGTGGAGACGTTGAGCGCGTCGTCCGAGAGGAGCGCCTGCACCGCCTTGTCCACCGAGGCCGGGTCTATGGTCGGCTCGTCCCCCTGGATGTTGACCAAGATCTCCTCGTCGCGGTTTGTTACAGCCTCGGCGATTCTGTCGGTTCCGCTGGCATGGTCTGGCTTTGTCATGACCGCCTTGAACCCGGCCTTGGTCACGACATTTAGGATTCTTTCGTCGTCCGTCGCCACGAGCATGTCGTCGATCAATTTACATTTTGCGGCGTTGTCCAAAACTCGGAGAATCATCTCCCGTCCGTTTATCAGGGCCAGCGGTTTTCCGGGGAATCGCGTGGCGCCGTAGCGGGAGGGGATGACGGCAAGGACTTTGCTCATGGTTGTAGCTTGTATTTTTGAAGGCGCTCCGGCACCCACCATTTTTGGGGCCAGTCGTAGCCTATGCCGGTGGTAGCTGTGAAGACCTCCACCCCTTTTACGCGCGCGCTAAGGGCGGGAAGCGCGTCCGGCGAGTAGAGGAAGCAGTATGGTTGCTCCTCGGCCAGTATCTCCTGTATGCGGTCGTACTTTCTTTTTCTCACCGCGTTGTCGAAGGATCGGCGCCCCTCCTCCAAAAGCTTGTCCACTTCCGGGTTGGAGTAGCTTATGAAGTTAAACTCGGACTCCTTGGTTTTGGTGGAGCTCCATATGTCGAAAATATCCGGGTCCGGTCCGAGCGTCCAGCCAAGTATCGTCGCGTCGAACGCGCGTTTGTTTATGAACTCCTTTATGAACGAGGCCCATTCAAGCACCCGAATTTTTACCGTTATGCCCACGTCCTTGAGTTTGTTCTGAATTATCTCGGCGGCCTTTTTTCGCTGGTCGTTTCCTTGGTTTGTTATTATCTCGAACTCGAATTTTTTTCCGTCTTTTGTCAGGACGCCGTTTTCCAATTTCCACCCGGCCTCGGCGAGCAGGGCGAGCGCCTTCTTCGGGTCGTACGGATATTTTTTTATCTTGTCGTTATACTGCCACGTGCCCGGCTTGTAGGGGCCGTCTATCGGCTTGCCAAGGCCGAGAAGGGAGCCTTTGATTATCTCGTTTTTGTCTATGGCGTAAGTGATGGCCTGCCGCACCCTTACGTCCTGGAACAACGGCCGCTTAAGGTTGAACCCCATGTAGGTGTATGCGTTTGCCACGTACTGGTACTTGTTGAAATTTTCCGTAAAATCCTTCGTGTCGGTCTGTTTTGCGAACTGTATCGGGGTGAGTCCCATCATGTCCACCGAGCCGGTTTTAAGCTCCAAAAACTGCGTGGCGGAGTCCGGCACTATCCGATAAACGTACCGCTTAATCCACGGCTCCCCCTCGAAATAATCCTTGTTCGCCTCCAGCACGATTCGCTCCTGCGTTTTCCATTCCACAAATTTGTACGGCCCGGTGCCGATCGGGTGGCGCGACAAATCGGATTTCGTGACGTCCTTTCCGTCCAGCAGGTGTTTTGGCAAAACCGGCAAAAGCCCCCACGAGGCAAGCGCGGGGGCGAACGGCTCCCTGTAATGAACGACGAATGTGTAGTCGTCCGGGGCCTCGGCCCGCGAAACCTGCAGGTAGTCCTCGGCGTACGGGGTGGGGGTGTTTTTATCCACCAGTTTGTTGAAGCCGAACATAACGTCGGCGGAGGTGAACGGCGCGCCGTCGTGCCACCTGACCCCTTTTCGGAGGTGGAATATTATTTTTTTTCCGTCGTCCTTAATTTCCCAAGATTCCGCCAGCTCCCCCTCGATTTCCCATTTTGGGTTGTATCGGACGAGGCCGGAATAGACCAGCCCGGCGATGGCGTGCGAAGGGGAGTCTCCGGCGAGCATGGGGATGAGGTTGCTTGCGTCGCCTATGGAGGCCTCCACAAGCATGTCGCCGCGAACCGGTTTTTCCAGTTTTACGTCGGGGCGTTTTGCCTCGGTATTGGCGCGTTGCGGGTTTGGATTGCAGGCGACGGTAAATAAGGTCGCGATGGCTAACAAAGCCGACAACCCCGCCGTTTTTTTCAAACGGTCGGTCGTCGGCGCTTGCGGCATATGTTACGGTTTTTTGTCCGGTGCGGGCGCGGAGCCTTTCTGTTCCAGGGGTTGCGTCGGCGCAACTTGCAACGGCAAGGGAGCCGGCTGTCCGGGCTGGGCCGTTGTGGCCGCGGGCAGTCCCTGTTGTTGGGCGTCGTGCACCGCCTTGAAGGGATCCGCCGTGGTCGTTCCGCCGGTCGTCGCCTTTTGTTTTGACTGTATCTCGTCCGCAATGGATGATTTGCCGACTTTTGTGGAGATGACGGAGAGCATCAGCGACGTAATCATGAAGATAACGGCGGACGCCGTCGTGAACTTGCTAAGGAAGCTTGCCGGGCCCCTGCTACCAAAAACGGTCTGCGAGGAGCCGCCGAACCCGGAGCCAAGACCGGCGCCTTTGCCGGACTGCAAAAGTACGACTATAATCATGACGAACGCCACGATAACGTGCAAGGTAGTTACAAGGCCACTAAACATCTATAATCTCCAATTAAAATTAACGTTTCTCAAGACGAAAGGCGAATAATAGCGCAAAAGTCCTCCGCAATCAAGCTTGCTCCGCCGATTAATCCGCCGTCTACGTCCGGGCAGGCCAAAAGCTCCGCCGCGTTGGACGGCTTCATGGAGCCACCGTATAGGATGCGAAGTCCGTCGGCGGACGCGCCGTATTTTTGCCTTGCGAGTCCGCGGATGAAGGCGTGAACGTCCTGCGCCTGTTGCGTGGTCGCATTTTTGCCGGTGCCGATGGCCCAGACCGGCTCGTAGGCGATTATGATTTTTGACAGGTCGGACACGTCCTTAAACGCGCCGGAAAGCTGTGTGTGGATTACGTCGTTGGTCTTGCCGCCCTCCCTCTCTTGGAGGGTCTCGCCCACGCAGACTATCGCGGTAAGGCCCGCCTTGATTGAGGCGTGGATTTTTTTATTTACCGTCTCGTCGGTCTCGCCAAAGTACTGGCGCCTTTCGGAGTGGCCGATAATTACGGCGGTGCAAGCGGCCTCGGCCAGCATGGAGGGGGCTATTTCACCGGTAAACGCGCCTTTTTCCTCGAAATGGACGTTTTGGGCGCAAAGGATTATGCCGGACGAACCTATGGCCTGTTTGGCGGCATGAATGCTCGTGAACGGAGGCGCCACCGCCACGTCCGCGTTTTTAAATCCGCCCCCCTGGGCGATGATTTTGGCGATTAGTTCGGAGGTCTGTTTTTGGTTGTTGTTCAGCTTCCAGTTGCCGGCGATGTATTTTTTTCGCATCACGGGATTATATACCATTTTCCCCGTTTCCTCATATATAGTTGAGGCGTGGCTACTACAACAAGGTCATTTCGCCAAAAATATTTGGCGCCAATCCAAAAGGCCGCGATTGGGCGGGTTACCGCCTTAATGTGGGCTGTATCCAAGCCGCTTACCCTTTGGTTCGTAAAACATCTATTTTTGGTTCCTCCGCAACGCGCCCTTACCCGGGAAGACAGGGTGTTGCTGGCCGAGGGGGCGCGGATTGAGATTACCGCCCTTGACCGGAAGTTGGTGGGATGGAAATGGGGCGAGGGGCCTCTGGTGGTTTTGGTGCACGGGTGGGGGGAGAACGCGGCGAGGTATCATCGTTTCATTCGCCCCTTCGTTGCGGCAGGCTACGCCGTGGTCGCTTTCGATTTTCCGGCGCACGGGGAGTCGGAGGGACGGTTCACAAACTTCCTGGAGTTCGTAAAGGTTTTGCAAACCGTAATCGAGCACACGGGGCCGCCGCACGCGATTATCGGCTACTCGATGGGGGGCGGCGCGGTTGTAAGCATGTGGAAAATGTTCGACGAAAAAACGCGCATGGTGCTAATTTCGTCGCTGTACGAGGTGAACGAAACGCTGACCGGTTTCTTCGACAAGTCCGGGGTAAATCCAAAACTTGGAAGGGAGATATTCAACGGTCTGGTGGAGTATTACAACGCGAAAATTTCGTTGATTAATCCGTCGGAGGTGGCCAAACACGTGCGTTGCGAGGCATTGGTAATACACGACGAGGGGGATTGGACGGTGCCGATGGAACACGCCGAGAGTTTGGCGCGTGCCATTCCCCGCGCGCGGCTTTTTCGCACGGTCGGCCTGAGCCATTTCTTGACGCTCGATTCCGAGGAGGTTCTCGCCGAGACGCTTGCCTTTATAAAGAAATAGCGTCCGACTGCGGGGTGGCGTCCCATTTTGAAACAAATGTCAGGATTCTTGTCACCCCGGGCTTGACCCGGGGTCTAATTCCTTTGAAATCTGAGGAAATGGATCCCGCATCAAGTGCGGGATGACAGTATAAATACCACGAAATATTGAAACTAAGACACTACCCGACAGCCGGAGGATTTGACTATTTCGAAATTGGGGCCTAGTATTTTCCGTATGGGGAAAAATTTTATGAGAGTGCTTGTCCTCTGCGCGGTGTCGGGCCTGCTGGCGTCCGCCGGGGTCGTTTTCTCGGCTGAGAAAAGTGGGCAGGGCAGGGGCGTCGGCAAAAAATTTGACCGGGTGTTGACAATTATTTTCGAGAACCAAAACGCGGACTCCGTTTTAAAAGACCCGTACATGAACGAGCTTTCCAAGCGCGGCGCGTATCTTTCCAACTATCACGGCGTCGTACACCCCTCGTACCCCAATTATCTAGCCATGACGGGCGGCTCCACGTTCGGCGTTACCGACGACGAGCAAAAAGATTTGGACGTCTCGTCCGTCGCCGATTTGGTGGTTTTGACCTTCGACGAGAGCGAGTGGGGGGATTTTCCGGTTTACACGGTTTTTCTAGGCCCGATGGTTCGGGCCGGGGGGACGGACGACACTAAATACAACCACTACAGTCTGCTTCGCACGATAGAGGACAACTTTGAGCTTGGTACCCTCGGACGAGAGGACGAAAAAGCCGCACCGATTGTCTCCATCTGGAAATGACCTCTCGTTGATTTGTATAGCCTGAAATAACTCGTTATTGGGCGACGCCGGATACGATTTGCGAGGCGACGCTTTCCTGGCCGGAGCCGTTTACGGCCGTTATCACATAGTAGTACCTCGTGCCGGTTGTGCGACCGGTATGGGTGTACGTTGTCACGTTTCCCGGCTGTATTTTCCCGCTCTTGATCACAGTCCCGGAGTAGGTTGGAGTCAGCGGAATAATTTGCGTTGTTTGTGATGTCCGTCTGGATGGCCTGGGTTATGGAGGTTAGTAGGGAGGAATTAAGTATCGCCGTTACAATGGTGGAAATGTCCGTCGAGCCCACGACGTTGGACACGTCCTGATTTAACTCGCCTATAGATGATGGCCTTTAGGCATACGTTCCCCTTAACCGCCCTTAGGACGTAATTTGATCCGGGCGTAACGCCGACGCTGTAACTGCCGTCCGATGCGATTGTCGCGGTGGCAATCACCTTGCCCGTCGAGTCAAGCACTTGCAATGTTCCGCCGGCGAAGGAGGAGTTAGTGCCGGAGCCGCGCGGCGAGGATAAGGATTTGGGTTTGCTTGACGGCGCCAAATTCGAGACCGTCCCGCTTAGGACGACGCCCGTCGAGCCAGCCCCCCCAGAGCCGCCGCCGCTACAGGCGACGAGCAAAAGAGGGGCGAGGAGGAGGATAAAAACCCGCTTTAACGGCAATTTTGCCCACATATCGCCCATGCTTCCATTCTATCATGCGGTAAAAATTGGGACAATTTTCAGGTCGTGGCATGGGTACAAGTACTCCATAAAAAAGAGTATTTGTGCCCATTGCTTTTTTGGCAAGACTTTATATAATCCGCGCGAACGGGCAAATTTTTCGGTGCGCGTTAAAGAGGGTGTTTTGTACAGGTAAGCGAGGGAGGTGTCGTGTCCACGGCGAGAGCGGGCGAAGGGGATAAAAAATATTTTTACGACGTGCATTGCCACGTGCAGACCCTAAGCCATCCCTGCCTTTACGCGTATCTGCGCCGGTTCCTTCCACTTTTTTCCGTCCCGGTTGTTGGGATGCTTTTGGGAGCCGCCATAGTATTAATTTTTAAATCCAAGCAAAAGAATATCGCCAATCTGCTTTCGGTTATGGAACGCAACGCCTCTGAAATCCTATGGTTGATGAACGACGATTTCAACAAGTCCGCCGTTGAAATTGGCGGTAGGAGGTTTGAATCGGTGATTATAACGCCCTTGTTGATGGATTTTTGGGCCAAGGTTCCTGCGATAAGGCAGATTGGCTACCAATTTCAGCCAAAATCAATTCTCCCGCAGGTGCTTGACGTTTTTAACGGGATAGCCGAGTTCCAGTGGGGAACTAGAATATCGGACGGAAATCCGCCGCGGGTGCTTTCCCCATTTCCGTTTATGGGTATTAACACGAAACACTTTTATCTTGGTGTGGCGAAGCCGGGCGAAAAACGAACCTCCTTGGAAAAAACTTTGAATAAATATTTCGGGGACAGGTCGAAAAACGAGACCTTGGAACAAAACAGGGAAAGGGCGTTTTTTAATCGCGGCACTTTTAAGGGGGACATTGAAGATTTGGGTTGGAGGCAGTTCGCGGGAATCAAGGTCTATCCGCCGCTTGATTTCGACCCGTGGCCCGTTGGGATATCCGAAGAGCTTGCCAAAGTCAGGTGTCTTTACAAGTTTTGCGAGGAGAAGGGGATTCCGATTACGAGCCATTGCAGTCCCGGCGGATACAAGGTGGCGGACGACGCCGAAAAACTTGCGCACCCGTCCAAGTGGGCGCCGGTTTTGGCGGAGTTCCCCAATTTGAAGCTAAACCTCGCTCACATGGGGGAGAGATTGGAGACCAGGGCGTACGCCTTTGGCGGCACGATTGGCATAAAAAAGTTTCCCATATGGTTGTGGGGGAATTGGACGGAGGACATCATTGACCTAGTCGAGAAATATCCGAACGTATATACGGACATGGCTTATGCCGGGTACGAAGTCTGCTCGAATAGTTTTTACGAGGCGTTAAGGGTCATAATCGCACGGCGCCCAAAGTTGGGGGACAGGCTGATGTACGGGTCGGATTTTTCAATAAACCTACAGGACTCGAAGGGGTACCGGGAATATCTGGACGTGTTTCTTAAAACGCCGCATTTGACGGACGAGCAGAAGGTGAAGATGGTGAACGAAAACCCCGAACGGTTTTTGTGGGTGAACTCGTAGCGCAAAGTTAAGCGGCTTCATGCGCTAGAAGGCTCGCCTAATGTCGCTATATCAGAAACGCAAAAATCGCAAAAAACCCAAAATATGCAAAAAAAGTCAATAATGCCAAAAACGCAAAAGCCCTGCGACCAGATGCGGGGTATAAATGTGGAATGATAAATAACAGAATTCAGAATAAAGAAGTCAGGAGTCAGAAGGGGGGGGAGGCGCACGCGAAGGCTTGTTCCCGGCTTGAACGGGGAACGCGAAGAGTATTCCCGCTACGCGGGGGATACGGGAAGGGAAACCACGAAAAGCCCGAACGAACACGAAAGGTTGCCGCTGGCGCGTGGAAAGTACATGGCAGAGGCCATGTATCTACCAGAGCGGGAAGGTGGCGGACTCTTGTACACACTAAAGTGTGTGCCTACCGGGAATGGGGAGGGAATGTACAAAGCAGAGGCTTTGTACCCACCGGAAAAAAAAAGAAAAAAAGGCTTGGTCAAGTCGGTCAAATGCGACAAATCGGTCAAACTGGACAGGTCGCACTCCAGGAGATTGCCCCTGCGGTGCAAAGTACACACTAGAAGTGTGTACCCACCGAAAGCCGGCGTTAAGCGGCTTGCACTTTGAAATTGTAAATTCGGGCGGTTGATTCCGCCCCGCGTTTGTGGCCCCGTTGAAGCCGTATTTAAAGTATAATGGGGCTGGTTTTGGAGGAAACACAAATGAGGAAATTATTAGTTCTATCCATATTTTCAGCCGCGGCGATTTTGTTTTCCGCCTGCGCCGTTGGACCCACGCCGCAACCCGGCCTTTTGTACACCGACGTAAAAAGCCCGTTTCATGTAACGGACGTCGCGGACGGTGGCAAGAGCGGAAAGGCGTGCGCCACCAGTATTTTGTATCTTTGGTCTACCGGCGACGCGAGTATAAAACAGGCGATGAAATCGGGCGGAATTACGCAGGTTACCTCGGTTGATTATTCCACGAAGTGGTATCTCGGATTCGTTTGGTCCGAGTTCTGCACCGAGGTAACCGGGAAGTAGGGCGCGTAAATCCTAGGGAATTGTTGCGGTTGTTGTGGAGCCGGCGGTGGGGTCTACTACGTCGAAAACGTCCTGTTTTCGACTGCGTAGACTCACCTCGCTCACTAAAACGGACGTCGTGTCCGTTTTGCCCTCCTTATCAGTCGGGCCGTTCACTCGCCTTCGATTCCTGCCGGAGGAAAATGGCCTAAAGTTAGTTGAAAGTAAGGCATGACCTCACCTGCTAAAATGTTTTTTACTAGGAAACACTTAAAGCAAGGAGGTCACATGAGAAGAGTAACTGGTAGCAAGCAAAATGGCAAGGGTGGGAATGTTGAT
>JACQEX010000014.1 GCA_016200345.1 Nitrospinota bacterium
ACACTGCGGAAGGTGAACGGTTATCAGCATCTCAAGGAACTGCGGGATGCCATGAAAAGTAGGCTGGTGAAGGAAAACGTGCAGGTGAAGGCGGCGTGATGGTCATACCGAAAATTTCAACTAAGAAAGGGCTTGCTTCTTTCCTCTGCGCGTATTGGCTTCTTTAGGTTGCGTTACGCCCTCAATAACATTGTCAATTCCCATTGCATACAGTCTCTCTGATATTCTTTTTACGGTTTTTGGATTTCGGGTAATGGCGGTCCTGTCTTTTCTTAAAAATCCAACGTAGGAATCTTTGTATGGGAATTTCTCTAAATCGAGTAACTGCTTGAGGAGGTTTACATCATCTTGATTCTCGAAAGATTGTTTAATCTCTTTTAAGATATTTGAATCAACATTTCTTTCACCCTCTTCGTGAGGATAAATTTCTTGGAGCCTGTCCAGATAGTCCTCAGACGTAACTAAGCTTAAAGTGCTGTATGACCAATGATTCATGGCGCTCCTTTCTGTCGCGGATTTCTGAGTATTCAAAATTGGACAATCTCTTCTTACAAATTGCAATAGCTTGTTTTGAGGAGTCTATCCCTATCCAACTTCGTCTTAGTTCCTGCGCGGCAAAAAGGGTCGAACCCGAACCGCAAAACGCATCCAGCACAACATCACCGACATTTGATGACGTAGAAATTATCATCTTCAACATGTCTAAGTTTTTTTCTGTCGGGTATGTGGGATTTTGCGGGTCTTTATAAACCCACACATCTTGTAACTTCACGCCCGATTTCATTACGTCCTCGGCGTATATCTTTTTTCTCGGATTTCCGGTGGACGACCATTCGATTACTCCTCTTTCATTCAAATCATCCAACGTCGAAGGGGCATATCTCCAGTGCCGTCCCGCTGGCGGCAACTTGCCTTTCCATCGTTTTCCAGTCGCGCCGTTTGTTGTTTCTCCCGGCGCGTGTAGTGGAGTAGTGGTATATTTCCTGCCGTCTTTATCGGTCGAGCGAAACCGCCTGTCATTGTCTCCTATTTCAATTTTTTGACGGGCATCGTTCCAGAGGTAATTGTTTGATTTCGAGTAAAGCAGAACCATATCTTTGATATTGCCGAATCCTTTTCGTGAAAAGTTTTTCGGATTGCATTTTATGCGAGTAATATCATTGATAAAGTTATTTTGCCCGAAGATTTTATCCATCAGGACTTTTACATAGTGGCCCGTCTTACTGTCAATGTGCAAGTAAATTACGCCGTCATCGGCCATGATTTCCCTGATGCGTATAAGTCTGCCGGACAAAAATTTCAAATAATCTTCCCCGGTCAGCGTATCTTGATATGCGACCTTGCCGCCGTTGACGCGACTGATTGTTGCGAATCTATCTCCTGAAAAAGTGAAATCCTGTTTTGTGCCATAGGGAGGGTCAATATACACCAGCCTGACCTTGCCGTGTATCTCGTTGTTTGATTCAAGGGAAACCAGAACATCATGGTTGTCGCCATAAATCAAATGGTTGTTCATACCCTCCTCCTTTCATTATTTGTTGCAAAGTATATCATGTTCTTTGTTTGCCGTCTGCAACTTTCTTACGCTTCTTTTTCAAATGCCCATAATCGTCCTGTTTGGGGAGCCATCTTTGTCGTACAAGATGTGATGGCCCCGGCAATTTATGTGCATCCAAGGGCGTTCGCCTGATTATGCTTTTGGGATTCCACCGTTTTGGATATCGAATAGCGATATATGATATAATCCGAGCGTGATAAGGAATTTTGGGGACAAGGCTACGCGAGACGTCTATGACGGCGAGGGAAGCCGGCATTCCCGCCAATTTCCAAAGCTATTGCACGGCAAGATTGTCCGGTTGCTTGACCAGATTAATGCGGCCCCGAATGTGGAAGTGTTAAAGGCGCCGCCGGGCAACCGGCTTGAAAAGTTGAGAGGCGACCTCAAGGATTTTTGGAGCGTAAGAGTTAACGACCAATGGCGCATCATTTTCAAATGGGAAAATGGCGACGCCATTGACGTAAAAGTGACCGATTACCATTAGGAGACCACCGTGATTCCAAAGAAAAGACCGCCCACGCATCCAGGTGAAATGCTGTTGAGGGAATTCCTGGAGCCGATGGGAATGGCGCAGGTTGAGTTCGCCCGCCACCTCGGATGGCCCTACGCGCGCCTTAATGAAATTGTCAACGGCAGGCGCGGGGTTTCGGCGGCCTCGGCCCTTTCGTTTGGCGAAGCGTTAAAGACAGGCCCGGAATTTTGGCTCAACCTTCAACGCGATTGGGATTTGTGGCACGAGCAGAAGAACCATAGGACAATTGTCCCTCTGGAAATGGTCGCAAGGTAAATTTGACTTATTGATAAATCGGACGAGGCGACGCGCTAACCGTAGTTTTCCAATGCCCCATAGTCATCCTGTTTGGGGGGCAGAAATGGCGTTTCCTTCGTGGTTCTTTTCCATATCGCTCCGTGATATGTTAGTGGGCCATGGCACACATAATTACCGGCAAGGAACTGCGGAAGGCGTTTGTTGACTACTTCGCCTCCAAGGGGCACAGAATCGTGCGAAGCTCGAACCTCGTCCCATCCGCCGACCCGACGCTCCTGTTCACAAACTCCGGAATGGTGCAGTTTAAGGACCTCTTCCTCGGCAAGGAAAAACGCCCGTACGTCAAGGCGGTCACCTCGCAAAAATGCCTCCGCGTCTCCGGCAAGCACAACGACCTGGAGGACGTGGGAAGAACCCGCAGGCACAACACGTTTTTCGAGATGCTCGGTAATTTCTCGTTCGGCGATTACTTTAAACAAGAGGCGATTGAATACGCCTGGGAATTTTTAACCGAAACCGTAAAACTCCCCAAGGACAAACTTTGGATTACCATCTACAAGGACGACCCGGAGGCCGGCAAAATCTGGTCAAAGGTCGCCGGAATCCCGAACGAGAGAATCGTGCTACTCGGCGAGAAGGACAACTTCTGGTCAATGGGGCCGGTCGGCCCGTGCGGGCCTTGCTCCGAGATACACATTGACCACGGCCCCGCGCGGGGGTGCGGCAGAGCTGACTGCCAGCCGGGGTGCGACCATTGCGACAGGTACGAGGAGATTTGGAACCTCGTCTTCATGCAGTTCAACCGCCACGAGGACGGCAAAATGGAGCCTCTGCCGAAACCGAACATTGACACCGGGATGGGGCTGGAGCGTCTCGCGTCCATTTTGCAAAACGTGGACTCCAATTTCGACACCGACCTCATCCGCCCCGTAATCGCCCGCGCCGAGGACGCGCTGGGCAGGGCATACGGCGTTTCCAAACAGGACGACATTTCCTTCCGCGTGATAGGCGACCACGCCCGCGCCGCCGCGTTATTAATCACCGAGGGAATCCTCCCGTCGAACGACGACAGGGGCTACATCTTAAGAAGGCTCATGCGCCGCGCCATGCGCCACGGCAAAATGCTGGGGGCCACCGAGCCGTTTCTTTACAAGGTCACGGGCGCCGTTATTGACAACCTGAAGGACGTCTACCCCGAGCTTCGCGAGGCCGAAAACACCATGGCGAAGATTATAAAGTCCGAGGAGGAACGCTTCGGAAGAACGCTCGAAGCGGGGCTGAGGATTCTCAACGACGTCGTGGAAAAAACAAAGGGGCAGAACAAGAGCTCGGTTGACGGCGCGGAGCTCTTCAAGCTTTACGACACATACGGCTTCCCGCTCGATTTGGCGGAGGACGTGGTGAAAGACGCGGGGCTGGCGATGGACAGAAACGGCTTCCAAAAAGAATTGGAACACCAGCAGGAGCTGGCGCGAAAAGGCGCCAAGGGCGGCCCCGCAAAAACGCCGGAGGCCTACGCCGGAATGGAAGGGGAGAAAACCGCCTTCACCGGATACGCCTCCCTTGAGGAAAAAGCCGAGATTAAATTTTTGGTCAAGGACGGCAAGCGGGTGAACAAACTCGCCCAAGGCGATAAAGGGGAGGTCGTACTTTCAAAAACCCCGTTTTATGCGGAGTCCGGCGGACAGGCCGGGGACGACGGCTCCCTGACCGGCGAGGGTTGCTCGGCAAAGGTGGAGACGACCTTCAAGGTCGGCGACCTGCACGTGCATCGCGTGGAAATTTTGGACGGCGAGCTTTCGGCGGGTGACGAGGTTTTGGCCGCCGTCAACCTCGGCAACCGCTCCGCCACCGCGCGAAACCACAGCGCAACGCACCTTTTACAGGCCGCGCTGAGGCTCGAGCTTGGCGAGCACGTAAAACAATCCGGCTCGCTCGTGAACCCGGAAAAACTGCGGTTTGACTTTTCGCATTACACCGCCTCCACCCCCGGCGAACTGCTTGCGGTGGAGGAGATCGTGAACCAAAGAATTATGGACGGCCTTCTGGTCTCCACCGCCGTGATGGACGTGGAGAAGGCGATGGACAGCGGGGCCACGGCGCTTTTCGGCGAAAAATACGGCGCGTCAGTTCGCGTGGTGGAGATGGGCGGATTTTCCAAGGAGCTTTGCGGCGGCACCCACGTGGGCAACAGCGGCCAGATAGGATTTTTTAAAATCACGAGCGAGACCGGCGTCGCCGCCGGAGTAAGAAGGATAGAGGCCGTGACGGGCAAGAACGCGTTCAACTACGTCGCCTCGCTGGAGGGGCGGCTTAAGGACGTTGCGGGAATAGTGAAATGCCGACCGGAGGAAAGCCCGGAGCGCGTCCAGAAAATCGTCGAGAAGAACAAGGATTTGGAGCGGCAGGTTAAAAAACTGCAGGGGGACGTGATGCGCGGCGGCACGGAGGCGGAGACGGCGGAGCGCGTGGTAAAAGGGGTGAAGGTTCTTGCAAGAAATTGCGGCGACATAGACCCCGCGACGCTTCGCACGCTGGTGGACGAGATGAAGGTGAAGGCCGGCTCCGGCGTCGTAACGGCCGGAGCTGTGCGCGACGGCAAGGCGGCGCTGGCTGTGGGCGTCACGAAGGATTTGGAAAAAAAGCTCAACGCCGGGCAGATAATAAAAGAGGCCGCCGCCATCGTCGGCGGCAAGGGGGGCGGAAGGGCGGACATGGCCCAGGCCGGCGGGCCGGACGCTGAAAAATTGCAGGAGGCGCTGGACGCCGTTTTCGCGATAGTGGAGAAAATGCTCGGCTGACGAGGGCCGTGTTCCAATGGGTAAAATAGCGGTCGCGCTTTTATCGGGTGGCGCCGATTCCGCGACGGTGGTCGCCTGCGCGAGGCGGGACGGATTCGAGCCGTACGCGCTTACCATAGACTACGGCCAGCGGCACCGGGTGGAGCTTGAGATGGCGACCCGGCAGGCGGCCCTGCAAAAAATCAAAAAACACCTCGTGATGAAAATTGACCTACGGGCGATCGGCCATTC
>JACQEX010000015.1 GCA_016200345.1 Nitrospinota bacterium
CAAAATGAGTTCCAAAACGCTTCTGGTGATAATAGGCACAAACCCGTACGGCGGCTCCGACGCGGCCTGGAACGCCATCCGCCTCGCGCAGACGGCGTTGGAAAGCGGCGACAAGGTCAGGATTTTTCTCATCAACGCCGGGGTGGACGCCGGAAGGAAAAACCTGACGCCGCCGGAGAATTTCTTTAACCTAGCGGAAATGCTTAAGGAGTGCGCCGGCAAAGGCGCGGAGATGAAATATTGCAAAACCTGCATTGACCGTTGCGGCATCGGTTCCGGTGACATGATTGACGAGATTCCGGCCGGCTCGATGAAAATATTGCACGAATGGATAATGTCCTCCGACAAGGCGGTGACGTTTTGAGCGGCAAACGAATACTTGTGCTAGGCTCTTCCTTCGGCGGCTACCACTGCGCCATGAACCTGCGCCGTCTGCTTGGCCGGGAACATACTGTGCGGGTGGTCTCCGCCAGCCCGGATTTTACTTTTTTCCCGTCACTTCCCTGGGTCGTGGCCGGGACAAAAAAACCGGATTCGTTGCGGTTTGACGTCTCCGGCAATTTGAAAAAGGCGGGGATAGATTTTACCCGCGACACGATAACGAAAGTGGAACCGGGGAAGAACAAAGCGGTGGGCGTGGCCGGGGAATACGATTACGATTATCTCGTGGCCGCCACCGGTTCCGAGCTAGATTTTGCGGCGGTGCCGGGGCTTGGGCCTGAAGCCGGGCACACCCACTCCATATTCGGCATAGAGCAGGCCGTTTCGGCACAAAAAGCGCTGGCAAGAGTGGTCGAGTCCGGCTCCGGGACGCTTTCCTTTGGAAACGCGCAGGGGGCCTCGTGTCTCGGCCCGGTTTATGAGACGGCGATGTGCGTTGACAGCGTGCTCCGCAAAAAAAAGGTCAGGAATCGTTTTAAAATTGTTCTTTTTACAAACGAGCCGAGCATCGGGCATTTCGGGGTAGGCGGTTTCGGGGCCATGACAAGAATGTTGGAGGACGAGTTTGCCGACAGGGATATAGAGTATTTGGTGAACTCCAAGATTGCGGGGGTCACGCCGGAAAATATCGAGTTTGACGGCGGCGCAAAAATAAAAAACGATTTCTGCCTAACGGTTCCCGCGTTTTACGGAAGCCACGCCTATATGGAGGCGAAGGGGCTGGCGAACCCGCGCGGGTTCATTTTGACCGACGATTATCTGGCGAACCAGGAGTATAAAAATATTTATGCCGTCGGCGTTTCGCTAGCAATCGCGCCCCCGGCGCCGACCCCCGTTCCCGTCGGAGTTCCCAAAACCGGTATGATGACGGAGGTGATGGCGAAGAAAGCCGCGCACAATATTTGGGCCGACATAAACAACCAAGAAAAAATCAGGGCCAAGGACTTCGGGGTTGTCTGCATAGCGGACGGCGGCGACACGGCGTTTTTCATCGGGGCGAAACCGTTGTTCTCCCCTAGAAACCGGTTAATCCACAAAAAAGGGATTCATTTCCATTGGATGAAGGAGGCCTTTGAAAAATATTACATGGTGGCGTTGAGACACGGCCTGCCGTTTCCAAACCCAGATTTTTTATAACAGGGTTAGGCGTAGAGGATTTCGACTTTGCGTAGCTCCGAAATTTTGTCGCGGCACTCGGCGGCGCGCTCGAAATTAAGCTTTTGCGCCTCGTTTTTCATCTCGGACTCCAGTTTTCGTATCAGGCGGGCGATTTCGTCCCTGCTGTGGTACTTGTGCTCCTCCTCGGCCACCACCGGGGTGTCGTCCGCGTGGGCGGACATGGTTTCGTAAATCCGTTTCTTTATCGTCTTGGGTGTTATTTTGTGCTCTTTGTTGTAGGCGATTTGAATCTTTCTGCGCCGCTCCATCTCGGCCATGGCCCTTTCCATGCTACCGGTAATTTTATCCGCGTACATTATGACCAAACTTTCGGAGTTTCTTGCGGCGCGTCCGGCGGTTTGAATGAGCGACGTCTGCGAACGGAGGTACCCCTCCTTGTCCGCGTCCAAAATCGCCACAAGCGAGACCTCCGGCAGGTCCAGCCCCTCCCTTAAAAGGTTTATCCCGATTAGCGCGTCGAACTCGCCCAGCCTTAGCTCGCGCAATATCTCGGTTCTTTCAAGCGTCTCGATGTCGGAGTGCATGTATTTTACGCGGACGCCGGACTCCCTAAAATAATCGGTCAAGTCTTCGGCGAATCTTTTTGTGAGCGTTGTCACAAGCGTTCGCTCGTCTTTTGCGGCGCGCAGTTTAACCTCGTGAATCAGGTCGTCCACCTGGCCCGAAACGGGGCGGACCGATACCGGAGGATCCACCAGCCCGGTGGGGCGTATGACAAGCTCGGTCACGCGCCCGCCCACTTTCTTTAACTCGTAGTCCCCCGGTGTGGCCGAGACGTATATCCTCTGTTTCCCGTCCTTTTCGAACTCGTCAAAACTTAGCGGCCTGTTGTCCAGCGCGGACGGAAGGCGGAACCCGTACCGGACGAGGGTTTCTTTTCGCGCCCTGTCGCCGGCGTGCATTCCCCTCAACTGGCCGATGGAGACGTGGCTTTCGTCAATTATCACGAGCGAGTCGGCGGGAAAATAATCGAGCAGGGTGGGGGGCGGCTCTCCGGCCTTCCTGCCGGTGAGGTAGCGCGAGTAGTTTTCGATTCCGTTGCAGTAGCCGGTCTCCTTCATCATCTCCAGGTCGAACATCGTCCTTTGTTCCAGCCGCTGGCACTCCACAAGGCGGTTCTCGCGCCTGTGCTCCTCCGCGGTCATTATCAGTTCCCTGCGTATGCTCTCCATCGCCTTTTCGAGTATTTCGGGGGTGGTGACGTAATGGCTGGCGGGGTAGACCACCGCCTTTGTCAGTTTTTGCGACGCGTCCCCTGTTATCGGGTCAATGCGGGACATGGAGTCAATCTCGTCGCCGAAGAACTCTATTCTCAATCCCGTTTCAGACTCGTAGATGGGGATTATTTCGAGCACGTCGCCGTTTACCCTGAAAGTTCCGCGCGCGAAGTCTATGTTGTTTCTTTCGTATTGCATGGCTACTAGGCGTTCCACCAAGTCGTCGCGCCCGATTTTTTGCCCCGTCGCCAGCCGCGTCATCATCCCGTAATAGGTGTCGGGCGAGCCGATGCCGTATATGCACGACACGGAGGCGACTATCAGCACGTCACGCCGCTCCAAAAGCGAGCGGGTGGCGGAGTGGCGGAGTTTTTCTATTTCGTCGTTGATGGCGGAGTCTTTTTCGATAAACGTGTCGGATTTTGGAAGGTACGCCTCGGGCTGGTAGTAGTCGTAATAACTTACGAAATACTCCACGGCATTTTCGGGGAAGAAAAACTTAAACTCGTTATAAAGCTGTGCGGCGAGCGTTTTGTTGGGCGCGAAGACGAGAGTGGGCTTTTGCACGCGTTCGATGACGTTTGCCAGCGTGAATGTTTTGCCGGAGCCGGTCACGCCGAGCAGAACCTGGTCGGAGACGCCCTTCGACAAGTTTTTGGCGAGCGTATCAATCGCGGCGGGCTGGTCCCCCTTCGGCTTGAAATCGCTGTTGAGCTTAAATTCCATTCTTCCGAATCCCCTCGGCGAACCGCTTTTGGAGCGCCATCCACTCGTCGTACCTTTTCCCAATAACCCGGAGGTTCCCCGGTTTGTCCACGTCCACGGCGGCGCCGCCGAGCGTGGTGACCACCATTTTCACGCGCGCCCCCAAGAAATGCGATACGACGTCCTCAACGCGAGTGTAAGTTATGTCCGTGCTTAGGCGGGAGGCGAGCCCCTTTAGGCCGCCTTTTCCGCTCCACATGGCGAGGTACATCCTAAGCAACCCGACCCAGTCGCGAAATCCCATGTTGCGTTTGTAAAGGCCGAGCGCGAGCGCGAAGATGTTCTTTATCTTTTTCAGGTGGCGTATCTTGTAAAACTCGTCTAGATCCTGCCTATTTTTTATTTTCAGCGGTTTTGCCAGGTGCATGTTGTTCACCCTTAGGTTTCCCTCAACAAAGTGGACGTAGGCGAGCGAAATGCCGAGTTTAAGCCCCTTGGTGCGATAGTGGGCGAGAACCGTGTCCGGCGTCATGCCTATGCAATAGTCGTATTTGCCCAAATCGCAATTATCCAAAAATTGCCCCACCTCGTCCGTCGTCAACAAAGGCGCGTCCCCCGAGACCGCAAAAATTGCGCGTTCGGCAATCTCCGGGTTCTCCAGATCCTTGTCGTTCTTGGCGCCAACGGAGTCGCGAAACGCCAGCATGAGGTTGTTCACCAGGCTGTCGGCCTCCTGAAGGACAACGACCTCTTTAGGAAAGCGGCCCCCTGCCTTTGAAATCTCGTTCTCTATTACGGATTTTGGGCCGACTACGTAAATCCTTCGAAATCTGTCCGCCTGCATGAGTGCGGACAACGCGTGATAGAACAATGGCTTTCCGCGTACTTTTAAAAGGTTTTTATTAATTTGTTTTAGTCCGCGCCATTTGCACAATCCGCCGGCCATTACCACCGCGTCCAACGGCGGCCTGTTTTCCAAATGTCCCATGCCCCCATTTTACCCTTTTTGTAGGGGGAATTTAGCCATCTTTTGGTTTAATGTGGTAACATAAGTTGCATCGGATAGAATCTTGATAATCTGTCTGTCAAACGTGGGCTATTCATTTAGGTTGGGAAATAATTATGAGGCGATGTATTTCGTCCTTATTTTTGAGTCACAGGTCATTGGTCTTATTGGTCATGACCGTTCTTTTACCTTTTGCCTGGCTCGGCGAGGCGGAAACCTCTCTTCCTCAGTTAACCCAGTCCGAACTGCAATGGCTTACGGCTCACCCAAAGATCGTTGTCGGGACGGTTCCGGATTGGGAACCGATTAGCATGCGCAATAAGAACGGGGATTTGTCCGGCATGGCGGACAGCTACAAAAACCTGATAGAGACTAAACTGCCTGTTACGTTTGTGCTTGCCCCGGAATTGCCGTGGGAAAAAGTGCTTGACGACGCCAAGGATAAAAAGATTGACGCTGTCCTTCTTTTGGGAAGAACGGACGAGCGCGACAAATATCTTCTATTCACGGATGTTCTTGTTGACCTCCCTTACGTAATCATCACTAGCGCGGAGAATCGTTCGATAAGGGGGGAGCGCGATTTGCCGGGCCGGAGGGTGTCGGTTCGCAGTAAATTTGTCTCTCAGGAGTGGTTGGAAAGCGAATTTCCGGACGCGGCGCTTTTTCCAAAGGAAACGACGTTGCTGGCGTTGGACGCCGTCCTTACCGGCGAGGTTGACGCGTATGTAGGGTCAATGGCGGACGCGGTGGAGACAATCGGCAAAAACCGAATCGGAAACTTAAGGGTTTCGGCCAGAACTTCGTTCGTCAACCATTTGCGAATCGGCGTTCGAAAAGACTGGCCAGAACTGGCGTCCGTCTTAAACAAGGCCATAAGGGATATTTCTCCCAAAGAGCATAACGCCATTTGGAATCTTTGGGTTCCTTTTCATCATGAATGGCCGGACTCAAGAATCGTTTACGCGCTCGTCGCCTGTCTTGCCGCAATCGTAATTGTGGGGCTATATTTTTACGCGGCCCGACTTAGAAAAGTGGATAAGGAACTTAAGGATGTTACTCGAAGGCTGACGATTTTGAGCGGATGCAACCAACTGCTCCTCAAAAACCTTGACGAACAAACATTTCTCCATTCCACCGTTCAAATCATCAAGGATTTGGGCGGCTATGAGTTCGTCCATGTATACGGGCCGCCAACCGCCACGACTTATTTTCACGGCCTTGACGGGACGCTTCCAACGCAGGAGACTATGGCCGACTGCCCGTGCAACAAGGCCTTTTCGGAAAATAAAACCGTGATTGTTAACGACATTTTGCAATATGACGAAAAGAGCCGTTGGAGGGACGTCGCGTTAAAAAACGGATGTAAATCCGCCATAATGCTTCCAGTTATGTTTTCAGAAAAAACAGACGCGGTTTTGAGCATTTACTCCGTCACTCCCGGAATGTTTTCCGACAAAGAAATAGCAATATTGGAGGAATTGGCCCAGGACCTTTCACTCGGGGTTAGAACCACCCGCGAGAGGGAGAGGGGGATTGCCATAGCCCGGCGGGTGCGGGAGAGCGAGGTAGGGTTCCGCTCCCTGGTCGAAACCGCCACCGACGCGATTATATCCGTTGATTCTTCCGGCATGGTCACGTTCTGGAATTCAAGCGCGGCAAAAATGTTCGGTTACGCCGCCGACGAGGTAATCGGCAAAAACTTGGTCGTAATAATTCCGGAGCGCCACCGAGCCTTGCACAGAGCGGGGTTGGAAAGCGTGGCGTCTGGCGGCGTTAGAAAAATTATAGGCGCCACCGTGGCCACAGAGGGACTGAAAAAAGGCGGGGACGAATTTCCCGTCGAATTGACCTTGGCGACATGGGAGGTGGACGGGGAGAAGTTTTTTACCGCCATCATCCGCGACATATCCGAACGCAAGATGGCCGAGGAGTCCTTGAGAAAAAGCCAGGAGGATTTCAAGCAGATAATAAAAAACTCCTCTGTTGCCATGGCTTTGACCGACGCGGACGAGAAGGTGCTTCTTCTTAACGGAAAATTTGTTGAGTTGTTTGGATACGATGAATCCGATATTCCCAATGTGGAGGCGTGGTGGCCCCTGGCCTATCCCGACCCGAAATACCGCGAAGACGTCAAGGCGGTTTGGAACGAGCGGGTCAATGCCGTAATTTGCGACAAGGCGGTTTTTGTGCCCATGGAAACGTCTGTTGTTTGCAAAGACGGCGGGAAACGCGTGATTAACATCAACTTTTCCTATATCGGAAACAGGGGGTTGACGGTGTTTTACGACCTGACGAAGCGAAAGGCGATGGAGGACGAAATATTGGCAAGCCACAAAATGTTGGCAAACGCCCAAGAACTTGCCAACATGGGACACTGGGATATGGACGTCATAACCGGAAAGGGAACATGGTCGGACGGTTCGTTTAAAATATTTGGTTTGGAGCCGGGAGCGTGGGAGCCTACCTTCGTAAAGTTTCTCGGCATGGTGCATCCCGATGACAGGAAATACATAGAACAGTGTATGAGGGACGTTTTGTCGGGCAAACTTTCCAAAGTTGAGTTCGACGCCCGCATAATTAGGCCGGACGGACAGGAACGAGTGATTCACGACAAACTCGAGGTAATATCCTACGCGGACGGCAAGCCGGTGAAAATAACCGGCGTCAACGTGGACATAACGGAGCGCAAGCGGTACGAGCGCAAACTTGAAATTGCAAACGATGATTTAAAGTCCGCGCTTGAGGAAATTCAAAGAGGCCGGGAATTTTTGATGCGTTCCGAAAAACTTGCGTCCGTGGGCACGCTTGCCGCGGGAGTGGCCCATGAGATATTGAATCCGCTTAACATCATTAGCACCGTCACCCAATTGATGCTTATGGACGAGCGTCGCGGGCGATTCCACGACAATCTAAAGGAAATAATGCTTCAAGTCGGGAGGGCGTCGAAAATTACAAACAATCTGCGAATGTTCGCGCGCGAGAAGAAATTTGACTTGGGGCCTGTGGACGTCAACGCCCTTTTTGACCATACGGCGGGTCTGGTGGAGCATGACATGTCTCTGGACAACATCTTTATCGAAAGACGGTACGATTCGGACATCAGCCTAGTAATGGCGGATTCGGACCAGCTTGCCCAGGTTTTTTTAAACCTGCTGACCAACGCCCGCGACGCGCTTAAGCCGGGGCGCGGGGGCGTAATAACCGTTTCTACAAAGGCTACGGACGACGGAGTTGAGTTCACCATGCGCGACAACGGGCCGGGGATTCCGCCGGACGTTATGGATAGGATATTCGACCCGTTTTTTACCACTAAGGAACCGGGGGAGGGGACGGGTCTTGGACTCGCCATAAGTCACAGAATAATTGAAAACCATCGCGGAACGATAACGGTGGAAAGCGTGGATAACGCGGGAGCGTCGTTTAAAATTTTTCTGCCAAAAGAGTGTCCGCTCTCCAAGAAGCCGGATAAATTGAAAAATGCCTCTTTGAAAGGATTACAATGAACAAAGACGTCAAAAAAATACTCGTTGTGGACGACGAATATTTTTTCTGCAAAATACTGGATAAATATCTTTCCCGACTTGGTTACGCCGTGATAATAAGCATGAACGGGGAACAGGCTTTAGAAATGATAGCGTTGGAAAAGCCTGATTTGGTGACGTTGGATATTCGTATGCCGGGGGTGAACGGGTACGACATATTGGAAAAGCTGAGGCTTCACCAATCCCCGGTCAAGATCGTGGTGATTAGCGCAATAGACACTCCCGAAATGGAGGCTCAGATGAAGGCGGCCGGCGCCAGCGCGGTTTTTTTAAAACCGGTGGAACTGGAAGAAATTGGGCGCGTGGTCAAGGAACTTATCGGGTAGGGGGCCTTATGGCGGAAACAATATTGGTGGTGGACGACGAGAAGAGGGAGGCCGAAATGATGGCCTTGTTCCTAAAGAAAAAGGGGTTCGTGGTTTATGTGGCCTACTCCGGAATCGCCGCGTTGGTGAATGTTAAACAGTACCGCCCCGAGGTCGTGGTCATGGACATAAAAATGCCGGGGATGAGCGGTTCGGAGTGTCTGCCCCAGATAAAAAATAATTTCCAGACTACGGAGGTTGTAATGGCCACCGCCGTTGGCGACACCGAGACGGCCATAGGCTGTATGAAGGCCGGGGCCTTTGGCTACCTTCTAAAGCCGATAAACTTGGAGGCCCTATACGATGAAATCGGAAGGGCGCTTGAGCATCGCGCGCTTGTCATTAAGGTGGAAGATTACCAAAAGAACCTGGAAAAAATGGTGGGCGAGCGAACAGCCGAAATAACCCAGCTCAACCAACGACTCAAGGAAAATTTCCTGACGTCCGTAAGGATGCTTATCAGCCTTTTGGAAACATACGACGCCTACATCGGCTCGCACCTTAGAAGGGTCGCGCAACTGGCCGGCGAGATGGCGCGCGGCATGAAACTGCCGCCGAAGGACGTGTCCGCCATAGAGCTTGCCGGACTGCTACACGACGTCGGCACTGTGGCCCTTCCGCCCCGACTGCGAACCGCCAACTTTTCGGAGCTTACCCCGGACGAGATAACGACGGTAAAACAACACCCGGTGTTGGCCCAAAGCATCATGGAGAATTCCGAGGAACTTGCGCTGTCCGCGCAATTCGTCCGCAGGCATCTGGAGCATTTGGACGGAACCGGGTTCCCCGACGGAATAAAGGACGCGCAAATACCCGTGGGCGCCAGGATTTTGGCCGTTGCCAATACGTACGACGAACTTGTTTTTCGAAGGAGATTCACTAACGAAGCCCTCGCCACCGAGGCCGATAAAACCTCGTTTGCCGTTTCCAGAATTGAAAAGCTTGCCGGAAAAAGTCTCGACGGCACGTTAACGGGTTTCCTTACTGATGCGGTGGAGCGTATTCGTCTTAGGGCCATTAACGCGACGGTTGTCGGCATAGACAGCCTAAAACCCGGAATGAAGCTTGCCGAGGACGTGAAAACAGCCGAGGGACTCTTGCTCCTGTCGAAAGGGTTCCAAATTTCATCCAAACATGTTGACGAATTACGGCGTTATCTCGAAAGGCGGTTGATAGGCGGGAAGTTTTATGTCCAAAAATAACTTTTTAAAGAATTCATAGCCAGCATAGAGGAGGAAGAAAATGAAAAAAAATATGGACGCGCAGGGGAAAATGAAAATATTGATAATTGACGACGAGGAGGCGTTTTGTCGCAACCTAAAAAAATTCCTAGTAAAGTCGGGGTATGACGCCCTTGTTTGTCACGAAGGGAAAGCGGCGTTGGAGCTTGTGAAAACCGAAAAGCCCGATTTGATAACGCTCGACATGCGAATGCCGGGAATGAACGGCTTCGAGGTTCTACGGGAGTTGCACCATTTGCCCAAAACACCGATAATATTTGTCCTCAGCGCCATAGACACTTACGAGGCCGAGCGGGATCTTCTTCGGATGGGCGTCACCAAGGCGTTCCATAAGCCGATAAACTTGGAGGAGCTAGCCACGTCCATCAAGTCAGTTTTGCAGGAGCGGGGAGCCGGCCAAGGCTGACCTCACCCTTTTTTTAGGAAGGCTCGGGTGATGACGTGCAGTTCCTCGTCCGTCACGTCGCGGTGCATCGGTTGAAAGGCGGGGGCGGAGGTTATCTGGTTTAAAATCCATTTTTTCTGCTCGGCCTCCGGTTTTTTATGCATGAAAAGGCGGAACCTTGTGATGATTTGCTGGACGAGGCTTTTTATTTCCTGGTCGGCGAAGAATTTCTGGTTGTCAACAAGGCCGTCCTCCTTGTTCCGGTACGATTCGGCCTTTCTGGCGCACAACTTTTCGTACTCGTCTATCACGTCGGCCCCGTGGGTTTTCTTAAGGGCAAATATCAACCCTTCCGCAACCTGAATCGGAACAAATCCTTGAACAGGCTCGGCAAGCAATCTGTCGGCGACTTCTTGGTTGCGCGGGAAAAACTGCTCCATCTCGCCCAATAGGACGCGACCAAGGTAATCAACCCGGTTTTTTTCCAATTCCTTGCGGTAGAGGTAGTCCGAAATGGCGTTGGAGATGTCTTTGTTTGCGGTTGACGAAACCCTGTGTATCTCGGAGGAAATGTCAGAAAGAGCCTTGTTTATCAGTTCGTGTTGAACGCCGTGTTTAACCAGCCTTCCGATAAAAACCGCAAGTATTTCTTTAACGCCGGTGGCAAATTTTGGCGCGGTGACGTGCGACGGGATGGCGGGGGCGGGTTCCTCCTCGCTCAGCGGTCGTCCGTCCCCTATATCGTCCAACATCCGTTGATTTTACCCCATCCCGCAAAACTCTGGTAGCAAACAATTTTTCTATTAAATCAATGCGCGCCTTATGCACAGGAAATGTTTGTAAGGTGTGGATAAGTCCAAATATTTTAAAAGTCAGCCACACAAAGGGGGCATTTTTACGTTTTGATTAAGGATTGACCAATAAATTTAACATAATTATTCAGTGTGTTGCGGCAAGGTAACGGAATTTTAAAGGGTTCCGGCGAACGGTTGGATAATCGTTAAAAGTTATAAACATTATGGGTAATTACTTAAAATTGGGGTTCAGTTACGCGCAATCCGGGTTATATTATCGTCTGCTTTCGGAGGTTAAAGGCTTTGAAAAAATTCTCAATTATCTTTGTGGTTTTAATTTTTCTCTCGACCGGCGGAAACGCCCGCGCCGGGGGGATGATTGTGTCAACCGGGGACGCCGTGGCGGAATTGGAGATTCAACTTCAGGCTCTTGCCCAGCAAAATAGAAACCAAGCCGGAACTGCCGCCGGAAACAATAAAATCGGCGGGGACGACACGGAATTTTACCTGAAAACCGCCAGGGCGGTAATTACCGGGCAGGTTACTCCGTTGGCAAAATTTGCCTTGCGCTTTTCGGCGGACGACATGGGGAAAAACTACAACTCGCCGACCACCTCCTCCGGTTCCACGGTGAAGGCTCTGGACGCATACGTGCAGTTTAATTTGGGGTCGGCGTTCAAACTTGTCGGCGGGATTTTCCCGGTTCAATTCTCGCGCACCGGGCTGACGGATCCTGTGCGGCTGGTTACGTTGGGCGCCCCTTTTGTGGATTCCTTTGCCCTTGATTCCACCGGCCTTGCGGAGAGGAGAGATCGAGGCGCAATGGTTTGGGGAAACATTGACCTCTTCCAATACCGCCTGGCCGTCGGCAACGGGTCGCAACTGCCACAGAAAAACGCGGGGGATCAAACTTTGCGGTACAACGGCAGGGTTCAGTTTTCCACCGGTGCGCCCGAAAAGGACCTCTTGTATAAGGAAACATATCTAGGCCAGCAAAACGTGTTTACCATCGGCTACGGGTTCGACAAACAGGACAAGGTCAGCTCGGACATCTACGGTCTGATGGCCCCGTATTCCGCATGGACGGCAGACGTTTTGCTCGAGTCCAAGTCCGAAAACGGCGGCCTCGGCCTTGAATACTCCTATTATTCCTACAACTATAATAATTCAACCCGAATGGACACTTTGGGGAATTATGTTCAGGGCGAGGGATGGCAGGGGCTTTTTACATGGACGCTCGTGCAAAGCGGCGGCGGCATCCAACCATATTGCAGATACACACTGTGGAATCCCAACAATCCTTCCCCCGGCTCGGCCCAGCGTAATCTTGCGGCCGGCCTTAACCTTCTGCTTAGGGGAGACAACCTAAAATGGGGGCTTGAATACGAGAACGTCTCCTTCACCACACAAGGCACAACTTACGACAGGCAAAATTACGAGAAGTATGGTGTAGAATTGCAGGTCATATTTTAAAATGACCAAATGATGGAGAGTTGATGGAAGATAACGACCAGGTAAAAATTAGAAGGGAACGACTCGATGGACTTCGTTCGCGCGGACTGTCCCCCTACGTAAACCGATATAAACCGTCGCACCGAATCGCGCATCTTTTAAAAGAGCACGCGGGTCGTCCGGCGGAGGATTTGGAGAAACTCGCCCCGCAGGTCAAAATTGCGGGGAGGCTCATGTCCATTCGCGGACACGGAAAAACGATATTCGGGCACGTGCAGGACGGCTCCGCCAAAATCCAGGTCTACGCGCGAGTGGACGAGACCGCCGATTTTGACGACGTAAAAAAGCTGGACATGGGGGACATCGTCGCTGGCGAGGGAACGTTGTTTTACACCAAGACGGGCGAGCTTACCGTGAGGGCGACGAGGCTCTTTCTGCTCACCAAATCGCTCAGCCCGCTACCGGAGAAATGGCACGGCCTTAAGGACGTGGAGACAAGGTACAGACAGAGGTACGTGGACTTAATATCCAACGATGAGGTGAGGGAAGTTTTCGTAAAACGGGCGAAGGTCATCAGCGCCATCAGGAGGTATCTGGACTCCATGGAGTTTTTGGAGGTGGAGACCCCGATGATGCAACCGATTCCCGGAGGCGCGGCGGCAAGGCCCTTTGTTACGCACCACAACGCCTTGGACATGCAACTTTATATGCGCGTAGCGCCGGAGCTTTACCTTAAGCGGCTAATCGTCGGCGGTTACGACAGGGTGTACGAGATAAACCGAAATTTTCGGAACGAGGGGATAAGCACCATGCATAACCCGGAGTTCACCATGCTGGAGTTCTACATGGCGTACGTGGACTACAACGACCTTATGACCATGTCCGAAAAAATGCTTTCCTCCGTCGCCATGGAGGTCTGCGGCACAACGTCCTTAAACTGGATGGGGCACGACATAGAGCTTGGCGGCGAGTGGAGACGGTGCGCGTTTTTTGAGGCCATCGAGACAATAGGCGGCGTGCCCAAGGACGTGGTGGACGACCACGACAAGGCGCGAGAGTGGCTGAAGGCGCGAGGCGTTACGGCGGAGAAGGCCGGGAAGGGCGCAAAAGTTTGGGAAAAACTTTTCGAGGTCGCCGTGGAGCCGCATCTTGTGCAACCGACTTTTATCTACGATTTCCCGTTGGAGCTTTCCCCCTTGGCGAAGACGAAAGAGGGCGCACCGCACCTAGTGGAGCGCTTCGAGCTTTACATCGGGTGCAAGGAGCTGGCAAACGCATACACCGAGTTGAACGACCCGGACGACCAGCTAAGACGGTTCAAGGAGCAGGCTGGCCTTCGAGACGCGGGAGACGCCGAGGCGCAGTGGATGGATTTGGACTACGTAACCGCCCTTGAATACGGAATGCCGCCGACCGGAGGCGAGGGGATAGGCATAGACCGGCTTGCAATGTTGCTTACCGGGCAGGACTCCATCAGGGAGGTAATCCTTTTCCCCCTGTTAAAAATACAGAAACCCGACCAGGAAAATTGAACGGCTACACCAGCAGTCCCGTCCATTTTTCTCCGCCCGTTCCTGTCATTGTTTTGTCACCAGCGGTTCTTTGCGAAACAGCGTTGTTTTAATCACGGCAAAAACAACATGGGGACTAAATAGCACGGCCGGGTATTTGACTAGATGTAGAACATATAAGAAGGTTTTCCATACCGCAGATGAGGCGCCAGAGGCTTCAAGCACTTTTCCTGTATATGCGTTTAAAAATCCGGCAAAGAAAGGGCGTTTTCCCTTTGTATGCGGGTAGCGGAAATCCTCACAAATGGTAATAAACCACGGCACGTCTATCGTCTTGGCCACTTTTTTGAAGTAGCGCCGCCCAATTCCATCCAGCCCGCCTGCCAAACATTTTTCCATGACCCGCAACTCCAATGCTATCGCGCTTATTCCTTGGGCATAAATAGGATTTACCGCGCATAGCGCGTCGCCAACGGCCATGAAACCTTCCGGGCAGTTTGTCATCGCCTCATACCGCCGCCGTCTGTTTTCAATAAATCGAAAATGCGAAAAATCCCCGATTGGGGTTAGTGTACGCAAATATTCGTAAAGTTCAGGTCGCGCCAGTTGTTTGGCGTGTTCAAGAAACCCTTCTTCTGTGGAGGGGGCGTAATCCCCGCCGCAACCAGCGAGTGACACGATGAAGCGTTCGCCGCTCGCGTCTGGCTCCACAGGGCTGATGTAGCCGAACTTCGTGTTGAGAGGAGCCTTTGGATAGACGATCAAGGCTTTCCTGTCCCGTTGGCAATTTGCCGGCCTTCGATACATGCGGGATGTATACCCCATGTCAATTCGCAACTTCTCTTCAAATGGTTTTTCAAAACCTAGCGATTCAAGCCAACTGGGCATTGGTGAAGTGCGTCCGCTCGAATCAACGACCATGTCGGCGGCCAATTCCCGCTCAAATCCGTCCTTTTCGCGAATCCGCACGCCGGTGATTTTCTTTTCGCCTTTTGCCGAAACAAGACCCGTAGCCGCGCAATCGAATGGAAACAGCACGTTGGTGATTTTTTTTAGGCGAAGACGCACGTAATGATCTATAAGCGGGCGGCTCTGGCAGAATGCCGTTATCCCCGACGCCGTCCGTTTTTTCCAAACACCGAAATGGTGCCAAGAGATGTCCGACTGGCTATCAATGGCGTCGGAACCGGCTTGTTATAGTTCTTCAAAAATTTTCAATCGGCCACCCACAATTTCGACGATTCCCACATTGTGATGAAAATACTTCACGGCAGTGAAATTGTCAATTGCAAACCAAACAGTTGCGAGGATTTGAGGTTCGTCTTCAACTTAGGACATAATGTCACCTATGAAAAATAACGCGCCCTCCGAGCATAACAAACAAAAACGAACAAAAATTGCCGTAGGAATTTTGGCCGTGGGGTTTGTTTCGGCATTGGGCATCTATTTAAAATCGGCGCCGTCGGTGGAAAACCCTATGGCAGAGTTTCAACGGACAAAAAAATTCACGAGCGAGTTGGAACGTCTTGGCGGCGCCTACGCCGTCTGGTCAAACGATCTAATTAACCGGTTCAACGGATTATGGCAGGGCGAACATCTGGCCTATACGGTGCTTGTAATCACGATTTTCGTCGCCGCAATCTATTATATCCTTGCCAACAGCCGCGATGAGAGACACGACGCTTAAAAAGTCCCGATTTTAGCGGGCTATACCTGCCCCCAAAACTGTTTAAAATATGTGGATAAATAATAAAACCCCCAAAAACTAGCCGTTTCCTAGCTATTCCCGACTAATTGATTAAAAAATAATCATGAAAATATGCTTTGTAAAACAATGAGTTATGCAAAGACGTTGATTTGTAAGATTGAATTTTTTTAACGGTTTTCCAGTCCGAAAAAGTTATCAACATTTTCAACGGGTTGCTCGAACCCGTTGATTTTTATGGATGGCAATTGGGGGATTTTCTCGGCAGATTTTTATTCAAATTGGTACGGAACGCTCGTGGAAACAACCCCTTTTTTAAACAACAAGATTCCTTTTAATAGCAAGGCCGTTTGGTTGTGCAACAAATGCTCCCACCATCTTGAAGGGACGAGTTCCGGAAGTATAACGGTGATGACGCCGTTTTTATAATCCTTTCTAACTTCCTCTATATAATCAACCACCGGTTCGATTATTGACCTATATGGAGAGTCCAAAACCAACAGCGGCACCTTCATCCCGAATTTATCCCAAAGCTCTTTTGTGATGGTCGCCTTCGAGGTGTCGAGACAGACATAAATTGCCGTTACGTCGTTTGAAATGGCCTTTGCGTATCTAATCGAGTTTATGACCGCCTTGTTCACCCCGCCGATTGGTATAATTACCGAGTGATGGGCGTATTCTGAGGCGGAGCTTAGCTCCCTGGGCGCCAACTGCTCCGAAATAGATTTGTAATGGGTGTGTATCTTGTGCATGAAAAATATGATGGCCGGAACCGCCGCGAGGGCTATCCACGCGCCCAAGACAAATTTGGAGTAAGACACGACGAGGAAAACTAGGAACGTGGCGATGGCGCCTACGCCGTTCATTGTCATGGAGAATATCCACCATTTCTCGCGTTTTTTAAACCAATGAACCACCATCCCGGCCTGGGATAGGGTAAAGGCGATAAACACGCCGATGGTGTAAAGGGGAATCATCAGGTGCGTGTCCCCCTCGAAGACCACCAGCAACACTGCGGAGAAAACTCCAAGAAGAATAATGCCGTTGGAGAATACCAGCTTGTCGCCGAGGCTCGCCAGCTGTCTTGGGAAAAAACTGTCCGCCGCCAAAATGGAGCTTAGACGGGGAAAATCGGCAAACGCGGTGTTGGCCGCAAGAACGAGTATAAAGAAGGTGGCGAATTGGATGACGTAATAAATCGGGCCTATGCCAAAAACGGCCGACGCCAATTGCGACACCACGGTCTCGCCGTCCTTCGGCAGGATACCGTAGACGTAGGCGTCGTACGAAATGCCTATGAACAAAACGCCAAGTATCGCCGCCATCCATGTTACGGTTATGGCGGCGTTTCTACTCTCGGGCGCTTGAAACGCCTTAACCCCGTTGGCAACGGCCTCTATGCCCGTAAGCGCGGTGCACCCGGAGGCAAAGGCTCGCAGGATGATAAACGTGGGAACCGCATCCAAGGCGCCGGCTACAAATACGTTTTGCGGCTTTACCATTCCGCCGTGGAATTTATAGGCTCCGACCGCGACGAGCAAAAGCAGGCTCCCGATAAAAACATACACCGGGCCGGAGAAAATCGCGCCGGATTCCCTTAATCCCCGCAAGTTTACGACAATGATAATCAACAGCGACAAAAGGCAGAGCAAAACCGTGTGGAGCGAAAGCGAGGGGAAGGCAGACGTTATCGCCGCCACCCCCGCGGAAATGGAGACGATTACCGTTAGGACGTAGTCAATCATCAGGGCGGCCGCCGCCACGAGTCCCGTCTTCTCCCCCAGGTTTTCGCGGGCCACGATATAAGACCCGCCGCCATTGGGATATGCACGAATTGTCTGCGTGTAGGAAAGTGCCACAATGACGATTAGGGCGATAATCGCCGCAGAGATCTGGATGGAAAAGTGCACGGCCATAAGGCCGAGCATGGCCAGCGGTATAAGCATCTCCTCCGTCGCGTATGCAACGGACGATATCGCGTCGGACGAGAAAACGGCAAGGCCGGTGATTTTGTTCAGCCGTTCCCGTTTCTCCTTAACGGAGTCAATCGGCTGACCGATTAGAAAGGTCTTTAAAGACATCGGCACACTTTACAGCGCATCCGGTTTGCGGGCAAGCACTCTTTATCCATTAAACTGGCGTCGAGTCCGGCAGGGCAAGGCCGACGCCGGACAGCGCCCCGGTGGATTTTCCGCCCGAGAGCGCCGGCACGCCGTTTACCCAAACGTAATCAATTCCCTCGGGATATACCAGCGGATTTTCATAGGTGGATTTGTCCGCAAGCCTTTCCGGGTTAAACATCACGACGTCGGCGAAATATCCCTCTTTAAGCAGGCCGCGCATCGGTATGTCGAACCTCTCGCAGGCGGTGGTGGAAGTTTTCCGGACGGCCTCCTCCATCGTCACAAGTTTCTTTCTAAACACATAGTCGGAGAAAAAGCGCGGGAACGTCCCGAACGTGCGCGGGTGCGGTTTGCCTATGCCAAGCGGGCCGGTTGCGGATCTCGCCCCGGCGTCGGATCCGATTATCACGTAGTCCTTCAGGATTATTCTGTCCATGTTGCTCTCGCTCATGCAGAAATATATCGCCTCAACCTCGGTTTTTTCCTCCAACAGAAGGTCGAAGATAAAGTCCAGCGGGTTCTTGTTTGTAAGCGAGGCCCCCTTGGCTACCGTCACCCCCTCGAATCGGGCGTTTGCCTTTGTGGCCACCTGCGAGACCATGACCGTGTCCCAATATTCGGGCTCGGGGTGGTTTAGCAAAATTTCACCACTTAGTTTTTCGCGCATCCCCTTGTCCGCAAGCCTTTCCATCACCCCGTTGCGCCCCCCGTCAAACGCCCAGTCCGGCAACACCACCTGAAGGCCGGTGTTGGAGGCGACGTACGGATACCGGTCGCATAAGACGTCCAGGCCTTCGTCCCTTGCCTTTTCGATAAGCTCGAAAACGCGATCCAGTTTTTTCCAGTTTTCCTTCCCTGCCGTCTTAAGGTGCGATATCTGGAGTTTCACGCCGGTGCGCCGGGTTATCTCCAGCACCTCCTCGATTGACTCCACAAGCCTCGGCCCTTCGGAACGGATGTGGGTGGTGAATATTTTTCCGGCCTTTGCCACCTCGGAGACCACGTCGGTCATCTCGTCCAACGTGGCGAAACAGGCCGGCGGATAGACGAGGCCGACGCTCATTCCAGCCGCCCCCTGCGCCAAGTTTTGGCGGACGGCGTTTTTAACGTCCTCTTTTTTCCCCTCGTAAGGGACGTCGCGCGAGCCCAAGACGGTCGCCCTCACCGTGTTGTATCCCACCAGCCCGGCGTAATTTACGGCGCTCCCATTTTTTTCAAACCGTTTCCAATATTGGGAAAAATCCGTCCAGTCCAAATCCAGACCGAACTGCGTTTTATACGCGTCGCGCCTTACGTCCAAAATTTCTCCGCCTATCGGGGCCGAGGAGTAGCCGCAATTTCCGCCCACCTCAGTGGTGACGCCCTGTCGAATTTTCCCGTCCGCAAGGGGGTCTATTAGAAGGTAGTAATCGGAGTGCGAGTGCGGATCCACAAACCCGGGAAGGGTGTAGTAGCCGGTGCCGTCAACAACATGTTTTGCCTCGTATCCTGGGCGTTTGGGGTTGATTTCGCCGACGCGCGCGATTTTTCCGTCTTTTATCGCCAAATCGGTCTTGGCCGATTTGCCGTTTGGCAGTCCGAACAGGGTCGAGTTGGTTATTACGGCGTCGTACATGTTGTCCTTTCTATGTTCCTAGTTGGCCCCGGGCGTCGGAGCACCGAACGATGAGTACGTTTTCCTGTAAATGAAATAATTACGCAAAACCTTTTTTATATAATCTTTCGTCTCCTGATATGGCACCTGTTCGACGAATATCTCCATGTTGTCGGTGGAAAAGCGTTTTTTAATCTTTTCCATAAACCTCGGCCCCGCGTTGTAAACGCCAAGCGCGAGCGGCACGGCCCCCTTTTCGCCTTTTATCAGTCCGGCCAGGTAGTTGACGCCGAGCTTGATGTTAATCTCCGGGGTTTTCAGGTTTTCCGTGGTTATCCCCCTCATCCCGAGTTTTTGCGCCGTAAGCTCCGCCGTGGGAAGGATTAACTGCATAAGCCCGTACGCGTTGGCGGAGGAGACCGCCTCGGCGTCGTATCTGCTCTCCTGTCGAATTATTGAAAGGGCCAAAAAGGGGTCTATCCCCGCGGCGTTTGATTCTTTTACAAGCGTTTCCCAGTTGGCCACGGGAAACATCATAAACATGACGAAGGGAGACTGGTCGCTCGGCACGTCCTCCAGCCTTATCTGATCCAACAACCTCGACGAGCACGACAGGCAGTTTGCCTTGTGAAACTGCCACGCAAGCCAGAGCATGCCGTTTTGACCGGCGGAAAGATTCTCGAGGAGCGACCTTGCCGTGTCCTCAAAGCCGACGGCTAGCCACGCCTTGGCGCTTTCAAACAGCCACCTGTTTTTTTCGTCCAGCGCGGGGGGCTTCGCGTAAAGCTCCGCGAGCGTCTCCATCTTGGCGCGAACCGAGTCGGCAAGCCCGTTTTCCGCCGCCGCCGGCAGGTTGGGCTTTAGCATCGTGTCGGGGTCGCCCGTCAGCATGGTGTAGTATGAGATGGGATTTTTTGTCACGAGCGTTTTTTGGAACGCGTCGGCCTCTTTCCCCTGCGCCTTTAGCGAGTTTACGAGCCAGTAAAGCGCCATTGGCGCCATCCCGCCGTAGTTGTGGTTTTTATCGGCCAGTCGCCTGAAGGATTTTTCCGCCCCTGCGTAGTCGCCGGAAAGATAGGACGTCCAACCCGAGTGCCAGAGCGAGTCGTCCGTCACCTTGGAGGAGGGGAACAGCGACAGAATTTTATCGTAAAGCGCCACTGCCTCCGCCTTGTGCCCGGCGCCCTCCTCAATCCGCGCGAGTATGTAGCGGGACTGGGCGGCGTAGTCGTTCTTCGGGAATTCCTTCGATATTCGATTGCAAGTTTCCACCGTGTTTTTCAGGTCGTCGCGGTTCCAATATATTTTTGCAGTGCGGTAAAGGGCCTCCGGTTTTGTAACGCCATTGCGGACGGCGGCGGATTTGTCGTAGAACTCTATGGCCTTGTCCGCCTTGCCAAGCCGTTCCTCGGCCTTGGCGAGGTTTAGGTAAAATTCCGCCCGTTCCGCCGGCTTTATCTGTAACGGCTTAATCTCGGCGGAGTATTCCACCGCCTCCTTTTGCATCTTGTTGGCAACCATCACCCCGAACCTTTTGAGCCTTTGGTCGTTTGTCTCGACGGGGAGTCGCTTTTTGCGGGATTTATTAATCTCGTTCAACTCCGCGCGGGCGCGCTCGGCAAAAGGTGACTGCGGATGCTCGTAATAAATTGTCAGGTAGGTCTGAATGGCGTCGTCCAATTTCCCGGCCGAGGCCTGGGTTTGGGCCAAAAGCCAATGTGCCTTGTCGTAATCTCCGTTTCTGGCCAAGAGGTCGTTTAGCATTCCAATGGCCTTTATCATCATCCCGGTTTTGGCAAACGCCTTGGCCCGCAAAAGTATCACGTCCTGCCGGACGGGGGAATAGGGGAACCGGTCCAGAAAACCGCCCGTGGTTTTTAGCATGGCTCCGTAGTCGGACTGGGCGTCGAGAATCAACATCAGTTGGTAGAGCGCGGAATCGCCTATCAAAGAGTCCGCGCCCGCCTTTTCCAGCCAGAGTTTTGCCTCCTCATTTTTTCCTGAGCGGGCCAGAGAATATCCGGCGATGAAGTTAATCGCCGAACTTTTGCCGGGATATTGCTGGGGATCCAAATCCTTCGCAACCTGGGCCGCGCCGCCAAAGTCCTTCTTCTTTAACAGCCGTCTCGCGTCGTCAAGCGTTCCAGCCTGCGCCGAGGTCGCAAACAAAAGTACGGCAAGCGTGAGGAGAAAACGCCTCACTTACATTCCTCTAGCTTATTTATAATTATATTCGCCGCCTTTTCGTCCGCCTCCAGCCGCACCGTGCCGTTTACGGCGTAGAACCACGTCATCTGCCTTTTTGCATAGTTTCTGGTCACTTTTTTAACCTCCTCGGTCAGCTTGTCGTACGAAAGTCGGCCCGAGAGGTGTTCAACAATCTGCCGGTAACCGACGCTTTTAAACGGCTTGCAATCGGGCGAAAACCCCGTCTCCAAAATGGCCCGAGTCTCGTTTATCCATCCCGCAGAAAACATCTTGTCCACCCTTGCGCCTATTCTCTCATAAATAACGGTTTTGGAGGACGAGAGAACAAAATATGTCGCGTTAAATTCCGACCCCTTTTTGACCGGCGCGGGTTGGGGTATGGACGCGTTTTCCACCCCGCGAAGAAGTCTGTACGTGTCGTTCGGGTGGATTTTCTCCGCCGCTAGTGGGTTTAAATTTTGCAATCTGGAAAAAAGCTCTTCGTTGGAAAGGGATGATAGCTCGGCCCTAAGGGCCTCGTCCGGCCTTGCGCCCCCCTTGAGGTCTTCAAGCACCGCCTTGATGTAAAGACCTGTGCCGCCGCATAGAATCGGCAGTTTGCCGCGCGACGCCACGTTTGCAATTGCGGATCTCGCAGAATGATTGTAGTCCCAAAGCGAGAACGGTTGGTTCGGGTCCAAAATGTCAATTAGGTGGTGAGGAACCGCTTTTCGCATCTCCGTCGTAGGTTTTGCCGAGCCTATGTCGAAATGGCGGTAAAGTTGAACGGAGTCGGCGTTTATAATCTCGCCGCCGACGGCGTTTGCAACCCGCATGGCGGCCGCGCTTTTTCCGGCGGCCGTCGGCCCCGCGATAACTACGAGTCTGGTCAAACTAAGGCAACGACCCTATTTCAAATCTGCGTGTGTGCCGTCGCAGAAAGGGGGAGTTTTGGTCTTTTTACAACCGCACCACGCCTTTGGGCCGTCTTCCTCGATGACCGCCAGTAACGCAACGTTTGGCCCGCCTTCGTACGGCGTTCCCTTGTGCTGTCCGTCGCAAAACGGCTGGTTTTTGGAAAGTCCGCATCCGCACCACGCGTACGTCCCAGCCTCCATGTTCAAAACATAAGGTCCCTTATTCGCCACTTTTGGTTCCGGCATAAATCCTCCAAAAATAATGTCCTTTCCCGCCTATAGGGTAACACGGAATCGAAGCCTAATTATTGTAAAACCCAAGAAAAAAAAGTCCTTCTTACGATCGAAGGGCGTGGATTTCGGCGTTTGCGTAGCGCAAACGGCTTGCAAGCAACCTCGCAAGTCCGTCCAGCAGGTTCATCGAGGCCATCTTGTGCTCCACCGAGATTTCGTCAAAAACCATTCGCGAGAGCACGTAAATATCGGAATCGGCGTCGGAGACTGCGGTGGCCGATCTCGCGCTTCCGTCCAAGAAAGACATTTCGCCAAAAAAGGCCCCTCGACCGAATGTGGCGATGTGGTGGAGCTGGGTTCCCCCCAGGGGAAGAAGTATGCGAACCTCCCCCTTTCTAATTAAAAAAAGCTCGTCGCCCGTTTCGCCGCATTTAAAAATTTGCTCCCCGGATTTGTAGGATCGTTTTTCCATGCGCGACTCAAGAGCCGCCAGAGTCTCCTCCTTCCTCCCCTTGAAAAGCTCGAGCTCGTGCAGTTTAAGGCGTTTTTGCTCGGAATGTTGCACTATTGTCTCCGAAAGAATGCGGTCTTCCACCCATTGGATTGCCTCGTCAAGGTCGTCGAACTCCAACGCCGCGCTCTCCGGCTTCACAAGGCCGACCTGGTCAAAAAATTGCTGGATGTCCTTCCCGCTGGGAAGGTCTTTGGGAATCTGGCTAAAAATTAGAAATCCCTTCTGCTCGGCGAGCCTGGTTTTTACCTGTTCGAGCATGTGGGTCGCGGTCACGTCCACGGTCTGGACGCGCCGCATGTCCAAAATAACGTAGGTTCTTTTTTTTGCCTCCTCCTCGATGGCGGTAAAAAGTTGGTCCGTCGTGCCGAAAAAAAGGCTCCCCTGCAATTCAAAAATCACCATTCGGTCTCCGTTGCGCTTTAATATTTCTGTCTCCTCCTGCAAACGAATGTGCCGGGACGACGTCTCGTTGCCGTATGTTTTGCTCCGCACGACGTTGCCGCCGATTTGCTCGCGGATGAACAAAGCCACGGCAAGCACCACGCCGGTTCCGGAGGCCGCGATGAGACTCACGGTAAGCGACACGAGCACGACAGAGGCAATCACCGCAAAATCGAGGATGGTGGAGCGCGATTTCAAAAAGGAGAGGGTATGCCGGTCAATCATACGAAAGCCGATTACAATTAAAATGCCGGACAACGCCGATATGGGAACGCGGGCTATCAGGCCGCCGAGCAAAACAAACGCGACAAACGCCAAAATCCCCTCTATAACGCCGGAGAGTCTGCTTGCCGCTCCGCTGGTTGTGTTGACAAGCGAGGCGCCCATCGTTCCCGAGCCGGGAATTCCCCCTATGACCGCCGACGCAATGTTGCCGACGCCCTGGGCCACAAGCTCGCGGTTGGAGTCGTGCCTGGAACTGGTGAGCTCGTCCAACACGATGCAGGTTTTAAGCGTGTCAATCGAAAGCAAAATCGCAAGCGTCAGGGCGGGCATAAGCAAACCGGCGACTTCGGCGAATTGAAAATTACCGAAGGATTTCCATCTGCCTATTATGGCTTCCGCCAATCCGCCTTCCGCGCCGCCCAAGGGGCCGACCACAAGAGGGTTGCCACTTAGCGTCAATAAGGAACTGTCGGCCAATCCCAACATGAAATAGGCGATCATCCCCGAAAAGAGGGCAAGAATGGGGGCGGGAACGACCTTGGTAATTTTACCGGCCCCAAGCATGACCGCCATCGTAACCACGCCAACCAAAATTCCCCTCCAATTCCACAAGTCAACGGAGGAAATAGACTGCCAGAAGTGGAAGCCCGCCGGCGCGCCCAAAAATTTTGGCGTTTGGCTTGCGATGATGTACAACCCCACGCCGCTTAAATAGCCGCTGACAACGGGGTAGGGCATGTATTTTATCAACGTGCCCAGCCCTACAGAACCGAAGATGGTTTGGATGATTCCCGCCAGTAAACCGAGCAGGCCGAGCATGAGAAGGGCGGATTCTACGCCGTTGCCCTTGTGCAGGTATTCGATTGCGAAGGCCGCAAGAACCGCCGTCGCCGGAGCGCACGGCGCGGTGATTAGGCGTTTGGTTCCGCCAAGCGACGAGGCCAAAACGCCAAGCGCGAACGCCCCAAGAATTCCGGCGACGGCTCCGTGCGCGACGAAAGACCCCCCAAACGGCGTGTAAATGGCCACGCCAAACGCGATGGCCGAGGGGAGGGCTATCAACATGGCCGTCAGGCCGCCCCAAAAATCCCCCGATATATTTTGGAGTCTCATTATCGGGCGGTTAATCATGTCCTGCGGAGATGTTCGTTGCGGGAGAGGGTTTCCAAAATCGCAGCGTTTCCGGTAAGAACGACGCACCCCCTTTTCGCGCCCGTCTCGGTTGCCGAATGTTTTCTCGGGAAAAAGGAAACAAATCCAAGCGAGGAAAATATTTTGGAAAAATGTTTGTTGTTCAGCGTATTCTTCCACCCGTAATCGTCGTACCCGAATCCCTCGTCGCCCGGCACCTCGAAATCATCAATCATTACGACGCATTCCCCCCACTGTTTGGAAATGGTCTCCAACTCCTCCCTAAGGGGCAGGTCGTCCTTCCAATGCGCGTCCAGATAAATGAACGGCCTCTTGGGCTTTTCCGCGGATTCGCCAAGCCGTTTGAGGAAGTCACGCGAGTCGGAAAGCGACAACCGCACGTTTTCCAAACTGGAGAGTCTTTTTTTCGACACAAGATGAAAACGCGCGTTATTTTCGGAGGAATACACGGGCAATTTTGTTTTTTCCGCCATGTGTCGGGTGGTGACCCCCAGGAACGTGCCGGTCTCGATTATCGCGTCAACCCCGCAATTATTTATGATGGAATAAAAAATATCCCTTCTTTGGCGCTGGCCGTTAAACGCGCGCGCCTCAATCTCGGCGGAACTAAGATCTTCCAGAAGGCCGATAAACGCCATTTCAAGATATTCCACGCGAGTGGCTAATTTTCTAAGCTTTCGCTTGTATATCGGGCTTATAAGCCATTCCCAAAACCGGTTCATTATTAAAAGCCCCCCTGAGGATGTTTCAAAAACAGTTGCGGCGCCCCAAGCCCCATTACTATGGTCGAAACTATATCACGGTCAGTGTCTTCTCAAAAGGAGGAGCGAGGCGAATTTGTGGTATTATTGTCTCCGATTTAAGAAGGCCGACGGCCAAAATTAACAACTTTTAAATTGGAGTACAACGATGGGGTTCACAAAATACGGTTCTATCCTTTTGGCAATTATGCTTTTTGCGGGTTGCGCCTCGGCGCCGCCGCCCCCGCCCGCGCCGCCTAAAAAATATTGCGCCGACGGACGCGAGTTCCCCAAATGGGTCTTTATGGGAGGAGCCGCAATTCCTGAGGACGCTGGAAAGGTTTTCTATGGCAAGGGTGAGGCGTCCAACATAAAAAATCATTCGTTGTTGGCCACGACCGCCGACAACCGGGCGATTGCTGAAATTGCGAAGACCTTCAAGGTCAACGTTCAGTCGCTTATGAGGGACTACATGGCCTCCACCTCCGCCGCGGACAAAGAGAGCTCCGAGCAACACGTGGAAAACGTCCAGAAAACCGTCGTAAACGAGTCGCTTAGCGGCGTCATGATTTCCGACAGGTGCGAGGACGAGACCAAGGGAATTTTCTATTCGCTCGCAAAGCTGGACGTTAACGCGTTTACCGGGGCGATAGAGAAGCACAAGGAGCTTGGCAAGAAGATGAGGGATTATGTGAAGGCCAACGCGGAGAGCGCGTTTGAGAAGCTCGAGAAGGAGACCGAAAAAACCGCCCCGAAAGAATAGGAATAAACAGGGCAATAAGGCTATATTCTTTTTATGGGAACCGGTCTCCGTCCGGGGTCGGTTCCATAAATTAAGCCGTCTACTTCTGCTTAGTCAATACGACGTCCGTCATTTCCAAATAGACCAAAATCTTTTTGACGGAGTCCGCCGTGGCCGGCGAGAGAACAACCGAAATACTCGTCCATGAACCGGGCATGATGGAGTCCCCTTTTCTAAGCTCCACCACTCGATCACCCCATTTCACCTTTAATTTGTACCCGTCAAACCGCGCGGCGGTGACGTTGCCGATTGTAAGCTTAACCTCGTAGCCACCGGGGATCGGCGACAGGCCGTCGCACGCGATTAAAAACGACCCGTAAATGTTTTTGGCGACGGAGAAATCACCCCGGCCTGTCGTGTCAATTTTCGCAGGGGCGGAGACGCCGGTTATTGAATCATACAGTGAGTCGTTCCGGGTTTTCACGGCGGCGAGATCCTTTTCCATAGTCATCGTTTTTTCTTTGATGGATCTCATGGAACCCTCAATGCCCTTAATCTTGCCGTCCCAAACTTTTCCTTGTTCCTCCCATGGCTTGTCGCCGGTCGTTTCGGGCGTTTTATTTTTATCCTCCGTCGGCGGTTTCTTTTTATCCGTCGTGGCCGGGTTCTTCTTATTGTCAATAGGCGGGTTCTTGTCGTTCTTGAACTCAAATTTATTGCAGGAGGAAACCGCGAATGTGAAAGACAAAATCAGGCATAAGTAAAGTTTCATTAAGTGAGAGTCTATACGGGTTCCAAGAGAATAGTCAAATTCCAGACCGCTGGCATTCCAAGGACACACGATGATATTTTTACAGACAATTTTCGGCCTTAATATAAAAAATCAAACCATCCGGATATTAATATCATTGATGGCCCGGTAATTCAAACAGTTGCGAGCGCCGGTTTTTGGCACATTTTATGCCCTTACTAACTAACAGCAAACCTTGATTGGACAAGCTAAACACGAGATTTGGAGGATTATTTTATGAAAACGCAAAAATTATTGCCGATGTTTTTCGCCGTCTGCCTGCTCGCCTCCTGTGGCGCCGCCGGTCTTGGCACGACAAACTCCACCGCCAGCTCAAAAAGCTCCGGCGCACTTTCGGTTGGGGTCTTCGGCACGGTGGTTGACAAAAACGGCGCCCCTGTATCGGGGGTTAAAATCACCGCGTACTGGACGAACAACCACACATCGGTCACGGCCACCACCGGCTCCGACGGCACATATACTTTAGTCGGACTTGGCGCCGGCAATTCCACGGATTATCAAATTTATGCCGAAAGTTCGGCCTACGGGTTTTATCCCGCGGTCGGCTCTGGCTCCATGCTCAAGGCGGACTACAACGGTCTTTACAAAACCGTGCTTCATCTCCCGTCCGTATCCGCGACTCCGATATACGGAATGAACTTCACGGCCTACCGTACGGGGGACAAAGTTACGAGCCTTCCCAGAACGGGGCAGACGGCAAGTTATGTCGCCGGCGACGACGCATCGGCGAATAAGGGGGTGGCGTGGCCCGGCTCTCGTTTTACAAACAACAACGACGGCACCGTAACGGACGGGCTGACCGGACTTGTCTGGACGAAGAACGCCGGGTGTTTCTCCTCCGGCTCGTGGTCTGGCGCGCTAACCGCCGCCAACAATCTCGCCAGCGGCGCCTGCGGACTCACGGACGGCTCGACCGCCGGCCAGTGGAGGATGCCGAACGTGAACGAGTTGGAAAGCCTGGTGGACGTTTCGCAAAGCAACCCAGCGCTTACCGCCGGACACCCGTTTACAAACGTCGCCAACTCCTATTGGTCGTCCACGACCTACGTGGCCTCGCCGACCAACGCCATGGTCATTCGCTTTACCGACGGACGATGGATAAACGGAAACAGCGTCGCGCCGTACAACAACGACAAAACGACCTCGCTGAACACCCTATGGGCCGTGAAATCCGGCAATGCTGGGGCTGTCAAACTTCTCACCACGGGCGGGTATATAGTCTCCGCGACCGGGGACGACGCATACCACACCTGCCCGTTTTGCGAGGGAACCGTAAACGGGATTGTCAATTCGACGGTGGTTGGAGACGCCGCAACCTTGGCAAATTCCGCGGCCTCGCCGTTTCCCAGATTCGTGGACAACGGGGACGGCACTCTTTCCGACACGGCCACGGGGCTGGTCTGGCTGAAAAAGGCGGACTGCATAAACGGGACGTGGTCTGGCGCAATCGCATCCGTGAACAACCTTGCGAGCGGCCAATGCGGGTTGACGGACGGCTCGACCGCCGGCAAGTGGAGGACGCCAAACAGGTTCGAGATGCTGAGCATCGCGGAGCGGGCGGCCACCTTTCCAATAGCGACCTATTACGACGGGATTTACGGGGCTGACGGGGTGACTGTCACCGGGCCGGTGGTATTCACCAATTTCATGGCGAGCCAGTATTACTGGACGTCAACCACCGACGCCGCGGATGTAACCCAGGCTTGGACGGTCTATAGCTGTGATTTCGGGGCGTACAACATCGCAAAAACGGCCGCCGGTTATTCTCTCGCCGTTCGCTGACGCCAAGTTAACGCCGCCCCGCGCACGAAAAAATTGGTCGGGGTGGCGTGATTCGAACACGCGGCCCCCTGCTCCCAAAGCAGGTGCGCTACCAACTGCGCTACACCCCGAACCGGCGAAGAGGGGATGATACAGCAATTCCCACCGTTATTCGAGGAATTAATGCGGGAGAATACGACCACGAAAGGCGCGAAAGCACCTGAAAAATATACTAGGAATCCAAGGCTTTCCCCTTTGTTTCCGGGAAAGCCCATATCCACGCGCCGGTCAGCAACGCGAAGAAAGAGGCGAGAAAAATGCCCCCGCCAAGCCCGTACTTGGCGGCAATCGTGGCGACCACCACCGGCGTGAAAAACTGTATGCCGCGAGCCAGGTTAAAAGCGCTACCCATAGCCGTGTTGCGAATAGACGTCGGGAACAGCTCGGCAAAGACCGGGCCGAACCCGCTGAAAAATCCCGTGCCGAATCCGACCATGAACATAAAGCCCAACGCGACCGGCGCGGACTGCGCCACGACGTCCCAAAAAACGGTTATCATCGCCAAACCCAGCGCCATCAGCGCCGAATAAATGGAAAACGCCGGTCTTCTCCCCAGCCTGTCCGCCACAAAGCCAAACGAGAGGTAGCCCAAAAAGCCCCCCGACTGCGTGACCAAAATCCATGCCGCCGATTTTATCATCGTAAAGTGCCTCTGCTGGTACAGGTACCCCGGCATCCATGAATAAGTGAGCCAGTATGCCGAAAGGCCGAGCGCGGTGAGTATAAACGACATAAGAAAATGTTTTCTAATCTCCGGGGAAAACAGATGGAGAAATTTTTTAATAAAATCGGCGAACAGTTGCGACGTTTTTAGTTGGACGCCCTTCCTCTGGCTTTCAAGCCACACGTCCGACTCCGGCAGTCCCGTCCTTATGTAAATGACCATCAACGCGGGAAGCCCCGAAAGGACGAAGCAGGAGCGCCAGCCGATCTCGGGGCCGAGCAGGCCGCCGACCACGGAGGCAAGCGCCACGCCAACCGGTGCGCCGGTCTGCATCAACGCCGCGTATTTGCCGCGCACCTTGGGGTGGAACGTCTCCCCCACGAATGTCTGCCCGGCGGCCCATTCGCCCCCGACGCCAAGGCCGGTGATGATTCTAAAAAATATCAACGACCAAATGCCCCACGAAAGCCCGCTTAAAAGGGTTCCCGCGCTATAAACAACTATTGTTAGCTGAAGAACTTTTTTTCTGCCGATTTGGTCGGAGAGCACGCCGAAAACAACGCCCCCCAGCGCGGTCGCGGCAAGTGACGCGCCAAGTATCCACGAGAGCCTTATGTTGTCCAGCCCCATCTCGACGCCGATGGGAATGAGCAAAAACGTGTAAAGCACCAGGTCGTAAAAATCAAAAACCCACCCGGCCCAGCTGAGAAATAATATCTTATAGTGAAGGGAGGTGGGTTTTTCCTGCTCGTTTAACAGCGCGGTCATTCAACGCCGATTTTTGCGCCGCAGTTTTTCATAAACTCCACGAAATTCGGAAAGGTGATGTTAATCGCCTCCGCCGTAGTTATCGTGGTCTCCCCCTCGGCCGCCATGCCGGCCACCGCAAGGCTCATGACCACTCGGTGGTCGTAGTGCCCGTCGAGCGCGGCCCCTTTCAACGGCCTGCCGCCGTTGATGAGCAGGCCGTGCTCTTCCTCGGTTATGTCGGCGCCCATTTTTTTAAGCTCGGCGGCCATCACCGCTATTCTGTCGGTCTCCTTGATTCTCGCCTGCGGCACGTTGGTCAGGCGCGTGGTCCCCTTTGCAAGGCACGCGGCGACGGCCATGGCGGGAAGCGCGTCAGGCGTGGCGTTTAGGTCTATCTCGCGTCCCGTTAGAAGTTTGCCGCTAACCTTAAACGTCTCGCCGGCCTCTATGTCGGCTCCCATGAATTTTAGGTAATTGACGATCTCCTTGTCCCCCTGCACGTCGTGCATGTCCAGCCCCTCCAAGTCGACTTCGGATTTGGGGAGCGCCGCCGCGATGAAGAAAAACGCGGACGTCGAAAAATCGCCCGGGATGTCCGACTCAAACGACTTATACGTCTGTCGCGGCGGGACGAAAAACTCGTCGTAATTCTTTTGTTCCACTACGACGCCGAGTTTTTTCATCCAGTCCAGCGTCATGTCCACGTATGGTTTTTCGTTGAGCGACTCCAGCCTAAGCGTGGTTCCTTCGGCGCAAAACGGAGAATGTATTAGCACGGACGAAAGGTACTGCGAGGTGGAGCCGTTCACGTCGGCCCCGCCCCCCTTCATTGGGCCGTGCAGACGAACGGGAAGTTTGCCGCCGTTTGTGCTTACTATTGTCGCGCCAAGTTGTTCCAATGTCCTCAAAAGGGGAAGAACCGGCCGTTTTCTTGTCTGTTCGTCCGCCGTGATTGTGACTGGCTTCGGGGACAGGGCGGCCATTGAAAGGACAAAGTTTGCTGTGGTGCCGCTGTTTCCAACGTCAATCTCGTCAACTTTGGGGGAAAGAGTTCCGTTTGTCCCGGTGACGGTCAATGTGTCGCCGCTCTCCTCAATGGAGGCGCCGAAGCCCCTGCAGGCCACGATTGCGGAGTCCACGTCGGCTGACTGGAGCCTGTTATGTATTTTGGAGACGCCTTGGGCGAGCGTTGCCAAAAACACCGCCCTTATGGAATGGGATTTCGAGGCTGGAATTCTAACTTTCCCGAAAAGAGCGGACTTCGAAACCCTAATAATCATCGCGGGAATTATACATTGAAACTATTGTCGCGTGGTACAAGCATAATCATGTTCCATCCGGCGTTAAAGAGGGTTAATATAGGCCGAAATGGCTGTCAAAACCTCATTGTTCGTCTGTACCACGCTGATTTTGTTAGTTGCGGCTTCGTGCACAAAAACAAAATCGGGGTCGGACTCAAAAAACGCCCCGATGCGCGCTGTTGCATCCATCTTTCCCGTTTACGACATCGCAAAGTCCGTTTCGGGCGGCAGGGTGGGGGTAACAATGCTCGTCCCCCCCGGCGCGGAAACGCACGATTTCGAGCCGACCCCGGGGCAGGCCATAAGCGTGCAAAAGGCCGATTTTTTCCTGTTTGCCGGGCCAACTTTGGAGCCGTGGGCGAACTCGTTTTTAAAGGCAACCGCCGGGAAAAAAACAATGGTGGTTGACGCGAGTGCGGGCGCCAATGTCATTTACGGCGACTCCGGGGCTGGATCCGGCGCGCCGTCCTCGGCGGATCCGCATATTTGGCTCGATTTTGACAACGCCTCAAAAATGGCCGACAACATAGCGGAAGGCTTCGCAATAGGGGACGCCGACCACTCGGACTCGTACAAAAAAAACGCCTCGACTTTAAAGGGCCTTTTTTCGGCCTTGGACGCCAAATATAAATCGGCGCTCGGCGTTTGCAAGAAGAGGACGTTGGTGCACGGCGGACATTATTCCCTTGGATATATTGCCGCCCGTTACGGGTTAAGATACGAGTCTGCCGTGCAATCAATGAAAGACGCCGAGCCGTCGCCGGCCCGTGTTGCGGCGTTGGTGGGCATCATAAGGAAAGTCGGGATTAAATTTGTGTTTTACGACGAGCCTGCAAACAAGTCGCTTGCGGAGGCCATCGCCACCGAGTCGGGAGCAAGGACATTAAAAATCAACGCTATGCACAATGTAACCAAGGAAGAATTTGAGCATGGCGTTTCGTTTGTCCAGCTTCTGGAAATAAACTTGGAAAGATTAAGAGAGGGGTTGGAATGCCCGAGGTGATTCGTGCCAAAAACCTTTCGTTTTCCCACGACGGGGTGGAGACGTTAAGCGATATTTCTTTCACGGTTTCCGCCGGCGACTATGTGGGGCTTGTGGGGCCGAACGGTTCGGGAAAAACCACCTTGGTCAAGGCATTACTTGGCATTGAAAGAAACATAAGCGGCTCGGTCTCTCTTTTCGGCGCGGAGATGTCCGAGTTTGCCGACTGGGGTCGCGTGGGATACCTTCCCCAACAGATAGCACATTTTAACCCTCATTTCCCCGCCACGGTGAGGGAGATAGTCGCCCTTGGCCTCATCTCCATTGGCTGGACGAGGCAGGAGAAGGGGGCGGCGGTGGATTCCGCGCTTGCGATGATGGACATCCTAAAGATTAAGGACAAGCTGATAGGCGAGATATCGGGCGGCCAGCGGCAAAGAACCCTTTTGGCCAGGGCCATCGTAAACAGGCCGGAATTGTTGGTTTTGGACGAGCCGACCTCCGCCCTTGACCCCGACACGCGGGAGCGTTTTTACGCCCTTTTAAAAGAGCTAAACGACAAAAGCAAGGCCACGGTAATTTTGGTCACGCACGATTTGGGGACGATTGGGAAATATGCCTCGCACCTGCTGTATGTGGACAAATCCCTCGTGTTCCACGGCGGGTTCGCCCAGTTTTGCGAGTCGGCGGAAATGCAGAAGTATTTTGGCGAGTTCTCCCAGCACATCATCTGCCACAGGCACGCGGAGGAGAAGTGACCGGGCGTTTTTTTGACCTTTTTACCTACGATTTCGCCCTGCGCGGTCTCATCGCTGGGCTTTGCGCGGGCGTGGCCTGCTCCGCGCTTGGGGTTATTTTGGTCTTGCGAAGGATATCCCTTATAGGCGACGGCCTGTCGCACGTCACCTTTTTGGGGGCGGTCATCGCAGTGATGATGGGGGCAAGCCCGATTTACGTATCTTTACCGGTCGTTATGGCAAGCTCCCTCCTAATCTTCAAGCTTATGGAGAAGACGCGCGTTTACGGCGACGCCGCCATTGGAATGGTCTCCGCCGGGGGACTTGCCGGCGGTATTTTGCTGGCCGGGCTGGGGGGCGGATTTAACGCCGACATTTTCGGCTTTCTATTCGGCAACATCCTTTCCGTAAAAGCGGGCGAGGTTTGGCTTTCCGTAATTCTGCTGGTTCTGACCCTTGGGTTTATAGGTCTGAAACATAGGGAGCTGACGTCCGTCACTTTTGACGAGGATTTTGCAAAAACAAGCGGCGTGGACACGGCAAAACTTAGCGTGGCGATGGTTATGGCCGTCTCGGCGGCGGTGGTTTTGGCGATAAAGATATCGGGGGCCATGCTTACGTCCGCGCTTGTGATTATTCCAGCCGTGACGGCGATACAAATTGGGAGGGGTTTTGGGAATGTGATTGCAACCGCCTGCGTTGTTTCGGCCGTTTCCATAATATTTGGACTGTCTGTCTCGTTCGCGTTTAACCTGCCGAGCGGGGCGGCCATTGTTCTTCTTAACATACTTTTCTTTCTA
>JACQEX010000016.1 GCA_016200345.1 Nitrospinota bacterium
ACACTGCGGAAGGTGAACGGTTATCAGCATCTCAAGGAACTGCGGGATGCCATGAAAAGTAGGCTGGTGAAGGAAAACGTGCAGGTGAAGGCGGCGTGATGGTCATACCGAAAATTTCAACTAAGAAAGGGCTTGCTTCCCGATTTTGGACGAATACGTCGAGGTTCTTCAATTAATGGGGTTGAAGAATTCAAAAGAGCTTGAGGCGCTGCCTTCACTTTTCTCCAAGGGACACAACTTGCTCTTTACGGGCAAAACGCCGAAAGTTCGGGCGGTCGTGGAAGACCCGGATGACGACAAATTTATTGAGTGCGCACTGGCTTTAAAGGCCGAGGTGGTAATTACGGGTGATAAAAGGGTCTTGGCCGTCAAAGAATATATGGGGATAAAAATCGTATCTCCCGCCAAGTTTGGAAAATTTGGTCTGAACGCCAACGGAGCCCAATCCGCGAAAATCGTAAAATCTGCGGATTAAATTCCCCCCAAAAAATAATGCAAAAAACGCCAAAAACGCAAAAGCCCTCCGGCCAATTTCGATGTATAAAATAGGAATGAATAGTGGAACAGAATTCAGAATACAGGAGTCAGGAGGTAAGAAGGGGAATTTGCCAGTTTTTAAGGGAAAAATGCTCGGACAAATCAGTCAAACCAGACAAACCGGTCAAACTGGACACCGTCCGTCGCATAGGGAAAATGTTGGACGCGACTACCTGTGCACTTCCGCTTCGCTCCAGCGCAATTTGGACAAATCGGACAGGTGGACACCCTAAAGGGTGTCCCCACCGAAGAGGGATTGTCTGGTAAAATGGGCGGATGGGAATGAAGTTTGACGAGATAGCGGGGCAGGAGGGGGCGATAAACACGCTCCTGCACAACATAGGGAAAAACAAGGTGGCCTCCGCCTACCTTTTTTCCGGGCCGCACGGAACCGGAAAATCCACCGTCGCCGAGATTTTTGCAAAGGCGTTATTATGCCAACAGAGTGGCTCAGAATCAGACATCCCGTGCGGTAAATGTAAATCGTGCGCCATGTTCGAAACCAACTCGAACCCGGATTTTTTCGGTTTGAAAAAGGAGGGGGCCATTGAATACGAAAAATCCGGAAGAGAAATTATTATTAACCAGATGCGCGATCTCACCAATGCGCTCTCATTAAAATCCTACCTTGGCGGGAGAAAAGTTGCGGTCATATACGACACCGACACAATGAAGGGCGCGGCGTCCAACTCGTTCCTAAAAACGCTGGAGGAGCCGCCTGAAAAAACCGTTATTATCCTAATTTCGGCAAACCCTCAGGGACTTTTACCAACCATTGTCTCAAGGTGTCGGGTAATTCCGTTCGTGCCTATGGAACCACATAAACTCGCGAGGATTTTAATACGAAGGCTTGGTATTTCGGAGGACGAGGCAATACGAGTCGCCAACCTAGCGGATGGGTGCGTGGGGCGCGCCCTTGGCGGCGTGGACGAGGTGCGGGCGATTGACGACGAGGCGGTTTCGCTAATGTCGCGCATCGGGGAGCTTCGGGCGGACGAGGCGATAAATTTTGCCCTTGGGTGGAAGGACAGGCGGAAGGATTTGCCAGTATTGCTGGCGAGAATGGCGGAAGTTTTACGGTTAAGCCGGCGTCGAAATTCGGCCTTTTCATCTGCTATAATGCCCGAAGTGCTGGAAAAATTTGACCGCACTCCCGGCGAACGGGTGGACGAATGTTTTGATTTGTTGATGGAATCGGCTCCGGCGTTGTGGTCCAACAACCCCAACGTACAGCTTTTTCTTGAGGCGTTGATATTCAACATGCAATCGGTTTTACAAAAAGGGAAAAGAATTGGAACAACATACTCTTGAACATGACATAACGGTGGCGGTTAATTTCCGTCACAACGCAAAGACCACGGAATTTAGGTGCAACCAGCTCGACCTCAAAGTGGGCGACCACTGCGTGGTGGACGGCGAGCGCGGAATCTTCATCGGTATGGTGGAGCGCGGGCGGATAAAGCGAAAGACCTGTTGCAGACACCCGATTCGCAACGTGATTCGCAAGGCGACGCCTGCGGATTTGGAGATTGACCAGCGCAATCTGGAAAAAGAGAAGGCCATCTACAAACTGGCCCGCAAAAAGGCGGACGACGGAAGGCTTAGGATAAAAATAAGCCAGGTGGAGATGGGTTTCGACGAAAAACGGGCGGTCATTTACTTCACCTCCGAGGAGAGGGTGGATTTCCGCGACATGGTCAAA
>JACQEX010000109.1 GCA_016200345.1 Nitrospinota bacterium
GATATATCCACGCCGGAAAGCGGGGATTAATCTCGATTAGGTAGAACTCGCCGTCCTTTTTGGACTGCATCGCCTCCACCTCCATCGCGCCCGCCCATTTTAGCGACCTGATTATCGTCTCCGCCAAAGTTATCAGCCCGTCGTTTTTTATGCTGACGCAGGCCCAGCCTTTTCCATTGTCGGTGAGCACCAGTTTTTTCATGCAGGCCACGCCGTCCATGCCCCCCTTGCCGTCGCCCAACGCGGCGGCGTTGAACTCCTCCCCCTCGATGTATTGCTGAATCAAAACCGGGTAGCCCCACTTGCCCGCGATTTTGTGCATGAAGTGGACCGCCTCGGCGTGCGAGTGGGCGAGGTACGACTCGTAAAACAACCCCTTGACCATCACCGGCAACTCGTCCTTGCCGAGCGAGAGCGTGGAGGGGTCGTTCACAACCTTTGTGGCCGGGGTTTTAACGTTAAGCTCCTTGCAAAGTTTCGGAAGGTTTGATTTCGCACGCCTGCCAAGCTGTTCCTCCGTAGGGAGGAGAAATTTAATCCCCTCGCGTTCGAGGGCCGGTTGAATTTGAATGAAATTCATAAGCTCGGAGTCGAGATTAGGGATTATGACGTCCAGCTTTTCCTTCTCGTGGATATTAAGGATTCTCTCCAGCAGGGCGTCCTTCCCGACCGATGGAAAGGGTAGCAGATACGCCGCGTCCACGACCCCGGCGTCCAAAATGCCGGATTCCAGCGCGTCGTACCCCAGCCCGATTATGCGCCCTTTGAACCCGGCCCGCTCGCGCAGGGAGCGGACCACGGGAACGCCGGGGGCCGGGCTGTCCCCGGCGTTAAGGCCCGTGACGGCGATGTTAACCATTTTTAATGAGCTCTAACGCCGCGAGCTGGCTCATGAATTCGGAGACGTCTCGCTCCACGTTTTCGCCCTCGGCATCGAACTCGGCCAGCAGGGCGGTTTTTATCTCCTCGGCGGACTTGCCCTCGCGCAGTCCGTTGATGATAAAAACGCCCGTCGGATTCGCGGTGAGTATATGCCCCGACGTTGGGTCGAACACCAGCCCGGTCTCGCTTATGGCGAGGTCTTTAAGCTTTTGCATTTTCATACTCCCGCGTCCGCGCAACCCGGCTTATTGCGGAGAGAGGTATCCCCACGTGTAGGAGGTGGAGTAGGCGAGGCGGTAGCCGGCCTTTTGGCAGGCCTCGTCGGTGGCAAGGCACTCCTCGCGCGACAACTTTTTGGCGTATATGGCGGCCTCGAACGTGCCGTCCTTGTAGGTCGGGTCGACGTCCACCTCGATTGTTCCGTTTCCCTGTTTAAGCGGGAACATTTGGTTTATGACCGGCAGGTTTTTTCCCTTTGGCGAGTAAACCGTCACGCCGACCCACATTCCGCCCACGGGCATGTTCGTGGAGAGCTTGAGCGACAGGCCTTTGGAGCTCTTGCCCACGTCGTACCCCATGTAATAACCCTGCTCCGCCGACGATGCGCGCGGCAGTATTACGAACAGCGACATGGCCAGAACCGCAAACAATAATTTTTTCATACACGGACCTCCTAAAATAAAATTGTTTTTTTAGAACCTGTACGTCAAACCGAGCGTATAGTACAGAACGCTATAATCGTTGGAAATCGTCTCGTTGCGGTACATTTCGTACGTGGCGTCGCCGACGACGCTAAGGCCTTTTATGGCGTTGACGACGACCGTCATCCCGACGCTTCCCTTGTGGACGTCCGGCAGATTGTACGGCACGTTGATGTCCGGGTCGAACGCGTATATCCTTTCGCCCGCGAGTCCGTACAGGGATATGGAAAGCCTGTTGGGGACGACGACGGCCGTCAGCCGCTCGTCCACGGCGAGAGTGTTGCTTCTTTTTTGAACCACGTTGCGAAGGGTTATGTAGTACACGCGCGTGTCGGACCAGAGCCACCAGGTGAACAGCTCCATTCCGTTCGTGAGCGTGTACTGGCCTATCCTTGTGTCGACGTATCCCGTGTACGAGTAGCCCACGTCCACGTACCCCCGCTTGTCGGGCGTTTTGTAATAAAGCGCGAAATACGGAATCACCGCGCCGTTGGAATTGGAGTCGTCGCTCGTTAGGCTGGTGACGGTTCCGCGTATGCCGAAAACCCCGTCCTTGTCGTTGACCATTGCGCTCGTCAGGGTACCGCTGTAAACCGCGCCGGCTATGGTTCCCAGGTTGCTGTTAAGGGTCAACAGCGAGTTGTTGGCGTCCAGCCCAAAGCCCCACTCCTCGGCCTCTTGGTAGCGCACGGAGACCGCCGACGTCGTCAGGCTCGCCCTTTGCGTGCTACTGGTGTAATAGGCCGAGGTGTAGTGGCCGGAAACGGTGGCGAAGTTTGTATCTACCGGCGGGGCGACCAGGGTGGCGTCGGGCTCCGGGGGCGATTGCCAAAAGGCGACGCTTAGCGTCCCGCTCGCGTAGGCGGTCATGTCCGCAAGCCTGTATCCGGCCGTTTTACACGGGAGGTCCGCGGGGTCGCACTCGTCGGCGGAGAGGCGGCGTCCGTAAACGGCAATTTCGACCGAGCCGCTTAGATGCGCGAGGTCCTCGATCGGAATCCCCTTTTCCTGCCGCCCCGCCTCGGCCATATAGACGATGTTTATGGGCGGGACCAAGTAGGCGCTTTCGGCGGGGGGATATATCGTCACGCCGACCCACATTCCGGGTTTTGCCGCTTCGGTGGTGACTTGCAAGATGACTGTGTCTACCGGCGAGCGAACGAGACGGTAGGCAAGAACCGGCCCAGGCTCGTCCGCCAGGGCGGCAAACGGCAATAGGAATAAGAGCATGGCCGCCAAGCCGAGTAATTTAGTTTTATGCCTCACCGCGTCTCCCTTTTCAGGTCCACCAAATTGGATTAAAATCGGACAAACATATTATAATAGACACGCCAACTTTTTTAATCCCCGGCATTATACCACAGACTTCGCGGACGTATTATGGGAAAAAGTATAGCCAACCCTTATTTGGATTTGGGGATTTCCTTTCCGCAATGGGGGCATTCCGCGGTTGCCGGGTTTTTTTCGTTTTGGATGTGCTCCATAAAGCCGGCTCCCAGGATGCTGGTGGGAAGCGCGAAGGCGGTGAGGTAGAGTAGGCCCATCATGTAGCCGGTAAGTTTTCCAAACGGCGTTACGGGGTTTACGTTTCCGTATCCGCCGGAGGTCAGCTTGCCCACGGCCCACCACATCGTGCCGGGGATGCTGGAAAAAGCCGCCGGTTGCGCGTCGCGCTCGCAGTAATAGAGAATCGAGGAGCCGAAAAATATCAGCATGAAAACTATGACGACTGTCGAGACTAGCTCGGATTTCTTGTCCGCCAGCACCCTGCCGATTAACCTTAGCGCCGACGAATACCTCGTCAGCTTCAGCAGACGGAAGATTCGGAACAGCCTGGCCGAGCGCAGGAAGAGAAAATCAACGGACGTAAACTGAAGGTAGAAGGGGAGGATGGCGAGCAGATCCACCAACGCCATGGGCGTGACCATGAACCTCAGCCTTCCGAACAGCGGGTGTTTGTATTCCTCGAAAAGGGTGCACGACCAGACCCTCAGGAAATATTCTAGCGAAAAAACAAACACCGAAAACATCTCGAGGACGAAGAAAAAATCCTCCATCGCGCCGTGAATCGGCTTTATTGTCTCCAAGGCGAAAACGACGGCGTTTAGCAATATGAGAAGCAGGATTAGCCCGTCTAGGAGGCGTTTTGCCCCGCCGTCTTCCCCTTCCAATAGCTCGTGAACTTTTTCTTTCAACTTGCGCCTCCAAAATAAATTTTCACGGATGGTATCACGACGACGTGTTAATTCCATTTTTAATCGGACGGTAAGGGACGGTAAAAGTGAACTCCGACCCTATGCCGGCGTCTGACTTCAAGGTTATGTCCCCCTTCATTATGTTCGCCGCTTTTTTGGAAAAGGCCAGTCCCATGCCGATTCCCCCGTGCGGACGGGTAAGGGAGCCGTCCAGTTGTTGCAACGACTCGAATAATTTTTTCTGCTCCTGCGCCTTTATTCCCATTCCGGCGTCCTTCACGCGCAGGGCGATTTTGTCGTCTTCCAACGAGGCGGTGACCCGAACCTCGCCGGAACTGCTAAATTTGACGGCGTTTTCCACCAAGTTGTCCAGGACCTTTTGAATCCATCTGACGTCCCCGAGGAAGAGCAGGTCTTTTTGCTTAAAATCCTCCAAATTTGTGGAAAACGTCAGGCCCTTGTCCTCGGCGTTTTTTTTGTGGTTCAGCACGGTGGTGGTGAGCAACAGGGAGGCGGATACGGCCTCGCTCTCGAAACTTAGATGCCCCGTCTCCAGCCTGCTGAAGTCAATCAAATCGTTCAACATTTCCGTGAGGTGCCGTCCCTGCTGGTATACGACCCTATCCATTTCCGCGCTTATGTTTATGTCCTCGGAGGCCGATTTTGCGAGCGTCCTCGCCTCGGCGAAGTTTGCGGGGGTTAAATTTTCCGGTTTGGAAAATATTTCCGCCATCTGCCCCAGTTTTTGAATGGAGGCTCCGTCGTGCTGGTTTGCGATGTGCGAAAAACCGAGGATGGAGGTGAGCGGCGTGTTTAGCTCGTGGGTCATGTTGGACAAAATTTCGGACTTCAGGCGGTTCGACTCCTCGGCGTTTCTTTTGGCGTGTTGCAGGCTAATTTCCGTCTCCAACCCCATTCGTTTCGCCATCCTATAGCCGGCAAGAATTCCAATCGAGACAATAAGCCAAAGTAGAAAATATGAGGCGAGGTGTCTGAGCGCGAGCGCACGATCCTCGGCATAGTACGGCTCCAGCCCGACGGACTCCGTAACGCCGCCCCGGATGTCGCCAATCTTGTATCCTTGCGAGCCGTGGCATTTTAGGCATCCTTCCTCCACATACAGCGGCTTGATTAGGCGTAGAAAAGGTTTGCCGCCTATGTCCACAATGCCGACGCGTTCCGTTTCCCCTTTTTCGAAGGCCTTCAGGGCCTCCTCCTCCCATTTGTCCGGATTGTTTATCGGGTTTTTCAGCTTTAGACTGCTGAGGTGTCCAAACACCTCCCCCTTCTTGGCAAAAATCTCGTTCACCTGTCGCTCGATAGCCATCGGATTCATGAGCGTGAGATGGACGCCGGACGGGGTGGTTACGTCGCGTTCCTTTAGGTAGGCAAGGTAGGGGTTTGGCTCCGTGTTTTTATCAACCGGCACGTATACGCCGCCGTGCGCCACCGTCCACGAGCGAAACGCCATTTCCTTGTTGTAGGCGGCCAATGCGTCGCCACGCGCGTGTTTTAGGAACATATCGTGGTTTTCGTAGATGTCCCACATGGAAAGAATGGCGACAATCGCGGTCCAGATCAAAAAAATCGAAATGAAGGTTCTTTGCAAAATTAACCCGACGCTTTTTGGACGCCGCGAAATGTCGTCGTATGTCATAACCGCCGCCGTCTTGTCAATGTTCCCATGGTTGGATGATTCTATCATCGTCCCCGTTGGATGAAAAGAAAATGCCGACAAAACTGCAATAGTAGCGGCTTGTTATTTTGTTTCCTTTAACTACAATATGGACATGAAGAAAAAAAATGTTTTTAAGACGCGCGGCAAGGTTTGGCTTTACGACGGAGGGGAGAACCGGGGATGCTGGCATTTCGTGTCCATGCCCAAGGATTTGTCCGCCGAGCTAAAGGCGCGCTTCGCCACGGAGCGCAGGGGGTTCGGGTCGCTAAAGGTCTCCGCCACGGTGGGGAAGACAAGCTGGCGAACCTCAATTTTTCCCGAGAACAAGGAGGGCGCGTTCATTCTGCCGTTAAAGGCTGACGTACGGGCCAAGGAAAAAATCAGCGCTGGCGACAGCATCTCTTTTTCCGTCGAAATCGGTGGCGCATGATTTAATCGGGCCTCGCAACCGCGACGTTGGATTTAGTAGTTGTGGGCGCCTAGCTCGCGGGCTTCGTTTCCGTTGGGCTCCACCTTGAATTTTAAAATCATCCTTTCCAATTCCGAGGCGATTCCCGCCAAATTCTCTGAGGACGAGTTTACCCGCTGAATTTCGGAGTGGTTTTGCGTCACGGCCTTCGAAATCTCGCTGATGTTGGTCGAAACCTCCGCGGCGCCGCGCGAGGCCTCGCCGGCGTCCTAGGACATGTCGCACGCCCCCTTGGCGACCTCGGCGATGGACGACGCGATGTTGTTCGCGCCGGCCGTGATTTCCGAAAGATTCTTTGATATGTCGTTGGTCGCCAAAGTTTGTTTTGCGACCACGTCGGTGATTACGTTTACCGACGCGTTGATGGTGCCTATGATTGTGGAGACGTCCGTTATGACCTGAACCGCGTTCGTGGTGTTCCCCTGAACCCCCTCGATTTTGGCGGCGATGTCCTCCGCGGCGCGGGCGCTCTGGTTGGCCAGCTCTTTTATCTCGTTTGCGACAACGGCGAACCCCTTGCCAGCGTCCCCTGCGGAGGCCGCCTCGATAGTGGCGTTCAGGGCCAGGAGGTTGGTCTGTTCCGCTATGCGCTTTATCATCTCGGTGACCTTGCCAATCTCCTTCGCCGCCTGCCCGAGCAACCCCATGGTCTCGCCTGCGGTTTTGGAGAGGCGCATGGCGTCGCCCGCAACCTTGGTGGTTTCCCCAGTTGTTTTGGCCATATCCTTTATGCTTTGGGACATCTCCTTGACGGCGTTTGCTATGGTGGACATGTTCCCCGACATCTGCTCGGCGGTGCTCGCAACGCCGGAGGCGTTTATGCTGGTCTTTTCCACACCGTCCGCCATGGAACTGATGTTGCCGGACATCTGTTCGGTGGCGGCGGCGACACCCGAGGCCTGCGCGGTCATTTGATTCGAGGAGGCCGCAAGGTTTGATGAGACAAGCGAAAGGTCGTCCGCGGATTTCGTTAGCATCTTGGAGTTGTTGCTGATGTCCTTGAACATTTCCCTCAGCCCGGCCACCATGTCGTTGACGCTTAATCCCAGTGTCCCCACCTCGTCGCGGCTGTTTACGCGCACCTCCCGCGTGAGATCCCCCTTTGCGATTACGGAAATGTCGTTGGACACCTCCTTTAGGACGTCGAGTTTTTGGATTAGGTTTCTGACCACCAGCGTCATCAGCACCCCGATGAGCAAAGTCCCGATGGTTATCGCTGTTATCGTCTGCCTCCTAAGGGCCGCGCTGGCCTCCTCGCCCTCCTTTTTCATCTTGTCGAGTTGGAGTTGCCCCTCCTTCTCAATCAGGTTAACGGTTTTGTTGATGTTTTCCGTCGGGGCGCGGTCCATCCCCTTCACCATCTTGTCGACGATGTGAAAGCTGTTTGGGTTTTTTATGTCGTAACTTTGCAGGGCCTCCTCGTATTTCGCTACGAGTTCCGTGTGGGTTTTTATGGACTCCGCCGCCAGGGCCGGGTCTATGTCCAACTCCACCATCATTCTGGCGAGTTGCTCCAGTCTCTCCCTAACGGCGCCCCCCGCCTGGGTAAACTGGCCGTGATATTTTGCGAACATCTCCGGGTCGTTGCCCCTTAGGAGGATGTCCTTCCACTCCTGCACCTGTTTTTTTAGGTTGACCTGGACGGTTCGCGCCGTGTCCACGGCCTGGATGATTTTCGCGGAGGTCTCGAGAGATTTTTCCAATCTTTGATTCATGCTTTTAAAGGATTGAAAGCCCGTGTAGCCTATAAATGTCACGACGGCAAGCACCACAAAAAATACGGCTATGAATTTATCCCGCAGTTTTATAGAAGCAAACATTTTCTGAACCACCCCTAAAACGCACCCTTAATTAAAAAGTATTACTAGATTCAACTCGGCATTATATAGGATAAATCGAATATTACGGCATCCCCCCTTTTTTCACCACATTGACGTGGCGGGGGTAGATGGAATCAATCCCTGGGCTAGCGATTGGAAAATTTGGTGGAGGCGCAGGATTAGCGGTTACTACGGAAAAAACGTTGTGTTTTTTTCCTGCGTAACCTTGCCGGAACGAAGTGGAGGTACGCCGTAGCCGGTCAAGCTATCTCCTTTGCGGCGGAGACGTGCGTGCCTCGCAAACTATGCCGAACCTCCTGTTCGGCATGCGCTCCCGATTGGTCGCGCCGTTCGTTCGCTTCGAATCCCTGCCAACATCATCATGAATAAAAATAAAAACCCTCCGTCGGAGGGATTTCATTTTTATTTATTGGTGGCGGGGTTTGGGGTCGCCTACTACGTCGAAAACGTCCTGTTTTCGACTGCGCAGGCCCACCTCGCTCACTAAAACGGACGTCGTGTCCGTTTTGCCTTCGCTCTCGCTCAGTCCGTTCGTTCGCTTCGAATCCCTGCCAACATCATCATGAATAAAAATAAAAACCCTCCGTCGGAGGGATTTCATTTTTATTTATTGGTGGCGGCGCAGGGATTCGAACCCCGGACACTGCGAATATGAGTCGCATGCTCTAACCAGCTGAGCTACGCCGCCAACCCTCGATGTTTCTAAAAGACAGGTCAGCCTTTTTTGTCGCTTTCTTTTGAATCCGGCGCCTTCTCCGGCGGGAACAGGGAGACGTCCTTGCTAAACTCCTTGCAATGAAGGCCGGTGCCCTCGTGGCTGAATTTTAGCTTGCAGTCCTTGCGCCAGGCGCAAACCGCGCATTCCTCTACGTTGTTCATATTACCGTTTTCAAAAGAGGCTATTATGCGGGTTCTAATCGCGCCGTGTCAATAGAAATGGAGAGGTAAACCACGAAAGGCACGAAAGAACACGAAAGGGTGATGGGGAGGCTCACGCGAAGGCGCGAAGGCTTGGTCGGGGGGTGCGGGAGTGCGGGGGGAGGCTAGGAAACGGGAATGGGAACGGGAGCGGTAACTTGGGCCGCTGGCGCGGGGGGAAAGGGGAGAGAATCGCAGGCAGGAATGCCTACGCTACCGTGCGGGGACTGGGTATAGGGGGGTGCGGGAATAGGTTGACAGGCAAGGACGTTAAATAATATCATCCTATATTCAACAACATAAGGAAAACGAATGAAACTTAGCGGTTCGCGTATCTTAATCGAGTCCCTCAAGGCGGAGGGGGTGGACACCATCTTCGGCCTGCCGGGAGGCGTGGTGCTACCCCTTTACGATGCGCTTTACGACGCGGACATCAAGCACATCCTCGTCCGGCACGAGCAAGGGGCGGCCCACATGGCGGACGGCTACTCTCGCGCCACAGGAAGATGCGGCGTGGCCCTTGTCACCAGCGGCCCCGGCGCCACCAACACCGTCACCGGCATCGCAACCGCGTACATGGATTCCATCCCGATGGTGGTCTTCACCGGACAGGTGAACAGCAACCTAATCGGCAACGACGCCTTCCAGGAGGCGGACATAATCGGCATGACGAGGCCTTGCACGAAGCACTCGTACCTCGTGCGCGACACGCGCGAGCTGGCGCAGACCGTGAAAGAGGCGTTTTACATCGCCATGTCCGGCAAGCCCGGCCCGGTGGTCGTGGATCTTCCGCGAGACGTGCTGGTGAAAGAGGTCGAGTACGTCGTTCCCGGAAAAGTTTTGCTTAGAAGCTACCACCCCACGGTGGAGGGACACATGGCGCAGGTGAAGAAGGCCTTCGAGCGCATCAAGGAGGCCAAGCGTCCGGTGCTTTACGTCGGCGGCGGGATGATACTCGCCAACGCGTCGGCGGAACTTTTGAAGTTTGTGGACGCGAGCAAGATACCGGTGACCACCACGCTGATGGCGCTTGGGAGCGTCCCGACCAGCAACCCGTTTTTCCTCGGGATGCTAGGAATGCACGGAACCTACGCCGCGAACATGGCGATGCACGAGACCGACCTGATGATTGCTTTCGGCGCGCGTTTTGACGACCGCGTGACCGGCAGACTGGACGCCTTCGCGCAAAACTGCGACATCATACACGTGGACGTGGATCCGACCTCGATAAGCAAAAACGTCACCGCGCACATCCCGGTGGTGGGCGACCTTTTGGACGTGATGAAAAAGCTCAACGGCCTTTTCGGCGGCGACAAGACCGACTGGGACGGCAAGCACAGGGAATGGAACAAGACGGTTGACGAGTGGAAATCGCTCTACCCGTACCGCTACGAGAAATCCGACGCTGGCGTCATCAAGCCGCAGTACGTGGTGGAACAGATATGCAAGCTTGCCATCGGGCGCGAGGCGATCTACACCACCGAGGTGGGGCAGGCGCAGATGTGGGCCGCGCAGTTTTTAACGTTGGACGCGCCGCGCACGTTTTTGACCTCCGGCGGGCTTGGGACGATGGGCTACGGCCTTCCGGCGGCGATAGGCGCGCAGGCGGCGTATCCCGACAGACTCGTGGTGGACATCGCGGGCGACGGAAGCATACAGATGAACATACAGGAGCTTGCGACGGCGGTGCAGTACGGCCTCAACGTGAAGGTCGCTATTTTGAACAACGGCTGTCTCGGGATGGTCCGGCAGTGGCAGGAGCTTTTCTTTAAGAAGCGGTACTCGCACTCCGACCTTAGATCCGGCCCCGATTTCGTGAAGCTGGCCGATGCGTACGGCGCGGTGGGGCTTAGGGCCACGAAGGAATCCGAGGTGAGGGACGTGCTAAAGGAGGCGTTCGACGTGAAGAGGCCGGTGGTTATGGACTTTGTTGTGGAAAGGGAGGAGAAGGTGTTTCCGATGGTGCCGGGCGGCGGGACCGTCAAGGACATCATCCTCCTTTAAGGGAAAAATATGAGACGACACACGATTTCGATACTGGTGGAAAACAGGTTCGGCGTGCTTTCGCGCGTGTCGGGGCTTTTCTCCGGCAGGGGCTACAACATTGAGTCGCTCACCGTGGCCGAGACGAACGACCCGCAGATATCGCGCATGACCATCGTAACGCGCGGCGAGGAGCGGGTGATAGAGCAAATTGACAAGCAGTTGAACAAGCTGATTGACGTGATAAAGGTGATGGACGTGACCTCCGAGGACCACGTGGAGCGCGAGCTTGTGCTTGTTAAGATAAACGCGGAGGAAAAAAACCGCGAGGAGATTTTGCGGATGGCGGAGATTTTTCGCGGGAAGGTCGTTGACGTTTCGCCCAAGTCCTACACCGTGGAGATAACCGGCTCCGAGAGCAAGATACAGGGATTTTTGGAGATGGTGCGCCCGCTCGGCATCCAAGAGATGTCGCGCGGGGGCAAGGTGGCGATATCGCGGGGGGCGAAGCTTTTGGCCCCGAAATAAAGATAAGAAAAGGAGAAAAAATGTCCGTTAAGATTTACTACGAAAAAGACACAGACCCGAAATTCCTAAAGGGAAAAACCGTCGCCATCATCGGCTACGGCTCGCAGGGGCACGCCCACGCGCTCAATCTCAAGGACAGC
>JACQEX010000110.1 GCA_016200345.1 Nitrospinota bacterium
AATGGCAAAACAGCCGTACTCCGCCTTCTGTCCGCCGGAGGAGATGGACGCCGAAGACACTCTCTTTTTGCTCTACACATCCGGTAGCACCGGAAAGCCAAAGGGGGTTCTGCACACCACCGCCGGGTATCTGCTATTCGCACAGCAAACGTTCAAATATATCTTCGACTACAAGGACGAGGAGACCTTTTGGTGCACCGCCGACATCGGCTGGATAACCGGCCACAGCTACGTGGTTTACGGCCCGTTGTCGCAGGGAGCCACGACGCTTATGTTCGAGGGGATACCGACGTACCCCGACCCGGGCCGCTTTTGGCGCGTAGTGGACAGGCACAGGGTGAACATCTTTTACACCGCGCCGACCGTCATAAGGGCGTTGGCGAAAGAAGGTGAGAAGTGGACCGAGAAGTACGACCTTTCGTCCCTTCGCGTGCTCGGCTCCGTCGGCGAGCCGATAAACCCCGAGGCGTGGATGTGGTACTTCGACCACGTGGGGCGGAAGCGGATTCCAATCGTGGACACCTGGTGGCAGACGGAGACCGGCGGAATTTTAATAACGCCGCTACCAGGCGCGACGCCGCTTAAACCGGGAAGCGCCACGCTCCCCTTTTTCGGGGTCGAGCCAGAGGTCGTAAGGCAGGACGGTAGCAGGGCCGACGCCAACGAGGGGGGATATCTGGTCATAAAAAAACCGTGGCCCGGAATAATGCGCACCGTTTACGGCGACCATCAGAAATTTAAGGACACTTATTTCTCGAACTACCCCGGCAAATATTTCACCGGCGACGGCGCAAGGGTGGACAAAGACGGCTACTTCTGGCTTATGGGGCGGATTGACGACGTAATCAACATTAGCGGCCACCGGATAGGAACGGCGGAGGTCGAGAGCGCGCTTGTATCGCATCCCAGCGTGGCCGAGGCGGCGGTGGTGGGAATGCCGCACGACATCAAGGGGCAGGCCCTTTACGCGTACGTGATATTAAAGGACGGCAAGGAGCCGTCGCTTGAGTTGGAGAAGGCGTTAAAAGAGCACGTGGCGAAGGAGATAGGCTCAATAGCCAAACCAGAAATTATCCATCTGACTCCCGCGTTGCCGAAGACGAGAAGCGGAAAAATCATGCGAAGGATTTTGAGGAAGATAGCGGAGAACGACATCGCGTCGGTGGGGGACACAAGCACGCTTGCCGACCCGTCGGTGGTGGACGCGCTAATCGCCTCCCGCAAGATGAAACAAGGCACCAGCTAAAAAAACCTGAAGCGGGAATTTATGGTGGGTGATACAGGATTTGAACCTGTGGCTTCTACCGTGTGAAGGTAGCACTCTACCGCTGAGTTAATCACCCGAAGCGAAGAGGTATTCTAACCTGCTTTTCCCTCTGAAAAAAGAAGGGAAAAACGGTGTATCGCTTTCCCCCGCCGGACTTGATTTCTCGAAGTCCATCGAGTATTTCCTCGCCAAGGTTCCTTTTCTTTTTCATCTCTCAATAATTATTTCCTCCGTTAGGCCGTATTTAGCGTAGATATGACTTCTATGTAACACGTTAAGAATCTCGTGGTTAATGGCGATAGAGGTTATAACCTTAAAACTTTCTTTTCTGGCTAGGTCGAGAATTCTACGAGGAGCACCTTTGGGGGAGATAAGTCCGCTTACAAACAAATTGGTGTCAAGAACGGCCCTAATTTTTGCCACTAGCGCGCACCCGGGCGACGGCCTTCTTTATGTCCTCGGCAACGTCCTTTTCCGAAAAGCGGGTATTCTTCTTGGCAAGCTTATCCAATACATTCCCGAAACGCGCCTGCCAAGTTGAGACCTTCTGTCTCTCAAGTTTCTTCTTGAGAATCAACTTCTCATCTTGATCAAGCTGGTCAACCATAGAAATAAGCTTTTGAAACGGTATTTCTAACTTTAAAGTCTTCGCGGACATTAACAGCCTCCTTGGTAGCGCCCTTCGATTTTCCTTCATCATTATATGGGGGTTGCCCCTTAAAGCCGAAAAAATAGTTATAGAGGATAAACACGGGTGCTGGGTGGAGGAGATGATTCTCTGGCACAAAAGCACCGAGGATTTCCTTTCATCTGGTGTAGTGTCCCCATAACGGCTTTACAATTCGTTGGTAGTGGCGGGCTTTTTTCGGCAACCTCCATCGGGTAGCGGTGATGCACGCTCTGACTTGGGTGGCGGAAGTATTATGGTCGCATACTGCGGCCTGCCTTGCGCCCTTGAGGGCGCAACAACAGGATGAATCCCGTTGCCACCAATTTGTGTCGCCGCATATTCCGTCTGTAAAGGGGACGCCGGGACACTACACTAGCCTCACTTGAAAATCCACGACTACGACACGCCGGTTTCCGATGGTAGCCCGACCAGCAAACATAACCAAACCAATCCAGTTTGGCCTTGACTTTGCAGGGGGGGGTATAAAATCGACCCATACATTTTAAATGGAGGGAGTATATGACGTTAAAGTATTTTCTTGCGGGCGGTCTGCTTTTAATTTCCCTAACGATATTTCAGTCGGGTTGTGCCACCGTTTGGGAAAGAGTTGGTTTTACGGAAAATGAAGCCAAAGAGTGGGAAACGGCCGGATTTAATGCATACGAAGCACAGGAGCTGAAGTATGCGGGATTTACACCCACAGGATCCAAGGAGTGGAGGGCGGCTGGATTTTCGCTGGAGCAAGCAAAAGAATTGAAAGCGGCCAAATTTACGCCGAACGAAGTCGGAGATTTGAAGACAGCCGGATTTTCGCTGGAGCAAGCCCAAGCGGCAATTTCTGAAGCAAAAAGGTGGAAAAAAGAGGGATTTGACGGCAAATATGGAGCTCTGAGATGGATTGTCGCCGGTTTTACCCTTGACCAAGCCTATCAGTTGGACATTCGTATTGATGATGCAGAGCCAAAAACAATTTGGGATTTTCTAAAGGCAGGATTTTCCGTAGATGAAATTGCGCGGTCAACGGATAGGCGCGTAAGCTCTTCCCTTGATGGACCGGGTTCGGGTCCTCTTCCTCCAATTACTTATGATGATGCCAAAAAATGTAGAGCTTCTCGAATCGACATTGTTGATTGCCGACGCTTAAAACTAGAAGCAAGAGGGGAGGATTTGGAACTTTCTATAAAAAAACACGCACAACAAACTGAAGCATTAGAGGCGGAAGAGAAGGCTCAACTGACGAACAAATTAATGAAACTTCTTTCCGTTTCAACTCCTGATGATGTCAAAACATTTACGGCACAATATTGCAAAGCAGGTTTTGCGATTGGGGTGACAGGAACCGTGGCGGCTCCGCCAAAAAATCCTAATGACGATGATGGCACTCATTGTTATTGGGTTTACGACGATATATTTCAATTGCTGGACGACAATGAGGCGCTGTACGGGGATGGCGTTAGTATCTACCATATTGCATTTGGGAAAAATGGGAAGGCGGGTTCATTTGTAAGTGCCATTGTAACGGTAAAAGGTTCATATAAATACCATTCAACCCGTGGCATTATGGTTGTTCCTGAGCTAAACGTGTTAAGGAGATTAAACCCGAATTATAAATGGGATTGAGGTGTTCCTGGGCTAAACGTGTTAAGGAGATTAAAATAATCATGACAAATCAACCACGTCTTTTTCTTTATAAAATTGTTGTAGATTCCGGGGAGTCAAGCTTTTTGTTAGTTGAAACTTCTGGCATGACCATCACGCCGCCTTCACCTGCACGTTTTCTTTTGCCAATTTGCCCTTCATAACCTCCCGCAATTCCTTTAGGTGTTTGTAGCCGTCCACTTTCCTCAACCTAG
>JACQEX010000111.1 GCA_016200345.1 Nitrospinota bacterium
CAACGTCTCAAGCCCCTTTTTGTACAACGCACCCGCCTGCAATTCGTCCTTTAACATCCCCCTTCCGGAGGCATACAAGGTTCCCAACATCATCCATCCGGCGCCGTAGCCGTTTCCACCGGCCCTCTGATACCATCTGATCGCCTCGGGAAAATTTCCCGCGTCGTCGGCTTTGACGCCCATCATCAACTGGGCCTGCACGTTTTCCGCGTCCGCCAACTCCGCAAACTTCTTTAAGGACTCTTGGTCGTTGGCACGGAAATTATTAAGAAACTCAACGCTGAGCGCGACAAAAGGTTTTTCAACCGCCCGGGGCGCAGGGGGCGGCGTGGGTTCCGACACGACGACGGGAGCCGGCGTTTTCTCCACCTTTTCCGCCTTCACCGTCTTCTCCGCCGGAACAAGCAACTTCAGCTTCTCGACCACTTGGTAGGCCTTGCAGGCGGGACATGTGTCCGTCTTGGATATTACGAGCTCGTTGGCGATAACATCCATTACCTTTATGGAGAAAGAGTAGTCCCCCTCGCTCTTCGTCACGTTTAAAACCGCCAAATACTCGGCGTTGAACTCGACGGCTATAGCCCCGTAACAACGCGTCAGGTCGCAATTCTCCTTTTGCGATTCTTTGGCTGTGACTTTTTTAAGAACCTCCTCGACCTTGCTTCCCACTATCACCTTGTATTTTGACTGCAGTGATTCCGCCGCCGCGTCCTGATAGCTGGCGACGGAATCCCTAGACTGCTCCCCGTGCAGGATCACCGGCAAAAGAACCACGGTCGGTTTCTCTTCCCTCTTGTTTTTCTTTTCGGCAAACGAGTGGCCGGAAAAACCGAAAAAAAGAGCCAGCAGAATTAAAGATATGGCCTTGAGTTTTATTGGCTTTTCAGAATAATGCATCAAAAACGCCTCCCAATTAAAAGAAGCACACACTAAAGTGTGTACATTGGCGCGAAGCGCCAACTCCTGAAATATGTACAGACTAAAGTCCGTACCTACCAAATTCGGGAAAGCGTTTACAGAGTTGCTAGAACGGATGAGCCGCCGGACACCTTGTCGCCAACCTTCACCTTAAGCCTCGTGCCGGCCGGCATCGTAACGTCCATCCTAGAGCCGAATCGAATAAGGCCGAACCGCTCCCCTTTCACGGCCACGTCCCCCGCCTTCGCCCAGCAGACGATGCGCCGCGCAATCAGCCCAACTATCTGCTTAAAAACAATCCTGCCGTAGGGGGACGCAATCACCAAAACAGACTGCGCGTTTTCCTCCGACGCCATATGGTTGAACGCGGCCAAAAATTTCCCGTCCCGTATCTCCACCTTCTCCACCGTCCCCGAAACCGGGTACCTATTGATGTGCACGTTGAACACCGAAAGAAATATGGAGAGCCTTATTCTTTTCTCGCCCGTCTCCGGGTCGAACCAATCCTCGTCTATCTTGTGCACCAGCCCGTCCGCCGGGGAGACAAGCTCCCTAGGGTCGGACGGAATCACGCGCGTCGGGTCGCGGAAGAAAAAGAGGACGAATCCCGCAATAATTAAAAAGAGCTCCCCGACCACGGGGTACCCGAAATAAACAAGCGCGGTCCCCGTCGCAAACGAGGGCACGAAAAAATTCCAGGCGTCCCCGGCGACCTTCATCAGTCTTGTATCTTCTTTCCTATCCAGGGCATCATGCCGCGAAGCTTGTCGCCCACCTGCTCTATCTGGTGGTTTGCGTCCTTCTTCACGAGCGCGTTGAACATCGGCCTGCCGACCCTGTTCTCCAAAATAAACTCGCGCGCAAACTCGCCGCGCTGGATTTCCGAAAGAACTTTCTTCATCTCCTTGCGCGTCTCGTCGGTGATTATCCTCGGCCCGCGGGTTACGTCGCCGTACCTCGCCGTGTCGGATATGGAGTAGCGCATGTTGCTTATGCCCCCCTCGAATATCAGGTCTACGATAAGCTTAACCTCGTGCAGACACTCGAAATATGCTATCTCCGGCTGGTACCCGGCCTCCACCAACGTGTCGAACCCGGCGCGAATCAGCTCCGAAAGGCCGCCGCAAAGGACCACCTGCTCGCCGAACAAATCCGTCTCGGTCTCCTCCTTGAACGTGGTCTCTATGATTCCCGACCTCGCACCGCCGACGCCGCGCGCGTATGCAAGCCCGACCTTCTTAGCGTTGCCAGTTGCGTCCTGATGCACCGCCAAAAGGCACGGCACACCCGCGCCAATTTGGTATTGCCTTCGCACGAGATGTCCCGGCCCCTTGGGCGCGACCATAAAAACGTCCACGTCCTTGGGCGGCACGATCTGGTCGAAATGTATGTTGAACCCGTGGGCGAAAGCCAGCGCGTCCCCCTTCTTTAGGTTCGGTTTGATTTCGGACTGGTAAACGCCCGCCTGAATGTGGTCGGGAACGAGCATCATGATTACCTGCGCCGCCTTTGCGGCCGCCGCCACAGTCATGACCGAAAGGCCGGCCTTTTTCGCGCTCGCAACAAACTTGCTGTCCGGGCGAAGGCCGACCACGACCTTCACGCCGCTGTCCTTGAGATTGAGCGCGTGGGCGTGCCCCTGCGAGCCGTAGCCGATGATGGCGACGGTTTTTCCCTTTAGGAATTTCGGGTCTGTGTCTTTTTCGTAGTAAATCTTAACGGACATTTTTTCTCCTTTTC
>JACQEX010000112.1 GCA_016200345.1 Nitrospinota bacterium
CTCCATCTGCCGGTCGAGCACCTGCTCGAGTGATTTCTCATAATGAACGGGGCCGTAAATTTTCACCGAATAGCCCGGAACGTAAAGCGGCGCGAAAAAGGGAAGCCCTTGAATGTGGTCCCAGTGCGTGTGCGACAAAAGGAGGTGAATTTCCTTGCTCTGTTTGTGGTTGATAAGCAAATCCAAACCAAGCTTTCGGATTCCAGTTCCAGAGTCCAAAATAACCACCGGCTGGTTTTCGGCGATAACCTGAACGCAGGACGTGTTGCCACCGAAATGGACGGTGTCCGGGCCGGGAACGGAGATGGAGCCTCTTACGCCCCAAAATTTAACCTTCACGTCAAAACTCAGCCCTTAAGAAAAATCTTGGCATCCTCAACCTTTTTTTCCAAATCTGCAAAATAACCGGGAAGATTTTTTTGGACGATTCCCAGGGTTTTTAGCGCCTCAGAACTCAAAACTATCGTCTCCAAATGCCCCTTAATCCCAAGATTTATCTCCCTGCAATAACAGTTCGCGACGTGCACCGCCGAAATCAACTTGTCCAGCCCCGCCTCCCCGACCAAGGCCGCGGAGTGGTGGCGCCCTATCGGCTCCAAAAGGGTGCGCGGAAGCTCCCATTTTTTTGCGATCAACCCGCCAAGCTCCGCGTGGTCTATCCCGAACTCGCGCAACTCGAGGACGGTCTTTGCAACGCCCGGCTCGGTGGCCGCGTCGCTTATGGCCGCGTATTCCTCAGGATGGTATTGCACGTAAACGACCTTGCCGATGTCGTGCAAAAGCCCCGCGATGAAATACTCGTCCTGATCCACCGCCGACACGCCGGTGTTGGCCGCTATCATGCGCGCGCCTATGCCGACTCCGAGGCAGTGCTCCCAAAACTGGTCTCCGGTGAACCATTTGTAGTTGTTTCTTAATTTTATGCTGGCTACGACGGCGGAGCCGACCGCGATGTTTTTAATCGTGTTGAAGCCGAGCATTATCACCGCCCGCTTTAACGAAACAACCTTCTCTCGCATGCTAAAATAGGCCGAGTTGATAAGCCCAAGAACCTTGGCTGTCATTAGCGGATCCAGGCTTATGGCCTGAATCAGGTCGGACGGCGCGGACTTCGGGTTGTTTGCGAGTTGCATAACCTTCGCGACGGTCGAGGAAAAGGCCGGCAGTTTGTCTATGTGCTGGACAACTTCTTCCCTGTTGAAGGCCATAAAACTCTCACTTTCTTATTTTGCGCGCGGTCGCGCCGCTTTCAAAAAAAATGCGGCGCCAAACCCGCCGTCGGTTATTTTGCCGGGCTTGGCGTCTCCGAACCTTTTGTTTCCTTGTTGTACAGTTCTATCATCTTATCCGTAATGTCCAGTTTTTCGTCGGAAAACACGACGGATCCCGGCGTCGCCTGGGTTTGAAAGCTTGATTCCAAAACCAGGGAAAGACCGGAGACCTTCGCATATTTCTTAACCTGGTCCATCATTTTCTTCATGATTCTTTCGGTGGCCTCCCTTTGAATCCCCACAAACTCCTTGTTTTTCTCCTCGCGGAATTTCTGGAAGTCCACGGCGCCATGCCTTAATTTTTCCTGTTTTTCGGCCTTGGCGGACTCGCTTAGCATATACCCCTGCTGGGTAAGCTCGTCCTCAATTTTCTTAAGCTCGTCCTGCCTTGATTGAAGCACCTTGTAGTCGGCCTCCAGCCTGACCTTGAGTTTTTCGAGCGCGGCTTTTCCGTCGTTTGTCTCCGTCAGGGCCCTCTGCATGTTAATAACCCCAATTTTAATTTCGGCGGATTGCGCCGGGGCCAGTTGCGTCAAAGACGCCGCCACCACAAAAAACAACATTTTTTTCAACATTTTTCCCTCAATAAATATTTAGAACGCTCCGCCGAGAGTAAACAAAAATTCCATCGGGGTTTCCTCCGGCCTTTTGTCCAGCTTGAAACCCCACGACACCCAAATCGGCATGGCCGGCGTGGTGAACCTTATGCCAAATCCGACGCTGTTTCTCATATTTTGCACGTCAAACCTGTTGCTCGTGGTTCTCTGCAGGTCAATGCCGGGGTTGTTGGGCCCGTACACCTGGCCGCGATCATAAAACCAAACGCCCTCCACGGCCTTCGTGAAATTGTAACTCATTTCAACATTGAACAAAAGCGTCGAGTCGCCGCCGACCGAATATAGGTTGCCGTCCAAAGGCCCGACGTTGGTGTAAGTGAAACCCCTTAGCTCGTTGCCGCCTAAAAAATAATTTTCAAACAACGGTAGCGTGCTCCCGTCAAAGGTGGCCACGAATTTTGCCGCCCCGTGGAACATGATGACGAAATCCGCCGGGAGCGGGAAATACCTGCTCGCCGCAGTGCCGAGTTTGTATAAATTCTCGTCGGCGCCAAACGGGCCGCCGGCCAATTCGGAATTTAAATCTACCCTATAGCCATTGGTAGGGTTGAATTTATTGTCGCGCGTATCCGTGGCCACTCCCATGACCATGGAACTGGTGGTGTGGGTGCCGACCTGCGACAACACCAGCTGACTCGGGGGAATTACCGAGTTATACCCGGGGTTGAGGGTGAAATTAATCTTGTCCACCTTATAGCCAACCGACGCGCTCGTATACTCGGCCAGGCCCCTGCCGAACGTAAAGCCGCCGCCAAGAGTTTCCGTTATAAAACTTTGGAAATACATTTGACGGTCGTAAATCGTGTACCCAAGCGATATGTCCCTGTCCTTAAAATGAGGCTCGGTGTACCCCAGCGAATAATCGTGCCTTATGGAGGAGACCGACGCGGAAAAAGAGAGCGTTTTGCCGGTGCCCAGGAAATTGGTCTCCGATACCGAGGCCTGAACCGAGGCGTTTTCCAGCGAGGAATAGCCCACGCCGGCCCGTATCTGCCCCGTTTCCTTCTCCACGACGACCACGTGCAGATCCATCAAATCCGGCTCCAAGCCGCTTTTTTGCTCTATCTCAACCGTGCTAAAAAAACCCGTGTTTTGAAGGCGCTGACGGGACCTGCTCAATTTCTCGGAACTAAACCGCTCGCCTTCCAACAGCCGAAATTCCCGTCTTAACACGTTGTCCCTAGTCTTGAAGTTGCCGGCCAGGGTTATCTTTCCTATGTACACCACCTGGCCGGGATCAACCTTAAGATGTATGTCCGCCGTCTTGCTTTCCGGGTGTTCCCTGACCTCGGGCAGAGGATTGGCGAAAGCGTAGCCCCTGTTGGCGTACATGTCGGTAATCTTAAAAATGCTGGAGCGAAACTTCGACTGGTTAAAGATGTCGCCGGTCTTAAGGGTTATTTTTTCTCGAATCTCCTCCGCCGTGTGGACGAAGTCGCCTTCCACCGTAATTTTACCCACCCTGTACTGCTCCCCCTCAAACACCGAAAGGGCGATGAGTATGACGCCGTTTTCCTTGTCCACCTCCACGCGAGGCTCTTCCACCCTCGCCTTTAAGAATCCGAAGTCCCTATAATAAGACTCCAGTCTTAGAAGGTCCGTCTTCAGGCTCTCCTTTTGGTAATTGCCCCCTTCCGACACGGAAGTCCAAAAGGTAAGCTCCTTGGTTTCGATTTGTTCCGCCAATTTCATGCTGTTGAAAAATTTGTTCCCCTTAAACGTGATTTTCCCTATTTTCACCCTTTGCCGCTCTTCTATCTTGTAGGTGACGTCAATCTGGTTTTTACCCGCCTCCGTCGTGACCGGGGTGACCTCGGTGAAATAAAAGCCTTTTTTCAGGTATTTCTTTTTGATTCTTTGAATGTCCTTAAGAACGACGTGACCTTGGTAAAACGAGCCTTTTTTCAGCTCTATCGCGGTCAGCAGGTCTTTTTCGGGAATTTCGTCGTTCCCGACGATTTTTACGGATCTTACAAACGGTTTTTCCTTCACCACGAAAACAAGTGTCAGTCCGTCTGGTTCCTCCTCTATCTCCATCGAGATGTCGTCGAAATAACCGAGGTTGTAAATTCTTTTTATGTCGTCCCTCACCGACAGCACGGAGTAGGTGTCGCCTTTTTTGGAGTGGATGTAAAACCGAATGGTTCCGGTGTTTGCGCGCTGGTTCCCCTCTATTTTTATCTCCTTGACGGTCTTGGAGAAATCAAACGCGGACGCAGGCGAGAAAAAACCGGCCGCGAAGACAAGCAGAAGGGAGACAAACCCCTTGCGGTACAAACTCCCCATCAGTTGCGGCCAAGCCAGATCAACAATCCCCCTTGAGTTTAAAAGTGCGGCTAAAACATCTAAACGGCTTCTACCGCGACTTTTTCCGAGATATAAATAGTGTCATCGCGTATCTCGGCCTTAAGAATCCCGTATGATTTGGCCTCGCCGGAGAGAATTTTCTCGGAAAGAGGGTTCTCCAAGTACCTTTGAATAACACGCCTAAGCGGCCTGGCGCCGTAGGCCGGGTCGTAACCCTTGTTTATTATCCATTCCTTTACCTCCGGGGTTATCTCCAAATCCAACTTTTCTTCCTTCAAAAGCTCCCGGACCTTTTCTATCTGCATGTCCACGATGTGCGCGATTGACTCTCGGTCGAGTTTTTTGAACACGACGACCTCGTCTATCCTGTTGATAAACTCCGGGCTGAACGATTTTTTAAGCTCCGCCTTGATGAGGCCGGACATCTTTTGGTAGTCCTGGCTGTTGTTCTCGGTGGTCTGGAAACCCATGGTGAAGTCCTTTTCGATGAACCTGGCCGATAGATTGGACGTCATTATGAGAATGACGTTTCGGAAGCTCACGCGCCTGCCGAAGCTGTCGGTAAGGCTACCGTCGTCCATTATCTGAAGCAACATCTGGTAAACATCCGGGTGGGCCTTTTCAATCTCGTCCAGCAACACGACGGAATACGGTTTCCGGCGAACCAGCTCGGTCAGCATCCCGCCCTCCTCGTAGCCGACGTACCCAGGGGGGGCGCCGGTCAGCTTGGACGCCGAGAATTTTTCCACGTATTCGGACATGTCGAGCCTTATCAAAGAACGCCTGTCGCCAAAAAGGTTTTCCGCCAGCACGTGGGCCAGCTCCGTCTTTCCGACGCCGGTCGGCCCCATGAAAAGGAAAGTCCCCATCGGCCTGAAGTGATCCTTCAACCCGGCCCTGCTTCTGCGAACGGACTCGCACACGCGCTCCACCGCCTCTTTCTGCCCGAATATCCGCTTGTTTATGTCGGCCGCCATGTCCCTCAGCTTTTCCGTGTCTTCCTTCGCGAGGCGGTAGACCGGTATCCCGGTTATGGAGGAGACCACCTGCGCCACGTCGGACTCGGTGACCTCAGGCTTCGCGTTGGCCCCTACGCCCTCCAGCTTGTCCTTCAAAAACTCCAAATCTTTGCGAAGCCTCGTCTCCTGGTCGCGAAGCTCCACGGCGTATTCGAACTCCTGCTTCTCGATTCTTTCCTTCTTCTCGCGCGAAAGGTCGTCAATTTTCTTCTGCATCTCGCGCACCTCGGGCGGGAACGTAACCTGGCGAAGTCTCACGCGCGAACCGGCCTCGTCAATGACGTCTATCGCCTTGTCCGGCAGGAACCGGTCGCTTATGTACCTGTCCGAAAGCGTGACGGCGGCGCTTATGGCCCCGTCCGTGATAATCGCCCTGTGGTGCGCCTCGTACTCGTTTTTAAGCCCCTTGATTATCATTATTGTCTCGTCAATGCTCGGCGCGTTGACCATAATCGGCTGAAACCTGCGCTCCAAGGCTCCGTTCTTTTCGATGTACTTCCGGTACTCGTCTATCGTGGTCGCACCGACGCACTGTATCTCGCCCCTCGAAAGCGCGGGCTTTAGCATGTTGGACGCGTCCACCGAGCCTTCGGCGGCCCCGGCGCCGACGAGCGTGTGAATCTCGTCTATGAATATAATCACGTTGCGGGACTGCGCAATCTCCTTCATTATCGCCTTGATTCTCTGCTCGAACTGGCCCCGGTACTTGGTGCCGGCAATTATCGCCCCGAGGTCGAGCGCGACCACCCGCTTGTCATAAAGCAGTTGCGGAACCTCCCTGCTGAAAATTCTCCGGGCAAGCCCCTCGACAATCGCGGTTTTGCCAACCCCCGGCTCTCCTATCAAGATGGGGTTGTTCTTCGTCCTTCTGGCGAGTATCTGTATCACCCGCTCTATCTCGTTGTCCCTTCCAATGACGGGGTCAAGCTTTCCGTCTTTGGCAAGCTCCGTAAGATCCCTGCCGAACTCGTCCAGGGCCGGGGTCTTGCTCTGCTGTTTTTCCTGCGTTGGGGAAACCGGCTCCCTGAGCAAATTAATGGTCTGCTCCCTTATCTCCGTGTAGTGCAGGTTGAGGGAGATTAGTATCCTCGCGGCGACGCCCTCCTTTTCGCGGATGAGCCCCAAAAGCATGTGCTCGGTGCCTATGTAGCTGTGCCCCATCGAACGGGCCTCCTCCACCGCAAATTCCAACACCTTCTTGGCGCGCGCGGTGAACGGTATGTCGCCGATTACAAGCGTGGTGGACGTGGGGGGCATGTGCCTCTCCACCTCCTGCCTTATCTGCCTTAGGTCGGCCCCGAGTCTTTGTAGCACCGCTATGGCAACGCCGCCGCCGTCCTTCAGGATGCCGGCGAGAAGATGCTCGGTGCCAAGGTACTCGTGCTGTTTTTTCTCCGCCTCTTCCCTGGCGAGTATTATCACCTTCCTCGCCCGCTCAGTAAATTTTTTAAACATATTTTTCCTTTTAGCCAAAACGCAAAACCCGCCGCAAAATCGGCCCGCGACCGAATCGTTCCGCATGCGAGTTCGCTGTCCAATAGCATTGTACTCCGGCCTTCCTTGATTTTACACCCACAACCCTCAAAAGAGGAAATTTTGTGCGGTGTAATCCCGGTGGTACAATCATCCGATATGTATAAGATGTTTGGCTTGGTTAAACGGCCCGCCTCAATTCGGCTGGCCTCCGCTCTTTTGGCGCTGGCCCTGGCGGCCTGCGGAAGAACCGCCCAAGTCTCGTCCGACGCCCAGACCACCGGCGTGACCATGACGGCCGGCGAGGTCAGGTCGCTTCAAAAAATCGAGTCCGCCGTCTCCACAGCCACGAACGCCCAGATGTGCGTCTCGTCGAGGTCCCCCTATTACAACGACACGGCCGGGTTGGTTAACCAAATCAACCCCGTGCTGGGCAAAATGCAAAACGTATCCCCCCCGGTTTGGGAGGCGATTATTATGGACTTCCCGCCGAGGGTGGACGGCACCATCGCAGTCTTTCTGTGCGACGGCATGACGCAGGGGGCCGAGACCCTTTTCCGAACCGTCTCGCTCTCCAACCAGTTTATCTCCGACCTGAAGAGCGCCGTCGCGACCGCCGGCGCGGACGCGTCCGCCTTTAATTCCGCCCTGGCCTTCGTCCTTTATCACGAGATGGGACACGCCGTGCTAAACCACTCCGCCGTAAAACTTCGCGGGAACCAAACCGGCTTCGGACTTCCGCAGGAAATGGCGGCGGACCAATTCGCGATCGACACCATGACATCGCTGGGCATCGCCCTAAACGGCGTGGACATCGCCCGCGCGGTAGCCGGGAGCGCGCCATGACAATCTCTAAGGAACTGCTGGACGTTTTGGTCTGCCCGCAATGCAGGGGGGATTTGCAACTGACCGCTGGAAAAGACGGGCTGGTCTGCCCCAAGTGCAGACTGCTTTACGAGATTAAGGACGAGATACCGGTGATGTTGGTGGACGAGGCCGTCCGACTGGACGAAAATCTCAAGCCCCTCAAATAACCACTCGATGCCGGCAAACACAAGCCCAAAAATTTCCGCCGCGATAATCACACACAACGAGGAGGCAAAAATCTCCGACTGCCTAAAAAGCCTCTCGTGGGTGGACGAAATAGTGCTGATGGACTCCCACAGCTCCGACAAAACTCGCGAAATAGCCGCCACGTTTCCAAAAATAAAAATTATCGAGCGCGCCTGGGAGGGGCACGTCAGGCAAAAAAACCACGCGATGTCAGCCACGGCGCACGACTGGGTTATATCGCTCGACGCGGACGAGCGCGTCTCCGCCCGTCTTCGCGAGGAAATTTTGGAGGTCATGAAAAACCCGACGGCCGACGGCTATTCCATGCCGCGCAAAGTTTTCTACATCAACAGGTGGATAAACCATTGCGGCTGGTATCCCGCGCCAAAAGTACGGTTGGTAAAAAAGGCGTTGGCAAAATGGGAGGGGGTGGATCCGCACGACTCGTTAAAGGTGGACGGCAGGGTGGAAAAACTCTCGGGCGACCTCTACCATCTTTCGTTCGAGAACATCTACGGACATTTTAGGACGATTGACAACTTCACTAGAATAGGCGCGCAAGAGGCGTTCAAGGCCGGAAAACGTGCAAACATTTTGGACATAACCTTGCGCCCCCTTTTTACGTTCGTGAAGATGTACCTAATCAAGCTGGGATTTTTGGACGGGATCCCCGGCCTCATAATCTGCGTCCTAAGCGCGTTCCACACCTTTACGAAATACGACCGTCTCTACACCCTCCAATCCGAACCCAAAAAGTAGCCAACGTCCGGCAGGCACACCATTTAGGCTGTGCAAAACTGCCTTTCCACACCTCCTCGCCTGTCCAGTTTGACCGACTTGTCTCACTTGACCGACTTGTCCGCCCCTTTTCCCCTTTTTCCGGTAGGTACACCCTTTAGGGTGTACAAAAATTAGGTAGTGCTACTTTATGAATTGTGGATAACTCAAAAGGCGTTTTTTCTTTCATTTCCTGAATTATAATGGTGGCATGAAAAGAGGCCCGCAGGGACAAAGACGACCAGCCGACGCGGTAAGTGCCGCCGTTATGATAGGTAAACTCGCAACTGGGCAGATTCAAGAGACGTTGAGGAATCCCGATAAAGACTACACGCGGAAGGCCGGGATGAAAGGCGGAGAAGCGCGGGCGAAAGCTCTAACCCCCAAAAAAAGAACGGCCATAGCCCAAAAAGCCGCGAAAATTCGATGGAAAAAGTCTTAACACGCAAAATATTTTCCGCTTTTCGCATCTTAACTAATTGATTTTATATTAGTTGTTCTTGCGGTTCAAAATAAGTTGAAAAAGCGCGAAACTTTTTGAGTTTCATCCATTGACATCCTCTTTCATCTGTGAGAAAATTTCGCCAATGGAAACAATAAGCCCTGTGACTTTATGAGGTGATGAATGAGCGAAGATTTTGCGCGTAATAAGATTGAAAGGAATATCGTCAAGAAAAAGGCGGAAATTCAGGAGTTGGAAAATAAATTACTCCAAGAAAAAGCCTACCTCCAAGCCCTCGAAGATTCGATTAAACATTTCTCAAAAGACAGTCCCGGCGGTGAAACATCGATGCGCGAAAATAGTTCTGCGGGTCTCGCAAGAAGCGCACTTCGGAAACATGGGAAACGGATGCACATAAACGACATCCTTAAAGCCATCGGCAAACCGCTAACAAAAAAAGACCGACAAAATTTATCAGGAACATTGGCGGCCTATGTTCGCAGAAGGGATACCTTCACACGCCCTAGTCCGGGTGTTTATGGCCTAATAGAATTTGAAAAAAACGGAGAAAATGAAAATGAAGAAACATCAGATGATTAAAAACTTCCTTTTTGATTAAAAAATGGCCCTTGGGCTGGCCTGCCAGCCCAAGGGCCATACACCATTGTGCGCCCCCGTCGCCTAACGAATAAGGCCATCGGACCCGCACCCGGTTGTATGTGAGTTTAAATCTCACCGGGGGCGCCAATCACAACAAGGAGATTTTAGTTTGAGCCAAATTCTTCTTGGTGACCTCTTGAAGTATACACCAAGAAACCCACCAAAACAAATCGCGGCTTGCGCCGCGCTCTCAAACCGCCTTTTCTCTAATTTTCAAAAAGAGAAAATGCTTGACAATTAAAGAGGCGTCCCGTAAGATATAGTCATGAATAGATTGGACGTTAAAAAGAGATTGCAGATATTGCAGATGCTCTGCGAGGGCGTTTCCATGCGGTCCATCACCCGCATTGCGGACGTTTCCTATAACGGCGTTCAAAAGCTTCTGGTTGATGCAGGGACGGCTTGCGCGGACTATCACAATGAACACGTTAGGAACGTAACCAGCAAGCGCGTACAATGCGACGAGATATGGAGCTTCGTTTACGCCAAAGAAAAGACCGCCAAGATTTTAAAGAAAGAGGGCGCGGGTGACGCTTGGACGTGGACTGCTCTGGATGCCTACAACAAGCTAATCATTAGCTACTTGGTAGGCCAGCGTGATGCCGAGAATGCCTTGACCCTTATGAACGATCTAAAATCCCGCCTAGCCAATCGCGTCCAGTTGACCACGGACGGTCACAAAGCCTATGCGGATGCCGTTGATAATGCTTTTGTCGGAGATATTGATTACGCCATGCTTATTAAGCTATATGGTGATTCACCTACTGGGGAAAAGAGGTATAGCGGTTCGGATGTGGTGGGAATAAAAAAGACCACGATGAACGGCAATCCCGATTTAAAGGCCGCTTCCACCAGCTATGTCGAACGCCAGAACCTTAATATGCGAATGGGTATGAGGCGGTTTACAAGGCTTACAAACGGATTCTCAAAGAAGATGGAGAACCATTGCCACGCTCTAGCCCTTTACTTCATGTTCTACAACTTCGTGAGAATCCACACGACCTTGAAAGTCACCCCGGCAATGCAAGCCGGATTGACCGACAGGCTATGGAACATAGAGGATATTGACGCGCTTATTCCAGAACCGGAGCAGAGGGAAAGAGGAGCTTACAAGAAAAAAGATTTAAATTGAAATTATCAAATATTAATTACCTGCAAATTAATCGCCACTCATAGAGATTTGTATATTGATTTAAAACCTGTTGTTGTGTACAACTTTGCGTTCCAATAGGAGGCACATAGGGTTGAGGTACGGGCGTAACGGACGGAGGCACAATCGGGCATAATTTTGGTGGACATAATGGTGCCAAATCAATAGAGCTAGAGCATAAAGGAACATTCTCTCCATTCATGCAACGGCAGACACAGTCGGCGTAAGCAACGGATGAGGCAATGATAAAAAATACCGCAACAAAAATTACATTTTTCATCCACACTACGTTATCATAACTTTAGGGAATTTATTTACATTTCTAAATGTTTTTCAAAAGGTAGCACTACCAAAAATTATCCTGTCCACTTTGTCCAGTTTGACCGACTTGTCCGCCCCTTTTCCCCTTTTTCCGGTAGGCACACATGTCATCCCTGCCCATCTTGTGGGCAGAAGGGACTTCAGTGTGTACAATAATTTGTCCATTCCCCTCCCCGGTTCCCGCTCCCGTCTTTGGTAGGTACATGGCCTCCGCCATGTACGCCCGTCCTCGAATAAGCATAATGAGTTCATGCCTCCGGCATGAGGTACAAAGCAGAGGCTTTGTACCCACCAACTCCTTCGCGTTCTTCGCGTGAGGCCCCCCCTTCTGTCTCATGACTCCTGTATTCTGAATTCTGTTTCACTATTCATTCCACATTTATACCCCGTATCCGTGCCGAGGGCTTTTGCGCTTTTGGTTTTATTGACCTTTTTTGCACTTTTTGCGCTGGAGCGAACGCGGAAGTGTGCCGGGGAGCCGGCCCAACTATCTCCTTTCACGGCGTACCGACCACTTTTTGTATTTTTTGCGGATTAGACCTAGGAACCCATCTCAAATTTGTCAAGCCCTTTCCTTGCCTCGGCAACCGCCGGAAGCCGAGGTTTAAGGGTTACCGTTATTCCCATCTGTTTGGCCAGCGGTTTCAACGCCTCGAAAGACGCCTTGTTTTTTACCTGAATTTCCCCCGGTACAATCCCGTGTCCCTCTATTGCCTTGATGACGCACTCGGCAAGAAAAATATGCGGATTGGAGTCGTGCGGCATGGCCTCCGCATGAAAAAGAAAGCCCGATTCCCCATCCACCACCAAGGCAAGGCGCAACAAATATGGGCGGTCAAAATCTAGCAAGAGCGTGTCTGGTTTGTAGAAAAAATCGGACTCCCATGCAAATCCGGCGTTCGGTTTGATTTTTTGAAGCTGGCGCAATTTAAATTGATTTAAAGAGACGTCGGGAACATCCGCCTCCTTTGCCTGGTCAGGCGCCAGCCATTTTGTTTCCACGGCCTGTTTTTCGTCCGCACCTTCCGAAAGTAAGTACGTGAAGACATTGTCGTCGCTCCCGCAAAATGCTTCCGATTTTTTTTTGTATTCCACCGTAAAAAGAGCGGCGCAGTGAAGTATCTTTGTCAACGCCACGGCCTCCGCGGTCGTCAAAAACCATTGGGCATAACCCGGCAAAAAACTCCTGAACATCGGGGTGGAATTTTTTCCCTTAAAGAAAAGTCCGAACCGGGCCACGTTTGCAACGTCTTCCGGCTCGAGGTAAGAGGGGTCGGTGAAATCCACAAAAAGCGCGTTTTGAAAGGTAATCCATTCCGAGGGGCTCCCCTCCGATTCCTCCGCGCGCGTTCTGCGATAAACATCCCATCCCTCCGCTCCGCGAAAGGCGGCAAGGCCGAAAACCTGGCCCAACGACCCAATAACGCAACAATAATAGGTTTGGTCGGACTCCGGGTCTTTCACCGCAAAAGGCGCGTCGTCGGACATATATTTCCAAGGCGCGAGTTTTCGAAATTTATCCGCCTCCACGTAAAGCTTTCGCCATACGTCCGGCGGCACGGACGGAACAACCGTCCCCGATTTCTCCCATAGTTTGTCCGGCAAATTCCCCTGTGGTTCTTGATATTCGTCCCTTGGTATCCCAAGCTTTTTCCACATCCATGAGACGTCGAAATGCGGTCTGCCTTCCAGCTTGTTATGCTCCTCGCCGTTCTCAAAGTACTTTAGAAGTTCGGCGACCATCGTCCTCCCCTCCTTGGTCATAACCGCCACCAACGGTGTTTTGCCGCCGAGGGCCGGAGACGCCTTGGCCAGCCATTCGTTGTAATGTTTACGCATGTACTCCTCGTAGAACTTCTGCGCCTCTTCAAACGGCATGTCGTCGTCGCTCCGCCGAATCAGGGAGGGTTTTCGTCCCTCCTGCAACTCTCGCAATACCTCGGTCGCCTCATCAAAAGTGTCGTCGTCATGGGCAATCATTCCGGCCAGGTGTTTTAGCAACAACTTCTTTCCCTTCTCCAGCCTCTTTTTGGAATTGCATTCAAGAGTGAGTTTTTTGCCCGTTATCTTCACGCTTCCGAACATCACAAATTTCTTTTCCGTGTTCCTTCCCATCCAATGAATAATGCCCTTATCCCTCTTTTCAAAGTCCTTGACGCCCTGCGCCTTTATCCAGACCTCCTTTGCGTCACCGATGACCGAAAACCTGGCCTTGGCAACAACCAACGGATCTCCGGAAGTGTTAACCAGCGCAGGAACGACGGGGTGGATTATAAAATCGCACCAACAGTCGTTAAAAAACTCCCCGCCCTCGGTTTTTAAAAAGTCGTTCATGGTGGAACCGGGGAAATCCCTGACGTATTCGGCAAAATAGCTCGTCAACTCCTCGACCAACTCGTCCTTACGCCTTATGTTAAACGGAAAGACACCCAAGTTAATCACCGTCAGTCCGTCCAGCCTTATTAATCGGGTGGCGAAGATATCCCATTTTCTCAGGGTTCTTGTCGCCGATTGCTCGGACACCTCTATTTCGTCTCCGCGCAATAAATCTCTTAGGACCAGCCCTTTTTCAGGAAAAACTTCCAGAACTTCGTAAAGCGACAAAACCGCCCGTCTCATTTTGTTTAGAACGGACAGCTCCCCCGAAGACAACGTTCTATTTCTCTTTTCATACAGGTCTATCAGACAGTCCGCCTCGTCCTCGTCCACCACCCAGTCGTGAATAAACCACTCCATAAAGTTAATATGCGCCATTTCCTGAAAATCTTTCGGAAGGTAGTCCTTAAAGGAATACTCGCCCCAAAAATATTCGAAAGCCTCGGCAATAGAATCCTTATGAACATCCTTGGCAAACTTAATCAAAGACTGGACAAGCCGTTTTTTTATGTCGTCTTCCCGTCCCTGCGCAGGCCGGGAATTGATCAGGCAACACTTTTTATATTTCTTACCGCTCCCGCAAGGGCACGGATCGTTACGTCCTATATTCCCCATTCTTCCCCCGCTTTATATTCCTTAAATCCTTCAACCAACTGCCGAAACGTAACGGGCTTATACTTGTTGAAACTTTCCATGTCCACATAAACAAAATCAAATTTTTTGTCCTTTTGGACTCGGCTGATATCCTCGCACCACTGGCGTAAGCGCGCCATTTTTCGCGGAACATCCAATTCTTCCTGACCCTTGGTCTCGACGATGAATAATTCCTTTTCGGATACTTTCACGAAAAAATCAGGGTGATAGTTGGAGATATCGCCGTCCGCGTTCACATAATCCAACTTAAAATTCACGGCAAAATAGTTTTTGGCAAAGGAAACGACATCCTCGCAGTCATCCAGCCAACGGGCAAAAAGTAGCTCGAAATTACTGTCGCCCACGATTTTGTTAAAAACACTTTTTCGGGGAATCAAATACCCCTGATTTTTGGGCGCGAATGGACGGGTTTGCCGGAGTTTAATTGTGTCGTGAATCCTTGCGTCCCCCTTTGACCGAATTGTAAGGGCGTTGATTGCTTTTTTAAATGTCTCGACTATGGTTTTAGAGACTACCATTTCCGATAAATTCCTCAGCGTGTTTGGGTTTTCAAGTGCCACCTTTTCCACAAAAAGGCTGTCTTGGATAAAGTACTTTATCTTCCCGTACAGAACATCGTAGCCGCTTACTAGCCGAAGGTCTTTCATAATTGTTTGGGCAAAATATCCTATGACGCTTTGATAATCCGCGATTCCAGCCGAATCCAAGATGGTGGTGTGCGTCACTTCGTCGGTGGTGATATCCTTGAACACAATCTCCCTCTGTTCTTCTTCACTGAATTTTTTATATGCCACCTTCTCATGGCCTAGAGCACCCTCGTCCAAATCAGCCAGGTTTTTATACTCCCTGTAAACGCTTGGTGTCATAACAGGTATTTCGATGTCCAACCCATCAATATCCTTTTTGGGATTTTCCTTGTCTATCTCCACCACCAACGGTGCGTTGGCCTGGGGGCCTTCGCCCATCGGTTTCCGCTCAAGAACCACACCCTCGGCCTGGATGGACTCCACGAACTCCATAAATGCCGTAGTGCCTACAACGCTGACGTATTCCTCAACCTCGCCCTGGTACATCTTACGCAAACCGCGGCCAAGGGTTTGCTCCGGAAGAATATTGCTTGTTGCGGCATAGGCTCTCAGACCGACAATGGTTGTTACGTTGCGAACATCCCAACCTTCTTTTAGCATCATGACGGAGACAATTGCCTTGTACGGACTGTCCCAAGTGTCAATGCCATTGGCTTGTTTGCGCAAAAGTTCCAACTCGTCTTTATTCTTCCCCGTGGCAGATTCAGAAATCTCCCCGTTATTTTTTGTATGAATCACCAAAACAGAATCCTTCAGGTCGGGGTAGTTCCCCTCCAAATATCCGGCCACGTCGTCGCAGTTTCTTGTGTCGTCCGTCATAACGAATAGAATGGCCTTTTCCCCAAGTTTCTCGTGCTCGATATATGCCTTGCGCCATTCAATGACCCCCAAATTTATGTAGTCGGCGTACTTTTCGATGAACTTTGCGCTTTTTTGTTCGACAAGTTTCGCCCTGCTCGGCGCATCTGGAAGCACGGGGTGCTTTACAACGTTCTGGGAGATCGCCTCCACCAATGGATAATCCGCCACCGTCTGCACGAAAATCGCCCCGTTGTTGTGCTTGGGCGTGGCCGTCACGTCAATTTGCAGGGACAAAGAATCGCCTTTAAGTCTAAGCCTGTTGTGAATATCCTCGATTGATTTGAACCACGCCATACGCGGGTCGTGGATGTGGTGCGCCTCGTCGTTTAAAACAACAAGCTCGTCAATATCCCGAACTATAAGCCCAAGGTCAACCTTTGAGTCGGTAGTCGCCCCGGTGGGACGCTTTCCCAGAAAATAATCCATGGTGTCCTCGTCGTCCGGCGAAGGCGGAATATCCTCGCCGCTATAAATGCGGTGGATATTTGTGAGAAAAATGTTCCCGGTTGGGCGGGTTATCCGAACTTCGTCCTGAATATGGAGCGTAAGCTGAAAATCATCCCGCCAGTTGCGCCCGTCATGTCCGTTGTCAGGCAGAACAGGGTCTTTGAAAAAAATTCCTAGTCCGTCAAAATCTTTTCGTATGCGGTCAAGCACTATGATGTTAGGGGCGATGACCAGAAAATTCCGAGCCATTTCCGAATCCGGCTCGTACAACTTGTGAAAAAAACTCCAAGCCAGAACAAGGCTCATTACCTTGGTTTTGCCGGAACCGGTCGCCATCTTTACGACAAAACGCCGCCAAGTCTCGTCGAATTGTCCCGTAGTGACCGCGCCAGAGCTATCAAAACGCATAAGGTCGTATTTATCCTTAACCCCCGCCACATCGTAAAGGTAAATGATTGTTTCCAAGGCTTCCCGTTGGGCGAAGTAATACTGGAACTCAGCCATGTTTCCGTTTACATCGGGCGCCGGATGGGGCGTATTAAACCACCAGTTGAGCAGGCTCCGGCTTGTATCGGTGGCTTTTGCGTAACCGTTGTCCCGCCATTGTTTAACCCGTTTCCGTAATTCCGGCACCAAAGGCGGCATCAGTTTTTCGGAGGTTGAGGCGCGTAATGCCTCGTCCGCCGGAAACCAACGGATAGCCGGGTCTAAAATTACGTGGGGGGAGGATGGGAATTTAGGGTGCAATGCCATGTCCCTACCCCTTAAACAGAGAACCTTGCAATGTCACAGGTGGATAGAAAACGCCAATAATAACAAACGGGTTTTTTGCCCAGCCGTGGAATTGACGAGTTGTCCCTAGAAATAAAGAGATGTCCTTTTTTGAAAACTCTTCAAAGTATTTTTTGCGGACTAGGCCAATGGCGTCATGTTCATTCCCCTCGCATTGCTTGAGACAATTCCAGTACAAGGCACCTATTTCCCAATCCTCAATCATAAGCGTGCTTTCCTTGCCGTTACAGTCTTTGAACCTGTAGGAGAACTTGTAAGGCAATTTATCAACTATTGCAAACTCCTTTTTGACCTCGTCTTCCGATTGAAAAAGTGAAAGCTGGCTCGCCTTGGCCTTCAAGGTATCCAAGCTGTCCTTGTCCCATTCACGAGTCGTTTTTTCGACTACGAACTCCAAAATCTCGGAAGGTTTGAAAATGGCGATAGACAGTTGATTGTCGTCTGCCCTTTTTATTAAGGCCTCTAAATCCGAAAACGCGTCGTTTTTCTCAAAAACAATACGTTTTCGCTCAGCCCAAGCCTGCTCAGTCCCAACAGGCTCCCCGATTAACTGCACCTTCGAGATATCCGTAATCTTATAGCTCTCCGGCCTTGGATCACTTTCATTTTTTACCAAGGGCAACTCCATCCACTGGTATTTCTTATACCTATTATCGTAATCCAACTTCCTGAACGGCAAGGGATAAACGCGAACCCAACTTCCATCGTCAAGGATTCCGGCCGTGCAAACAAGCTCGGCATATTTATTGGAAAGTGTGGGGTATGTCTTTACCGTAATGAACACTTTACGCATTGTGCTCATAAATGGACGGCCTTGATGTCTCTTGCGCCTTCCATATATTCGCTGATGCAATTTCTATGACACGATTCGGGCCTTTTCTCAAAACATGTAAGCGCGACCCGTTTATGTCGGTCAAGCACTCTACCAAGCGTTTCCAAACTTTCTTTTTTCTGTAGCAACGATTTTTTATAGGTTTCAAATAATTCTTTGTAATCGGATTCCGTCTCCAGATTCTTTCGGTATTCCGATTGTATGCCGAGCTCGGGGATATGCAAATATTTAATTCCAAGCTTGGGCAACTGGGCGCTTAAATTACCCTTTGAAAAACCAAACTTCATGCTCAAAGGGTTCCTACGGACATCACACAATAAACGCACATTACGCCTAATTAGCTGGTTGGCGTATTTCTCAAAAGACAGCCCTTCGTAGCCGATGGTAAAAAGCTCTTCCGTCTCAACCCATAAATTGTTTTTGGCTTGCAGGACTTTTTCATAGGACGAGGCGTCCAATATCTCCTCGGCAACTCTGCTGTTTATAGCGTAGTAAGGGTATTGCCCATATACATGACGTATTAATTTTGTGCCGCGATAATCCTTGTACTTTTTTACGAAACCTTCAACCAAGTCCCCTTCATCAATTGTCATCCCGGAGGGATTTTTCACCAACCGAATATCCTTGCCCTCCGTCTTAAGCCAACCTCTAGACTCCAACAATACGGCGTCCGAATGCGCCTGAAAGGAGTAACAACCATAATGGTAAGGAACAAAATCATAATTGAGGCTGTGGGTTTCTTGTTGCCATAAAAATAGCAACTTCTGCAAATCAATTTTTGACAAGAGCCCCCCCGCCAGTTCCAAAAGAACCAGCAGGAAGCGTTGCCTATGGTATTTTGGCTTCCCAAGCGTCGTCATACCTTCACTTCCACGATTTTCATTGTATCATTGCCAAAAATATCCACCACCTTTACGGCAATCTTGCGCCGCCCGGAAGTGCATTCGTGAAATGCGCTGGTTAATTCCAGCGAACGGTCTTTCTTTGTGCGGAAAGATTGCCACTCGTTCTCGAAAACGTAATCCCCCGTCCAGACTTCCTCGCACTCCCCGCTGTCCGCGTTTTTAAATCGGATAATCTCCCGCTTGCTTTCAAAATCGAAGTCCACCGACCAATAATCAATCCAGTCCGTCCATTTTTTAGTCAGCTTCTCGCGGGTGATGACGCCGTCCTTGTCCTTGCTAACTTTGACTATCTGCCCCTTCTCGACCACTATCTTGCTCCCCTTCTCCTTAAGGTCGGCCTCTGCCGATTTTATGGAGCCTTGGGAATAGAACACCGAAAAGTCGGTCAGCTCCACCGCCACCTTACCCTTCTTGACGTGCGGCTTCACCTCGATGTAGGAAACATCGTGGAATACCACTTGATTTTTCTCAACTGCACGTTTGTCGAACACGTCGGCAGGGATGTATTTGGGGGCGATGTCTATCCCCTTAGATTTCGCCTCGTCCAGCACGTTGGGGAACAAGCCCATTTCGAATTCAAAGCCAAGGATGTCCACCTTGGTTATGTGCTTTTTTCGGCACTCAAGAATAATCTCTTCTACGAATCGGCGCGTGACGGGCATATTGACCGGCCCCACCACCACAAGCCGCCCCGCCTTTTTACCGTGGAATGTCTGAAAGCCCTCGGTCTTCTCTGCCCGATAGGCCTTAAGGATAAGATCAAGGAATGCCGCCTCTTTCTCCTCCAACTGTTTTTGTTGCCCGGCTTCCCGCAAGTTTGGATTGACGCCGATGTAGAGTTGCCGTTCGTACTTGCCGAGATTAAGGATTTCAAATGCGCGATAGGTTTTGTCTTCTGCTTTCAATTCCCGCTGTACGCCGATAATCCGTTTGCGGGTTGTGTGAATGGCAAACTTACCCAGGTCGCTGACAATCCACTTGCGCCCAAGCTTCTCCGCCACGGCCGCAACGGTGCCCGAACCGCCGAAAAAGTCGGCCACAATGTCCCCCTCGTTGGACGAGGCTTTGATGATTCGCTCCAATAGTGCCTCCGGTTTCTGAGTGGGGTAATCGTGTCGTTCTTGAGCTTGAGAATTGATTGCAAAAATATCTGTCCATAAGCTAGAAACAGCCAACCCAGGCATTTCGTCTAAGTACCGCTTGATTCTTGGCATGCCTTCGCGCGTGTAATATAGTTTATTTTTCCGTTCTAGTTCTTGCATATTGTCTTGAGTGTATGACCACATTCGTCCAGAAGGCGGGTACTTTCTTTTCCATTGATACCGTCCTGAATCGCTTCCGTGTGATGGTGCAGTAACATTATCATCCATAAACCGCCTTCCATCAGGATCCATGTGTTTGTAACGGGTGTCGGCATATTCGTTGCTGTACGGCGTATGAACAGGATTGAAAAGAACCCTTGAAGTCTTGCAATAGTAGAATATCGTCTCATGAACGTTGCCAAAGGATTGCGAATCACTATGGGCCGTTGTACGTTTCCAAATTATTTCGCTCCTAAAACGTTGCGACCCGAATATTTCGTCCATCACGGCCTTGATTAGGTGGCTGACCTGCCAACCACTATGCACGTAAATACTGCCGTCCTCGGCCAGCAAGTCTCGCATCAGCGCAAGTCGCTCGTAAATCATGGCAATAAAGGAATCCGCCCCTTTGCCCCAAGTGTCCCGGTAGGCTAGTTCCTCCATGATGTTTGGTTTCTTGGTGAAGGTGTCGCCGCCAATCTCGATATCCATAGAAAAGTCGGCGCCAACGTCAAACGGGGGGTCTATGTATATGAGCTTTAATCCCCCCTGCTTCTCTATTTCCTCCCGTAGCGGGCCGTTCTTCAGGCTGGAAAGGATTAGTTTGTTGTCGCCCCAGATTAGCTTGTTCGTCCACCCTTTTAACTGCCTGCCTGATACCGCATCGAACAAACCGGGCTGTAGTTTAACTTCTTTCTCCGAACGCGGCTCATCCACCTGCTCGATTATCTGGAATGGCAGAACAATGTTACAAACTTCGCCTGTCTTGCCGTTCCAGACCAATTCCACTTCCCGCTTTTCGTCGAACAGGAGAAAGCGATATTTTTCCGGCAACGGTTTCCCCGCCTCAATAAAGCGGACAATCTCCTGTTTCTCCTGATCCGTCAGCCTTGCCATTCTTCCCCCAATTACATTAGTGTGAATCTTATCATAATTGTTTTCGTCGGCACGGCAATATTGGGCGACACGATTGTCGCCCCCACCAGTTATAAAGGGAGGATAAATCGGAAGGGGTCGGCAAACTCGTTGCCGGGGAGCGGCTCGAAACGCGCGTCAGGCTCGAACGGTTTCGACGAATGGTGAAGGATCACAAGACCGCCCGGTTTCAAAAATCCGGCGGAACAGGCAAAAACCTCCTCCCGTACAACGGCGCGGGAAACAACCACGTCCCCCGTCCCGGCATAGTCCGCCTGCTTGCAAAGCTTTTCCACCCTCCCCCTAACGACGCGGACGTTGGAGAGTTTCAGCATCCCGGAGACGTGCGATAAAAACGAGCATTTTCTCTGGTCGGAATCCACCAGCAAAAACTCCGCGTTCGGGCGGTTGATGGCCAAAATTATTCCGGGGATGCCGCCGCCGGAGCCGACGTCGAACACCCTGCATTTTTCGGGGATAAAATCCAGCATCTCCACCGACGGTTTTATCAGCACGTCGGTAGCGTCCGTCTCCTTCACGCCGGTGAGGTTTATTTTGTTGTTCCACCGGTAAAGCTCCACCATGTAGGCGAACGCCCCCTTCTCCCAATCTTTTTCCATTTCACCCATCCTAATTCGTGGAGGTTAAACACAGAGACACAAAGGCACAGAGAGGAAAATGGGTCGGATTTCCAACCCCTCCTGCACCTCCTCCCTTCGCACCCAAGACGGTGCAGGGATGACACCTTGGAAAGGGGAGGAAAAACCTTTTCCCCGCACTATCTGTGTCTCCGTGCCTCTGTGGTTTTCCCATTAAATCTTCTTGCGGGATTTTAAAGTTATCATAAGCACCGCCAGCGCCGCAGGGGTCATCCCCGCCATGCGCGACGCCTGGCCGAAAGTGACCGGCCTCACCTTGTCCAGCTTCTGCCTCAACTCTATCGAAAGCCCGGAGATATTCGCGTAATCCATGTCCCTCTCAAGCGGGATGTTCTCAATCTCCCCCAACTGTTTTATCCAAAGATTCTGCCTTCCGATGTACCCCTCGTATTTTATTTCTATCTCGGCGCGTTCGGTCTCGTCCGCCGAATATTCCCTCAAAAACTCGAAAACTCCCCCCTCCGCCACCCCTTCGCGTTTTAACGTGACGTCCGGCCTCCTTAAATACTTGTCCAACTGGAGGGCCTCGTCTATCTTTGGAAGCCCGATTTTTTCCAACCCCGCTAGCGTTGCGGAATCCGGCTTGACGGTTTTTTTGCGGATTGCCGACACGGCGGAATTAATCCGTTCCCGCTTTTCCAAAAACGCGCGGTAATTTTCCACGTCGAGAAGTCCTAGCGAATGTCCCAACCCGCAAAGCCTTTCGTCCGCGTTGTCCTGCCTTAGCACCAGCCTGTGCTCGGCCCGCGAGGTAAACATCCGGTACGGCTCCTCCGTCCCGTGCGTCGTTAGGTCGTCCACCAGCACTCCTATGTAGCTCTCGGACCGTTTCAAGATAATCTGTTGCTCCCCGCGAACGCCCAATGCCGCGTTTATCCCTGCCAGCAGACCCTGCCCCGCCGCCTCCTCGTATCCGCTTGTGCCGTTTATCTGTCCGGCGAAAAAGAGGCCGCCGATTTTTTTCGTCTCCAGCGTCGGGTAGAGTTGCGTCGGGTGCGCGAAATCGTACTCCACCGCGTAGCCCGCCTTTAGGATTTCCACATCTTCCAGCCCAGGAATGGTCTTTAAAAAGGCCTCCTGCGTCTCCTGCGAGAGCGAGGTGGAAATTCCGTTTGGATAAATTTCGGGGGAGTTGCGCGACACCGGCTCCAAAAAAATATGGTGCGACGTTTTATCCCTAAACCGCATCACCTTGTCCTCTATCGAGGGGCAGTAACGCGGCCCCACCCCCTTAATGACGCCGGTGTACAAGGGGGAGGTCTCGAACCCGGCCCTAATCACCGAATGCGTTTTTTCGTTCGTGTGCGTCAGGTGGCATGGCGTCTGCTCGCGTTTTATCTCGCCGCTGAAAAAAGAGAAAGGCGGCGGGGGCTCGTCCCCCCCTTGCGGGGCCAGAGCGGAGAAATCAATCGTGTTTTTGTTTAACCTCGGCGGGGTTCCGGTTTTTAGCCTGCCGAGGGTAAAGCCAAGTTTTTTTAGCGAGTCCGGCAGTGCGCACGACGGCTGTTCGCGGTAGCGCCCGCCCGGCGTCTGTTCCATCCCGGTGTGCAAAAGCCCGTTTAAAAACGTCCCGGTGCAGACCACCACGGCCTTCGCCAAAAGCCCTTCGCCGGACAAAAGAACCACAGCCGATATTTTTCCGCCCTCGGACTCCAACTCGCCGACCTCTCCTTCTATAATCGAAAGGCCCGGCGTTTTCTCCAACTCCTCGCGCATAGCGCTTTCGTACTCGGCCGTGTCGGACTGCACCCTGTTGGCGCGCACGGCCGCCCCCTTGGAGCTGTTTAGCGTGCGGTACTGAAGGCCGGTCTTGTCGGTCACTCGCGCCATGAGCCCCCCCAGCGCGTCTATCTCGCGCACTATCTGGCTTTTCCCCGGGCCGCCGACCGCCGGATTGCAGGACATTCTCGCGATTGTCTCCCTTCGCACAACGACAAGCGCGGTGTTGCAACCGAGCCTGGCCGCCGCGTGCGCTGACTCGCACGCGGCGTGGCCCCCGCCAATTACGACGACGTCGAAGGAGTTTGTCATTTGCCCACGCAAAATTCCGCGAACACCGCGTCCAACACCTCCTCGGTGTACGACTCGCCGGTGAAGCGTTTAATTTCCTCTATGGCGTCCCAAACCCCGGCGGCGGAAAGCTCGCGCCCCGACTTTAAATCTTCCTTCGCTCGCGTCAAATCACTTAAAATTCTCTCGAAGATTTCCCTGTGGCGCAGGCGCGTGACGACCGGCTCCTCGCCTGCCAAGTGAATCCCGTCAAAAAATCTTTCCGCCAGCTCCTTAAACCCGCCGCGGTCACGAACCGAAATATAAATCGGTTTTATCGCCGGCTCGCCCCACGTCAAAACAGAAGGGAGGTCGGCCTTGTTCACGGCCGCGATTGGACGCGCCGATTTTTTCAACACCTCCACTACCGCGTCGTCCGACGCGTCCCACGGTCGAGAGCCGTCAAAAAGCCCCAGCACCACGTCGGCCGTCCGCGCCGCGATTAACGAGCGCCTTATTCCCTCGGCCTCAATCTCGTCAGGCGAGGGGTTCAGACCCGCCGTGTCCACAAGCTCCACCTTCATGCCGGAAAGCTCCGTTTCGGCGCGTATCAGGTCGCGCGTCGTTCCGGGATGATGGGTGACGATGGAGCGCTCCTCCTCGGTAAGCGCGTTGAGAAGCGACGATTTTCCGGCGTTCGCCTTTCCAATTATGGCCACGTTTATTCCGTGCGTAATAAACCGGCCGCCGTCGTAACTTTTTATCAATCGCTGGGCCAACGCCGCGCATTCCTCGAGCGTTTTGACGATATGTTCGTCCGGCGCCGTCTGAAAATCCTCGTCGGGAAAATCAATCGAGGCCTCGAGGTTTGAAAGAGTCCAGACCAGTTTTTGCCTTATAGAGTCAATCCTCGCCGAAAGCCCCCCCTCCATGAGCCTGTAGGCCGAGCGCGCGGCCCCCTCGGATACGCTTTTTATGAGGTCAACGACCCCCTCCGCCTGGCTGAGATCCATCCTGCCGTTCAGGAAGGCCCGTTTGGTGAACTCCCCCGGCTCGGCGATTCTCGCGCCGTTTGCCATGACGAGTTTTAAAATTTTTCTCATGACGGCGGGCGAGCCGTGGCAGGAAATTTCCACCACGTCCTCCGCCGTGTAGCTTTGCGGGGCGCGAAAATAAACTGCGCAAACCTCGTCCACCGGCTCCTTGTCCTCAAATATTTTTCCAAAATAGACGTTCCTCGGAGTCATTTCTGGCAAGACCTCGCCGCGCGAAAGGCGAAATATTTTGGATATTATGACAAGCGACGCCGGCCCGGATATTCTTATGACGCCAAGCCCCCCCTCGCCGACCGGCGTGGCAACAGCCGCGATTGTGTCGCCTGACGTCGTGTTTTTAGGATTGGTTAGTTTTTCCATGGCCTGTTTGCGATGATTTTAGCCCGTTTTTCCAATGGGCATGCGGATAAAAAAAAAGGGGCGCTCGTAAGAGCGCCCCAAATAAGCCGAATTACTTGCCAGCAGGTGCCGGTGCCGGTGCAGGTGCCGGAGTCGCGGTCGCGCCAGTGCCCGCCGCCGCGCCAGTGCCCGCCGCAGGTGCACGTGCCGGTGCAGGCGCCGCAACAGGTGCCGGTGCAGGAGCCGGTGCCTCTTCTTTTTGGCAAGCAGAGAACGCCAAAACGCCAACCGCCAAGAAAGCGGATATCGCCAACAATTGAACTTTCTTAAACATCATTTACCTCCGAAAAATTGTTAACCCTACCCCCTTTTACGACGCAACATACGCCAAAAAGGGAAATATCTTTACAGCCAAATTCTGTAAGCCATTAGCCTACTACAATTACGACCAATTATACAAGTCTTATTTATTTTTTTAAAAAACCGGAGTTTTTCCAGCGATTAACCGTTCTCCCCAAGGGGGTCTGGGGCGTTATCCTACAATCGGGCGCGTCACGGTTTGCCGCCGGAACCGAGCAAGGGCCCGCCCTGCGACTCCGGGGGTTTCCCGGAAATTTTTGACTCCAATTCATCGAGCTGTTTTTCCGCAAGCTCGACTCTGGACTGCATTACTTTGGTGACCTTCTCGGCCTCCTCCAACTGTTTGCCGGCCTCCTCAAGCTGTCTTTTTAGCGAGCGGTTTTCCTCCTCCAGCTTGGCGACGTACTTTCCCGTGCCGTTCTCGCCTTCAAGCGACGAAAGGGCGTTCCCCTCCCCCATTCCCGCCGGGACTCGATCCGCGACGACCGACTGCGAACCCTCCGGTGAGACGTAAATGTCCAAAAAATCCTGCTTTTGCGAGAAGGAGACTTTTGCGTCCGATGCGACCGCCAGCTCTATCCTCGCAATGTTGGACTTTTTAAAATGGACGACTGAGACGGACGTGACCAACCCTGAGGCCGTGATTTTTCTCCCCGCCTGGGCTCCGGGGGCGACGTTTGCCAGTTCCACGGCGATTCTAGACGGCTCCGCAAGCCTGTACGACGAATACTCTAATTTTCTGTTGGAATAAACCCTTACAACAGCCCCGTTTGCGGACGATTGGGCCGTCACATTGGCAAGCTGGGCCAGCACGTCCGACGTTTCAAGCCTTAGGGTTTTTCCGCCGGTTGCGCAAGAGGCCATAAAAATCGGGATAAACAAAAAAAGAAGCGCCGTCGCCAAACCGCGGCCAATTCCGGCGCACAGGGCGCGCCCGTGCGCCATTCTCAATTTAGCCCGCACATTCCGCCGCCGCATCCGGCCCCGGGAACGCCGCAAGAACCCTCGTCCCGGCACGCGTGGGAGGACGAATTCTGGGCGATGGCCGGCGCGAAGGTGGACATCATCTTTGAAACTTTTTTCCCGCCGCATTTTGTGCATTCGACCTTTTTGAAACCCGCCGAAGAGAGGCTGAGCATCTCAAAACTATTACCGCATTCCTTGCATACAAACTCGTATATCGGCATTTTTATTTCTCCAATTTCGCGATAAGTTCCTTCATCAGATCGCCCGTGCGGGAAACCCTTGGCGGAGTGGAGCCCCAAATGTTGTTCTTCCATCGCTGGGCGTATTGGGAAACGACCACCTCGGAGGCGCCGTTTTTGTCGTACACCTTCACCACGAAGCGGAATCTTTCGACGGTCCCGGAGCCCCCGCTGAACATACCGCCCGGGTCCGACCGTTTCTCGTCCGCCATCCAATCGGTAAATACCATCCCGCCCGCCTTGTCCGTCGCAACCAACGGGTAGGACATCATGGCGTTTGAAACTTTTTCCCATGCAGTCTCAAAGGGGAGGTTTGAGGAGCGTATTAGCGAGCCCTCCGGAAAGCCGATTGCCACCGCGCCCAATTCAGCGGGCTCCTTCACCCTTGGGGGTGGAGCCGGTTTCGGGCCGTTGCCGGCCCACGGATTTTCGGGGTCAAAAACTTTGCTCGGGGTCTTGCCGCCGCAGGATTGAACCAACATCATTGACAAAAGCAGGACAACATAAACAGCGTTTTTTATCATGTCCGTCAATCTAACACCCTAAAAAAATCGTGTCAAATGTCACAATAAAAAAATTAACGCAACTGCCAAACATTCAATATGTTGACGGCAAATTAAATTTTTGTCGGAATACCGCCTAAAGTTTTCGGATTTGATTCCGAAACTACTAACTGCGGAGGTGTAACCCGTCCGCGTGAACTGAGTTTTTAAACGTAACTATGAGGTTGTCAAGGAAGACAATGGGAATTGAGCTGACGAACGCGAGACTTGCCCCAAGCTTGGGGAACGGCGCGCCATTGGTGCAAAAAATAAAACCCGCCACGCCCAGCTTTGCTGAAAAAGCGGTCTTCATTGCCAAGCCTCATAAACGGATTCAATACCAGCTTCAATTGCCGTCGCAGTCCTCAGCCCCGCAAACAGCGGCGGGAGACGGCTCTGCCCCGACGGCGCCCGCCTCAAAATCCGCCAAAGTCGTGGAGACGGTGGACGACAACCCGAAAAAGGACGTAAACGCGTTTGGCGTCCAACAGGAGGGAAGGCAGGTAAACCACAATTCAACCGTCAACTATCTTGCGCAGTACGACGCATACGGAAGGCCGAGGATGGGGGACAGCAGAGAGCCGTACGATTTCGCCTTCACAAAATTTATGGTGAAAACATCACAGCTCGCGTTCCAGAAAAACGTCTCCGACCAAAGCGCGTCAACCCAAAAGATCGTGGATAATTTTATGAACGGAACCGCCAACGTCCCGGCCGCCCCCGGGAACTCCGACGTCTCGTCCCCACAGCAAAAACCCGCCTCCCCAATTTCCATAAAAGCCTGACCAACGGCTCGCCCGACCAAAATAGGCCATTTTTTCGGCCTGATTTTTATCCTGTACCGTGGTGCAACAACATAAATTCCACGACCTTATAAAAAAATGGTTCGCAACTCCGGGTTTTTTGGGGTAATCTACGTTCAGTTTTTTTTAACAGCGGAGAAGCGATGGACATTAACGACATTATTGAGACGTTGCCACACAGGTACCCTTTCCTATTGCTGGACGGGATACTGGCGATTGAGGAACACAAGTCCGTAAAGGCCATAAAGAACGTGTCGTTTAACGAGGCTTTTTTCCAAGGGCATTTTCCCGGCAAGCCGATTATGCCGGGTGTTCTCATCATCGAGGCCATGGCGCAGGCGGCCGCGTACCTTGCAATAAAAAGCGCGAAGAATCTCCCCGGAAAAAAAATCCCCCTCTTCACCGGCATTGAAAACGCGCGTTTTAAACGACCGGTTGTTCCGGGCGACGTGCTTACGCTTGATCTGACCGTCAACCGCACCCGCTCCAGAATCTGGTGGCTTACCGGAACCGCCACGGTCGGCGGGGAGCTTGCCTGCAAGGCGGACATAACCGCAATGCTCTCGGTCGAGGAACCGGGCGGAGGGAGCGCGGCTTAAACCCCGCGCCCTTATTTCATGGCCGTTCATCCCACCGCCATAATTCATCAGGACGCAAAAATCCACCCGACCGCCGACATCGGCCCCTACGCCATAATTAAAGAGAACGTGGAAATAGGGGCAAACTGTAAAATCGACGCCCACGCCTGGATAAGCCACACCGTGATGGGCGAGGGAACCACCGTCGCCAGCCACGCGCACATCGGCGGAGACCCGCAGACGCTCAACTGGAAGGAAGTCCCCTCCCTCGTGAGGATGGGAAAAAACAACATCGTCAGGGAGCTGGTGGTCATAGGCAGAAGCATGGTTGAAAACGGCGAGACGCTCATAGGCGACGACTGTTTTTTTCTGGCGAACGCCCACGTGGGGCACGACAGCATAATCGGTAACAACGTAATCCTAACCACGATGGCGGGTCTTTCGGGACACGTCACGGTGGAGGACGGGGCGGTCATCGGCGGGCTTGCCGGCGTGCACCAGTTCGTGCGAATCGGCGAGCTTGCCATGGTCGGCGGCATGGCGAGAATCGTGCAGGACGTCGCGCCGTTCATGCTTGCCGAGGGAACCCCGGCGGAAATTAGAAAAACGAACGTCGTGGGCCTAAGACGCAAGGGCTATGGCGAACCTGCGAGGGCGAACATCAAGGAGGCCTTCAAAATTTTGTTTAAGTCCGGCCTGAGCCTCAAAACCGCCAGGGAAAAACTTGCCGAGATAGAGGACAAGCAGGGGGAGATAGCCAAAATTTTAAACTTCGTGAACTCAACCAAACGCGGCCTTACGGGGGTATAATTCCCGGATATGACTGAGGAAAAGAAAAAAACCCGCGCGGGGGTGATAGGCGTCGGACGGATGGGGCAGTTCCACGCGAACGTGTACTCCGAGATGTCCGAGGTGGAGCTCGTCGGCGTTTCCGACGCAAACCACGCAAGGGGCAGGGCCGTAGCCGAAAAATACAAAATCAAATTTTTCCCCGATTACCGGGAGATGCTCAAGCAGGTGGACGTCGCCAGCGTGGCCGTCCCGACAAAACTGCATTTCGAGGTTGCGCGAGTCGCGCTGGGGGCCGGAGTCCACCTGCTTGTCGAAAAGCCGGTTTCGGACAACTTTGAAAACGCCAAGGAGCTTTTCGACATCGCCACGCAAAAAGGGCTTGTCTTGCACGTGGGGCACGTGGAGAGGTTCAACGGCGCCGTGCAGGAGCTTCATAAAATAGTCGAGAACCCGATTTTAATCCAATGCTCGAGGATGGGCCCCTTCGACCCGCGCGTGGGGGAGGACAGCGTGGTGCTGGATTTGATGATACACGACCTCGACATCGTGCTTAACCTCGTGAACTCCGAGGTGGAGTCGCTCGGCGTGGTCGCCTCCTCGCCGATGTCAAAGGTGGAGGACGTGGTCAACGTGCAGGTCAAGTTCAAAAGCGGCTGTTTGGCGACGTTCACCGCAAGCAGGGCCACGCAAAATAAACTGCGAAACATGTCCATCTCCTGCAAGGAGCGGTACGTGTACTTAAATTTTGCCGACCAGGAGATACACGTCCACCGCCTAGCAAGCTCCGCGCACGAGGTGTCACGCCAACAACTAAGGTACAAGGAGGAGCTGACCACGGAAAAAATCTTCGTCCACCGCGACAATCCGCTCAAGCTCGAGCTAAGGCACCTCGTAAACTGCGTGCAGGGCGCCGAAAGAATGGTCAGCGTCGAGAACGAACTTAAGTCGCTCCGGCTGGCGCTGGACATACTGGAGCTTTGCAGGAAGAAAAAATCCTGAGCGCCGTGACAAGCGCCGACAAGCAACCCCTGGCCCTGATAGCGGGCGAAGGCTCCCTCCCGAAAATAGTCTGCGAAACCGCGTTAAAGCGCGGCATCCCGGTCGTCGCCGTGGCGTTCTCCAAAAAAGGCGCCTCCCAGTTGGAGGGGATGGCCGACGTGCGCGTGATGGGCGTCGGAGAGGCGGAAAAGGTCATAGCGCTCTTTAGGGACAAAGGATGCAAAAACATCTGCCTCATCGGAAAGATGGAAAAAAAACTCGTGTTTGAAAACGCCCGGTTCGACTTTCGCGCGCTAAAAGTGCTTGGAAGACTTTTAAGAAAGGACGACAGCTCGATAATGCGCGCGATAATGAGCGAGTTGGAAAGCGAGGGGTTCGTCATAGAAAAACAGACCGACTGGCTTCCCCCAGTCATGGCCTCGGGCGGCGTGCTGGGAAAATGCCAGCCGAGCGAGGCTATGAGGGCCGATTTTGAGTTCGGAATAAAAATCTGCCGGCAAATGGCCGATTTGGAAATAGGACAGACCATAATCGTAAAGCAGGGGGTGGTTCTTGCCGTGGAGGGAGTCGAGGGCTCCAACGAGGCTATTGAGCGAGGGTGCAAACTGGGCGGCGAGGGTACGGTGCTTATAAAGGCCGGAAGACCAAGCCAGGACAAACGGTTCGACATCCCGACGGTCGGCGAGGAGACGGTCAGAAGGCTTAAGAAGGGACGCGGGGCGGGCCTTGCCGTCGAGGCAGGAAACGTCATCGTGGTGGACCTGCCGGAGGTCGTAGCGGCCTGCGACGCGGCCGGAATAGCACTGGCCGCGATATGACCACCACGGAAATTCGCGGCGGCAAGGGATGGCGCGAGGCGTCGCTTCTCCTCGTCTCGCTTTTCACGGCGGTGCGCCTTTTGCTCATGGGCCTTACGGGGCTTGGCGACTCGGAGTCGTACTACTGGACTTGGTCGCGCTATATGGATTTAAGCTACTACGACCATCCTCCGATGGTGGCGTGGCTGATAAAACTTTCGACGGCGATAGGGGGAGACAACTCCTTCTGGACGAGGTTCCCGTCCGCCGCGCTTTTCATCGGCATCTGCTGGCTGGTCTACCAGACGGCGACTGAAATTTTCAACGACAGGGAGGTCGGCTTCTGGAGCCTTTTAATTTTCAACCTCTCCCCGCTTTTTTCGTTCGGCGCGCTACAAATGGTGCCCGACATCCCGGCGGCATTTTTTTGGATGCTGTACGTTTACATCGTCGTAAAAATTCTTCGCGGCGGGAGCGTTTACCTCTGGTACGCCGCCGGCGCGACGCTGGGCGCGGGCCTTCTAAGCAAATATATGCTCGCCCCGCTGGTTCCCGCCACCCTGCTTATGCTCTGGTGGCACAAGGATCACAGAAAACACCTTTTTCAGCCGCACATATATCTAAGCGGTTTTTTGGGGCTGTTCATTTTTTCGCCGGTGATAATTTGGAATTATCAGCATGATTTTCCCTCCTTCAAATTCCACCTCGTAAACAGAAACACGGAGACGCATTTCCAGCCGAACAAAATGGGGCAGTTCATCGGCGGACAGGCGCTATACATGTCGCCGCTGGCGTGGCTAGGCCTTCTCTACGTCGGGTGGCGGATGTTCAGGGCGCTGTTTAGGGAGAAGGACGAAAGGTTCATTTCCCTGTTTTGGCTCGGGGTTCCGCCGCTGGCATTTTTTTACTTCATAGGGCTTTGGTCAAAAACGTCGGAGCCGCACTGGGCCGCGCTCGGCTACCTCACCGCGTTCGTCGCGTGGGCCGCGTTTTACACGAGCAATAAAATCGCCTGGAAGAAATACACCGTCGCCTCGCTTGCCGTGGGGGGGCTGATGATCGGAATGGTTTACGTCCACACTTTCTTCCCCTTCCTTCCGCTTAAACCAAAGTACGACATAACAAACCTGCTATACGGATGGGATATTGTCGGAGACGCGGTC
>JACQEX010000027.1 GCA_016200345.1 Nitrospinota bacterium
AAGGAAAGTTTATCCGCTCCTGTTGTAATAGTCAAAACAGGCTTACAGCTTGGTGATTTGGCGGATTTAATCGGTTGAATTACCGGAAGAGCACAAGAAAACGGCCGTAGCCTTCCTTCTCAAGATTTTCCTTTGGGATAAACTTTAGCGACGCCGAGTTGATGCAATAGCGCGACCCGGTCGGCCCGTCGTTAAAGAGATGCCCAAGGTGCGAATTAGCCTTTAGGCTCCTTATCTCCGTGCGCGTCATCCCGTGCGTGCCGTCGGTTTTTTCGACGACGCTTTGCGGGTCAATCGGCTTCGTAAAACTGGGCCAGCCGGTGCCGGAGTCGAATTTGTCGGTGGAACTGAACAACGCCTCGCCGGAAATTATGTCCACGTAAATTCCCTCCTTGTGGTTGTTCCAATATTCGTTGTCGAAGGGCCTTTCGGTTCCGGCCTCGCAGGTGACGTTGTACTGAAGCGGGGTGAGTTTTTTCTTCAGCTCGTCCCGGGACGGAATCGGGTTTGGGATTTGGTCGATTTTCTGCAATCTCGCCACGTCCTTTTGGTGTTTTTTAACGTATTCCTCGCGCCCGCTTCCAAGCGCGTACATCTTGTAGCGCGAGGAATTTTTCTCGTAGTATTTTTGGTGGTAGTCCTCCCCCTTGTAAAACTGGACGGCCGGGACTATTTCCGTGACTATCGGCTTGGAGTACTTGCCGGATTTTTCCAAGACGGACTTGTATTCCTCCGCCAGCCGTTTTTGCTCCGGGTTGTGGTAGAAAATCGCGGTCCTGTACTGGCTACCGACGTCGGCAAACTGGGCGTTTTTCGTGGTCGGGTCTATGTTCTGCCAAAAAACGTAAAGAAGCTGTTCGTAATCCACCGCCAGCGGATCGTAAACAACCTCCAACGCCTCCGCGTGCCCGGTGGCTCCCCCGGAGACCTCCTCGTAAGTCGGGTTTGGCTTTGTTCCGCCCGAGTATCCCACCGTTGTTGAAACTACCCCCTTGACGGGGTCGAACGCCGACTGCATGCACCAAAAACAGCCTCCGGCGAAAGTGGCCTTCTGATAATTCTTTGCGCGAACGTCTTTCGACATATCTTTACCCATACTTTCTGTGGAAACCAGCCCTATTAGGGCCAGCGTTATTGTTGCACAAACCGCAAATCTCATTCTCTTACCCATGCCTCATTATAAGCCAAAAATCGCCCCTTTTGCCGCCTGCACCCCGGCGGACTTTGTTCCAAGAATAAAGCGGGATATACTTGGAAAATGACGCAGACAAACTTGGAACAATCCATAAAAAAAGCCGGGGTTCTTTTGGAGTCGCTCCCATACCTGCGCGATTTTGCGGGAAAGACCATCGTAATAAAATACGGCGGGGCCGCGATGGTGCAGGAGGAGCTAAAGGCCGGGTTCGCCAGGGACGTTACGCTTCTTAAATACATCGGCATCAACCCGGTGGTTGTCCACGGCGGCGGGCCGCAAATAAACAAGACCCTCGAACGGATGGGCGTTAAAAGCAAATTCATCGAAGGCTACCGCGTCTCCGAGGGGGAGACCCTCGACGTGGTGGAGATGGTTCTCGTCGGAAAAGTGAACAAGGAAATCGTGTCGCTAATTTCCACCGCCGGCGGAAAGGCCGTGGGACTGAGCGGCAAGGACGGCGGACTTTTGACCGCCGAAAAAATGCTCGTCACAAAACAGACCGAGGACGTGAACCGGCCAGAAATAATAGACGTCGGGATGGTCGGCAAGGTCACCTCCGTAAACCCGGCGGTTTTGCTCTCTTTGGACAAGGACGGATTCATACCGGTCATAGCCCCGGTCGGCGCAGGAATAAACGGGGAGACCTACAATATAAACGCCGACACGGTGGCGGGCGAGATATCCGCCGCGCTCGGCGCGGAAAAATTGGTGTTGCTGACCGACACGCAGGGAATTTGGGGCGCGGACAAACAGATGATTCCCTCCCTGGACGAAAAGACCATCAAGCAGATGATTTCCTCGGGCGTCATCTCGGGCGGTATGTTGCCGAAGGTCGCGGCCTGCCTGCGGGCGCTGGCGGGCGGCGTCCATAAAACCCACATAATTGACGGACGGGTGGAGCACGCTGTCCTGCTGGAAATTTTCACCGACGCCGGCGTAGGGACGCAGATAGTCTAGTCTACTTATATTTCACTTAGGTGGTTGTGAAGGTGCCGGAGCCGACCACAACCAAAACACCTTCGTCCGTGCGAACCTCCATCCGCGTGGTTGAAAGGCGGGATCCGGCGCGGATTATCTTCGCCGTGGCGTGAAGCCCCTTTTCCTTCGCGTGATGTATAAACTGCACGTGCAAATCCACACGTCTGCATCCCCCTCGTCGTTGTACGAAAGCTCCATCCCAAACGTCTTTACAATCGGCGCCGTGGCGAAAAGCGCCCTCAAACTTTTCATTCTCTCGACCAAAACCTCTTTGGTTGGTTTCACACATCCTCCAATATTTATTTCGTCAAAAAAATCTCGCGCAGTCTGTCGCCGACAAGGTTCACGGCGAGCGCGAGCGACATCAAACATAATCCCGGAAAAATCGTAAGGTGCGGAGCCACAAGCAAAAACGCCCTCCCCTCGTTTAACATCGAACCCCAGCTTGGCTCCGGCGGCTGGATTCCAAGCCCCAGGAAACTCAAACCGGCCTCGGCGATTATCACCCCCGCCATGCCGAACGTCGCCTCCACCAAAAGCGGCCCGGCGGAGTTTGGCAAATAATGAAAAAATATAAGTCGCGTTTTCCCGGCTCCCGCCGAAATCGCCGCGGTCACGAACTCGCGCTCACGCAACGCGATTATCTGCCCCCTCGCAAGCCGGGCGTACGACGCCCAGCCGGTTAGACAAAGGGCAAATAATAGGTTTCCAAACCCCGGCCCGAGCGCGGCCATAACCCCCACGGCGAGTAGAAGGCCGGGGAAGGCCAGCGCCACGTCGGTAACACGCATCACGGCCAGATCCACCCATCCGCCGAACGCCCCCGACACCGCCCCTACCAAAGCACCCGCAATCAGACTTATGCCGACCACGACGACGCCGACAATTAAGCTTGTGCGAGTTCCGTGAATGATTCTGCTAAGAACGTCCCGCCCCAGCAAATCGCGCCCCATCGGGTGCCCCGCCGACGGGGGTTCCAGCCCGAAAATTAGCTCCTGCTGATACGGGTCGTGCGGCGCCACGCGGGAAGCCAGCAACGCGGTCAACACGGCAAGAAAAATTACGGCGACGCCGATCGCCATGCCGAATGAAAAAATTTTTCGACCTCTCATTTGTCCACCCTAGTTCTTGGGTCGAGCAGAGCCTGAAAGTAATCGAAAACTAGATTGACAAAAACGTAGCACAACGCGACGTTCAAAACGCACCCCTGCACAAGCGGGTAGTCGCGCGATTCTATCGCCTCCACCAATAGCCGCCCCACGCCGGGCCATGCAAAAATCGTCTCGGTTATCACCGCGCCGGAAAGGAGCGCGCCCAACTGCAAACCCAAAACGGTCACGACAGGCAACAACGCGTTGGGAAGCGCGTGTTTGACGAAAATCTTCCACTCCTCCAGTCCGCGCGCCCTTGCTGTCCTAATGTAGTCTTCCGACGCCGCCTCCAGCACCGAAGAACGGGTCATCCGTAAAACAAGCGCGGACATTCCGAACGCAAGCGTGCAGGCGGGAAGAACGACGCTCGATATTCCGTCCATCCCGGAAACGGGAGTCCAGCCAAGCCATATCGAAAAAACAATTATCAGCATCGGCCCGAGCCAAAAGTTTGGAACGGCGGAACCGGCAAGCGAAAGAAATTGTAAAATCCTGTCAACCACCCTCCCCCTTTGAAACGCCGACAAAACTCCCCCAAAAACGCCGAACAATCCGGCAAGACAAATCGCCGTACCGGCCAGGGCAAACGTGGCCGGCCAGCGGGAAAGAATTTCGTTTAAAACCGGTTCCCTTGTTTTTACGGAAAGGCCGAGGTCTCCGCCGGCGACCCCGGCAAGAAACAGGGCGTATTGCTCCGCCACCGGACGATCCAGACCGAGATTTTTTCTTAAAATGGTTTTATCAACAGCCGGGGCCGAGTCCCCAAGCATTATTTCCACCGGGTCGCCGGGAACAAGCCGAATAATGAAAAAAACGAGCGTCACCACGCCCAACGCCGTCGGTAGAACCAGAAGAAGCCTTTTTATAAAATACCGCCCCATCCTATTTCTCCGATACCGAAATCGAAACGTCCGACAACGAATCCAACCCCTCGTCGGGAAATATTGCAAAATTCTTTACGCGCCTGTCCAACGCCGCCACGTTTATCTGCGACCAGAGATTAAAAAACGGCAAATCATCCGAAAGAATTTTTTGCGCCCTTCCATAAATCTCAGTTCTTTTCGACAAATCCTGTTCCGCCTTTCCGGCGTCCAATAGCGCGTCCAATTCCGGGTTTGAATACCCGCCGCGGTTAAACCCGTTCGGCGGCAAACTTTTAGAGTGAAATATGTTTCTCAAAACGTCGGGGTCGGCAATGCCGACCCATGTAAGCGAATACATTTGAAAGTTCCCCGCCCTGACGTCCGAGTAAAACGTCCCCCACTCCAAGCTTTTTATCTCCAACAAAATTCCGACCTTTTTTAGATACTCGCCGAAAATCTCGGCCAGTTTTTTGCGCTCGGGATTTTTTGAGGTTTTGAACTCCAGTTTGAGCCTGGGCTTGTCTCCGCCCCGATCCGGGTAACCCGCGTCGTCCAATAATTTTTTTGCCTTCTCCGGGTTGAACTCGTACGCCGTCGTTCCGGACGAATGAAACGGATTGGCCGCGGCCATCAACGTGTCGCTTTTTATCGCCGTGTTTTTCAAAAAATATTTTATTATCGCGTCGCGGTCAATCGCGTGGGCCACCGCCTTTCGCACCCTTGAATCCTTTAGCCGCTCGTCGCGCAGGTTGAACCCCACGTACGAGACGCTCGTCCCGTCCGCCGTTGCCACCATTAAATTTTTTTGGCGTTTAATCCAAGGTAGCGCGTAGGGCATTATAGGGTTGTTCACCATTTGCAGGTTTCCCTTGACAAGCTCAAGCAGGCGCACCGTCTCGTCCGGAATGATCTTAAACCACACCCCCTCGAGGGCGGGTATTTTGTCGAAGTAAAGGTTGTTCCTAGCGAGGCGAATATCCGCGCCGCGCTTGCGCGAAACGACCCTGAAAGGGCCGGCCCCCACCGGTTTTTCCGAAAGATCGCCGGAAAATTGCGGGACGATCCCGAAGGTTAGCCCGCCCAAAAACGGGGCGAAAGGCTCCCTTAATTTCACCGCGATGGTAAATGCGTCGGGAGTCTCGATTGAAAGCACCTCGCCAAACGCGCCTTTGAGCGGCGACGAGGATTTCTCGTCCAAAATTGACGTCATTGTATATCGCACGTCGGCAGAGGTAAGCGGCCTGCCGTCGCCAAACATTGCGTCCCTTTTTAGGTTTATGACGTACGTGGCCGAGTCTTTTTGTTCCACCGAAACGGCGAGCCACGGACGAAGCGCCATCTTTTCGTCGCGCCTTAAAAGTCCGGCGTAAACCAGCCTGCAGAGGTTTGTGGAGACCGCGTCGGTCGCGTATCTCGGGTCGAGCGAGGCGGCGTCCGTCTCCATGCCGACCACCAGCGTGTTTTGGGGAACAACGGATTGCGAACAGGCGGAAATCAGGAGCGCAAATAAAATCGGCGAAACCCTCATCCCGCCGATTGTACTACCTTTTATTCCTTTATAAAGCGTTCGAAGAGCTTGTACCCCTCGTCAAAATAAAGCGCGTCCTTGTTCACTATTATATTTTCGTCAAACGCCTCGGCGCACCCCCCTTCGGGCAGGGCGGGCCAGATGGCAAACGGCACGGGGCCGCGGGTGTGCGTCTGTTTTGCCAGCGGACACGGATGGTCGGAAAGGGCGACCGCGCGCCCGCCGAGCCGCTTTATCTCGTCCAAAAGGGGGCCTACGATCTTCGCGTCGAAATCCTCTATGGACTTCAGTTTGTTTTCAAGCGAACCGGAATGGCTGGATTCGTCCGGAGCCTCCAGATGAATGTACACAAGGTCGTGTTTCCCAAGCGCGTCTATGGCCGCCTGTTTTTTTCCCTCGTAATTTGTGTCAATGTAACCCGTGGCGCCCTGGACGTTGATTACGTCCATCCCGGCCAGCACGCCTATCCCCTTCATAAGGTCAACGGCGGAAATCATCGTTCCGGTAAGACCCCTGTAATCCTTCAACAGAGGGAGTGACGGGGCCTTCCCCTGTCCCCATAGCCATATCGAGTTGGCCTCCGGTTTTTTCTCGGCTTTTCTGGCCTTGTTTACCGGGTCTTTTTTGAGGACCATTTGCGCCTCGCCTATCAGCGTGCGAAGCTTGTCCGCATTTTCCCCCTGCGGCAGATAATCCTTTATGTTTTCCCCAGTTATGTCGTGCGGCGGGGTGCATTTGACGTCCTCCGCGCCGTTTTTCCAAATCATCAGGTGCCTGTAGCTCACGCCGGGATAAAAACGGAATTCGCCGTCCGCCCCGAAATATTCGCTTAGCGCGTGGATTAATTTTGCGGCCGGTTCGCTTTCAATGTGCCCGGCGGAGAAATCCTGCATGAACACCCCCTCGGGGTTCGGGGCGAGGGTGACAAGGTTGCACCTGTACGCCACGTCGGTGGGGCTTAGTTTTATCCCCATTGACGCGGCCTCGAGCGGCGCCCTGCCGGTGTAATATTTTTTCGGGTCGTAGCCGAGAATGCCCATGTTGGTCACGTCGGAGCCGGGCGAGTAGCCGTCCGGCGTGGTCTTCGCGTAGCCGACCGTCCCTTCGCGGGCCATCCGGTCGAGGTTCGGCGTTTTCGCCGCCATTAGCGGGGTCTTGCCGCCAAGCGACTCAATCGGCTCGTCCGGCATACCGTCGCCGAGAAGAATTATTCTTTTTATTCCCATGCGCCCATTATCGCGGATTACCCACATATTTTCCATGTATAATCTGACTCAACTAATTTGATTTAAGCAAATACCATTTTGCAGGGGAACCACACTGTTTATTCATAAATGCGGCAAGTACCTTTAAAAATGCCAATTACCGATTACCATGCTAAGTATTTTGCCTTTGAGCTAACCAAGCGTTGCCCGTCAAACAGCTTGGAGAAACTATCCGCCACCCTGTCCAACGCTCAGGTCGATCTTAATCCGCATCAGATTGAGGCGGCACTTTTCGCTTTTCGCTCTCCGTTGTCCAAGGGGGCTATTCTGGCGGATGAGGTGGGATTGGGAAAAACGATTGAGGCCGGGCTAGTGCTCTCACAGAAATGGGCAGAGCGGAAGAAAAAGATGCTGTTGATAGTTCCTTCAAGTTTGCGAAAACAGTGGAACGCGGAATTGCAGGAAAAGTTTTTTCTGCCATCGATAATTATGGAAGCAAAGTCATTTAATCAATTCATCAAAAACGGGAATCTCAATCCGTTTGAGCAGGATGACGTTATTATTATTTGCTCTTATCATTTTGCCAAGGCGAAAGCCCCGTATCTTAAAAAGATCGAGTGGGATTTAGTTGTTATGGATGAGGCGCATCGCTTGCGCAATGTTTATAAGCCAAGCAACAAGATTGCCAAGGAGATCAAAAACGCCTTATTGGAAGTGCCCAAAATTCTTTTAACCGCGACACCGCTCCAGAACTCGCTTCTTGAACTTTATGGCCTTGTGAGCATCATCGACGACCATGTTTTCGGAGATGTAAAAAGTTTCAAGGCGAATTACGCCCGCGTTTCACGCGAGCAGGATATAAATGAAAGTGAGCTAGGACTTGTTGAACCGGCACAAGAGAAGTTTGCCGATCTGCGTAACCGGCTAAAGCCGGTTTGTACGCGGACGCTCCGGCGGCAGGTGCTGGAGCGCATTAAATTCACCAAGCGTATTCCCATCACGCAGGATTACATCCCAACCGAAGATGAAATTGCCCTTTACGATGGAATGTCGGAGTTCCTCCAGCGTCCTCGGCTTTTCACATTACCTTCCAGCCAAAGACAACTAATCACACTGATTTTACGGAAACTGTTAGCATCTTCGTCTTTCGCCATTGCCAGCACGCTGGACGGTTTAGTTTACAAGCTGGAGAAGTTGATAGAGGAAGCAAAAAGACAACAAGCCACGCGCGAGAATGGCGTTCCCGGCCTTGAGGATAATTACGAGGGGTTGGAAGAGTTGTCGGACGAATGGGTGGACGATGAAGAGGAAGACGAAAAAGAAAGCGGTGCCAAGCAAACCGCTTACACGGAAAAAGATGTTGAGCTAATGAAGGCTGAACAAGCCGACCTCAAGAAGTTTTATGAACTTGCAAAAAAAATATGGAAAAATTCCAAAGGCGAAGCTTTAATAATCGCGCTCAAAAAAGGCTTTGAGACAACTGCCGAACTGGGAGCCAAGAAAAAGGCAATCATTTTTACCGAGTCAACGGTTACGCAAAACTATCTCTTAAAGCTTCTTTCAGAAAGCGGCTATGCGGACAAGATTGTTTTATTCAATGGCTCGAATAACGACGAGAAGTCCAAGCAGATTTACACGGCATGGATAAAGACCAACAAGGATACAGATAAAATCACCGGATCGAAATCAGCGGATACGCGGGCGGCCATAATCGAACATTTCAGGGACGAGGCGGAAATTATGATCGGGACGGAAGCCGCCGCCGAAGGTGTGAACCTCCAATTCTGTTCGCTCCTCATCAATTACGACCTGCCTTGGAATCCGCAACGGATTGAACAGCGGATTGGCCGCTGTCATCGTTACGGGCAAAAGCACGATGTAGTGGTTATCAATTTTGTAAATCGAAAAAATGCGGCAGACCAGCGCGTGTATGACCTTCTGGATCAAAAATTCAACCTTTTCAAGGGGGTTTTTGGCGCAAGCGATGAAGTGCTTGGCAGTATCGAATCGGGCATTGATTTTGAAAAGCGCATTGCCAGCATTTACCAATCTTGCCGGACAGCGGAAGAAATCAACTCCGCTTTCGATGCTCTCCAGAAAGAGATGGAGGGAGACATTCAAGACGGACTGAAAGATGCCCGGCAAAAGCTTCTCGAAAACTTTGATTCCGAGGTGCACGAAAAGCTGAAAGTGAATCTTAAGGAGAGTCAGGCGTACCTCGACACTTATGAAAACTGGCTCTGGGAAACCACACGCCATTTCTTAGGGGAAAGTGCGGCATTTTCGGGCGACGAATATGCTTTCAAGCTAAAAAATAATCCGTTTCCGGGCGAAGCAATCGATCCGGGGCCATATAAAATCGGGAAAAACATTGTCGAAGCCCACGTTTACCGTCCCGGCCATCCACTGGCACAACGTATTCTTGAGGCGGTAAAAACCAAGGATACCGGTGAGGTGGAGATAATATTCGACTATTCCAACCATCCGGTTAAGGTGTCGGTTCTGAAAGAATTTGTCGGGAAACGCGGTGTTCTTAAAATCTCCAATTACACGGTAGAAGCCTTTGAACAAGAGGATACCCTAGTCGTTACCGCATTCAACGATGCGAACGAGTCGATAGAACCTGAGATAGCCAAGAAGTTCTTTGCCCTTTCCGGAAAAATCGATCAAGCGATTATCACTTCGGGCGAAAAAGCAAAGCTGGAGGTGGCGGAAGCGGAGCTTGTTCAGCTTACTTCCAGCCGGATCGCCGAGCGTAACAGCGAGTTTTTTGATAGCGAAGTGGACAAGCTGGATAAGTGGGCGGAAGACCGGAAGAAGGCGTTGGAAATCGAACTTAAAAAACTGGACATTGATATTAAAACCGCCAAGACCAATGCCAAAAAGATCGTTCTTCTTGAAGAGAAGCTAAAAATTCAGCGGGAAATTAAAGAGAAGGAAAAGAAAAGAAACGAGATGCGGAAAGAGCTTTATAACGCCCAAGACGAGGTGGATCAAAAGAAAGAGGACTTGATAGGGAAAGTGGAGGCGCAATTAAAACAGAAGTCATCCTTAACGCCGCTGTTCACCATACGATTCAGGGTAGTATAATTCGTGGCATATGAACAAAGAAAATAACAATAGCGAGGCAAGTACAAAAATCTCCCTTTTCAAGGGGAAACAAATCCGAAAAACTCTCTATCGGGGAGAATGGTGGTTTTCGGTCGTGGATGTTGTAGAAGCCCTTACTGATAGCAATAAACCTAGCGTTTACTGGAGCGCAATGAAGGCTAGGGTAAAAGATGAAAGCGGACTTCAGTTGTCTACAATTTGTAAACAACTGAAATTAGAGTCAACAGATGGTAAGGAATACAAAACCGACTGTGCCGACACAGAGGGCGTTTTTCGCATCATCCAGTCCATCCCGTCTCCCAAAGCGGAGCCTTTCAAGCGGTGGCTGGCAAAAGTTGGCTATGAACGGGTGCAGGAGATAGAAAACCCGGAATTAGCCACCAAGAGAACCCGCATACTCTACAAGCTCAAGGGTTACAGCGAGGACTGGATAGAAAAGCGTATGCGCGGCATTGCCATCCGCGAGGAACTGACCGATGAATGGAAAAACCGGGGAGCAAGGGAACATCGGGAATATGAGATTTTGACGGCTGAAATTTCCAAAGCGACTTTTGGCGTTACGCCGAGTGAATATAAAAAGCTCAAAGGTCTCCAACGGGAGAACTTGCGCGATCACATGGATGACTTTGAATTGATTTTCAACATGCTTGGCGAACGCGCCACGACGGAAATCCATCGCACTGAAAATTCAAACGGCGTGGTGAAACTGCGAAGCGATGCGAAAGCGGGCGGCGATATTGCCGGTGGCGCGCGGCAGAAGCTGGAAGCGCGGCTTGGCCGGTCGGTGGTGACAAAGAAAAACTATTTAAAGAATCCGGAAGATAAAAAGAAACTGAAATAATATATGATCGCCAAAAAGCAAAAACTCGAACTCACTTGGATTGGCAAGCACAATCCGGAATATGATATTGCGAATATCGAGCCGCGCATTTTGGAAGAGCGCACGGACTTGTCGCATGGCGACAAGAAAACTGAAAACATGATTATTCATGGAGACAATCTGTTGGCACTTAAAGCCCTTTTACCCGAATACGAGGGCAAGGTGAAGTGCATTTACATTGATCCCCCATACAACACGGGTAGCGCGTTCGAGCATTACGATGACAGCGTGGAGCACTCCACTTGGCTTTCGCTTATGAAGCCGAGGTTGGAGCTTTTGAAAATGCTTTTAGATCCGGAACAGGGAAGCATTTGGATAAACCTTGATGATAACGAAGCGCACTACTTAAAGGTTTTATGCGACGAGATATTTGGACGACCAAATTTTGTGGCTAACGTTATTTGGCATAAAAAACATACTCGAAGCAATGATGCGCGATGGCTTTCGGATAACCACGACCACATAATAATTTACGCAAAAGACAAGGAAAACTGGAAACGTAATCTTTTGCCAAGGACAGAAGATGACTCAAAAGGCTATAGCAACCCAGACAAGGACTCAAGAGGAGTATGGGCTTCTGGTCCATGTCATGCAAAGACACCGAGCGAAAAAACGTACTACGAAATTACCACTCCAAGCGGAAGGAGAATATTGCCTCCTGCTGGAACAAGCTGGAGGTTTTCAAAAGATAAGTTTCAAGAATTGATTAAAGATAATCGCATTTGGTTCGGTGAGGGTGGAAATAATGTCCCACGGTTCAAAAGATTTCTTACAGATGTTCAAGACGGACTAGTGTCAACAACGATCTGGTTCAAGGACGAAGTTGGCGACAATCAAGAGGCAAAAAAAGAAGTTAAGAACTTTAATGACAAAGACGTTTTTTCTACTCCAAAACCGGAAAGGCTTATTGAGCGCATTTTACAAATATCGACCACAGGGGATGACTTAGTTCTAGACTCCTTCCTTGGTTCAGGCACGACCGCCGCCGTGGCTCATAAAATGGGGCGAAAGTTCATCGGAATTGAAATGGGCGAGCACGCTTACACTCATGTCCATAAACGTCTTGTTTCCGTTGTGGATGGAACCGACCAAGGCGGAATTAGCAAAGCAGTGGAGTGGAAAGGCGGAGGCGGGTTTAGGTTCTTTGAACTCGCACCGAGTTTCATTGCCATCGACGAGTTCGGGAATCCGGTGATTGACAGCTACTACAATGACACCAAGCTCATCAGGGCTATGTGCAAACTCACCAACTATATTTTCGCGCCCAGCCAAACCGATTACTGGAAGCACGGCAAGGGGCAAGGAAAAAACAGCATTTACGTTACCACCCAGATGCTTTCGGTTGCCATGACCCGGCAGATCGCCAGCCATCTCAAAGCCAACGAAACCCTGCTTATTTGCCCAAAGAAATATGAACACGGTTGCGAGAAGGTTGATGCCAGAATCACTATCAAGAAAATTCCGCAGTCCGTTTTGAAAGCTTGCCAATACGGCAAAAAAGAATACCTGCTACCCATCAAAGAACGCGCCATCGAAGAGATTGAAGAAGAATGTGCCGATGACCAAGACTAATATGAACAAGGAACACGCCCTACAGTACATTGGCAACACCATGAGCTTGCGAACCCCGCAGGCCAAGAGCCTTGTGCTTTTTGCAGACTATCTGGAATCGGAGGCGGGTAAAAAAGCATTGGCGCGTATTAAACGTGAAAATCGAGGCAGTGTGGGCGGTGTTGAAACAGCCACAAGAGAATACGCGCAAACAGTTCCAGAGCTGAGGCAATTTCAGGCTTTTGAGCGCACCTTTCCGGCCTACACGTTCGCCCTTGCCACCGGGGTGGGTAAAACGCGGCTGATGGGCGCGTTTGTGGCGTATCTGTACCTTGTGCATGGTGTTCAACATTTCCTGATTGTTGCACCGGGCAATACCATTTACCGGAAACTCGTGGATGATTTCAGCAAAGCCAGTAATCCCAAATATGTGTTTCGGGGAATTGAAGAGATAAACATCAATACCACCCGCATCATAACCAAGGATAACAGCCAGCAGAATTATGCCACCGCCGACTTGTTCGGCAATAAGATTCAAATAAACATTTTCAACGTACAGCAGTTCGCCCAAAAAGATATTGAGCAAGAAAAGGGAATTACCAAATTCAGCGAAACGCTTGGGGAATCGTATTTTGAATATTTAAACTCGCTGGACGATCTGGTGGTGCTTCTGGACGAATCGCACCACTATCATGCCGATGCCGCCATGGGATCGCTTGACCGCATTAACCCTCTGATGGGACTGGAATTTACCGCCACGCCGTTCACCGGGAACATGATTGGTAGAGGCCGCGATAAGAAGCCCGAAGTCAAAAGGAACATCTTTTGCACCTATAACCTGGGCGACGCCATTCGTGACGGTTATGTAAAAGACCCTTGGGTGGGCACGGAAGCGGACGTTGACTTTGGCCAATGGGAATCGGAATCCATCGAAACCGATGCCCGGAAACTGCAACTTGCCGCCTTTTTCCATGAACGCGCCAAAGTATCGCTAAAAGAATACGCTATGGAGGAAAACAAGCCGGAGATAAAACCGGTCATGCTGGTGGTGGCAAAAGACACCGCCCATGCCAGCGCACTTCGTGCGTTAATCGATAGCGACAATTTCCGCGCCGGAGCGTACAAAGGCAAAGTGATCGAAGTTCACACCAAAACACGCGGGGACGAAGCGGATGAAACCGTTGAAAAGCTGATCTCCCTTGAGCACCCCGACAACATTGTGGAAATTGTCATTCATGTGAATATGCTGAAAGAAGGCTGGGACGTAGCCAATATTTACACCATTGCCCCGATACGCTCTTCCGCTTCCGAAATATTGACAGAGCAAACAATCGGTCGCGGTCTTCGCTTGCCATACGGTGAACGGACGGGGAATAAAAACATTGACCGCGTAATGATCGTCGCCCACGAAAACTATGCCAAAGTGGTGGAAGCGGCACGGCATTCAAACCTCATCCAGCCCACAAACGTTGAAAGCATTTCCACCGCTGCTTCCAAAGTGGTGAAGGAAGTGATTGAGGTGAAGCCGGTATTTATCGCCACCATTGAGGAGCAGATCAAAGCCAGTCCGGCCATTATGCAGGAGATAAAAGAGCAGGCAACCAAGGAGGTTGGCGCGGTAATTTCAGCCGATGGCCCGGAGGATGTCCGGCAGGCAACGATTCAGCATAAGGCCGATGAGTATGTCGCCGCACTTGCCAAGCACACTGGCGCACCGGCTGAAGAAGTACCATTCGCTGAGGGAACGCTTTTCAAACCGTTTAGTGAACCGGCAAGAAAGGAACTGGAAGAAATCAGCCGCATCTCCGCGCAGGCAATTGAAGTCCGAAATATTCCGATCCCGCGAATGCGGCTTATTCCGCATTTTGAGGAATTGCTTATAAAGCATTTTGATCTGAATACAAAGAGACTTAGCCGGTTTGCAACCGATGCCTCCATTCTGGAGGAGCGCCTTCAGGGAAGCGAGGAAAAGGATTTGTTTGGCAACATGCATCAGGGGGCGCGTGAAACCGAGCTTACCCATGTTTCCAGCTTGGGCGAAGGAAGAGCGCAAAGCCCTGAAAATACCCTTATATCCGCCCTAATTGATTTTCCGCTTGTCGATTATGAAGATGAAGAGCAGAAACCGTTATTGCTGAAGCTATCAAAGCAGACCGTGGCCTTTTATAGAACGTTTGTGCGCGATGATAATGCGGTCAAAATGGTGGTTGAAAACAATTTCCGGCAGATCGCCAAAGAAATATACGACCAGATTATGGAGCACAAGGAATACGTCAAGGAAGGCTATGTCGAACCGAGCATCGGCAAGCCAAAAACGACCTTGGAGCAATTCAACATTTCCAAGAGCATTGACGAAAAACCGGTTACGCTGGAATCTCAACTGGATCGTTTTCACAAAGACAAGATTTATACCGGGTTCCGCAAGGCTTGCCACACCATGTACCGCTTCGACTCTTCCGATGAAGGACGCTTTGCGTATTTATTAGAAAAAGACACTGCGGTGGAAGACTGGCTTCGCCCAGCGCCAAAACAATTTGAAGGGTTGCATTGGCGCGATGAATCCGGCGATAGCGATCATAATTATGAGCCTGATTTTGTGGTCGAATTGGCAAATGAAATTGTTATGGTAGAGGTTAAGCCACGCGAGGAAATCGAGTCATTCCATGTGCAAGCCAAGAAGAAGACCGCCGAGAAATACTGCGAACTGGCAACTAAGAACGTGGGGCAGTTTGGCATAGTTAAACCGTGGCGTTATTTGATAGTGCCAACGGAAAGAATAACTATTAGTTCGACAATTACAGGTTTAATGCGTAATAGTTGATGCCATGCTAAAAAGAATACAAAAGATTCAGAATATTGGAAGGTTCGTGGATTGCACCGCTGGGGGGTGTGAGTTTTCAAATGAAACCATCATATTTGGATACAATACGCAGGGGAAAAGCACCCTTACCGCAATTCTTCGATCACTCCAAACTGGGAACAATAACATCTTAATTGGTCGGAAAACCATGTATAATCTGACTCAACTATGGAGGGTTCCTGTATGAAGATTCGCGCGCTATTTTTATTTTTGTTCTTGGTGCTTTTGCCGCTTTTCACGGATTCCCATGCGGGGGAGGTTCTGAAAAGCAAAGCGGTCGTGGTAAAAGTGGACTTACAAGGCGGGAAGGTGAACCTCGACATGGAGGCGGTTCCAAGCCTGAAGTGGCCTCGGATGAAGATGGATTTCGACGTCCAAAACAAACTCTTTCTGGAGAATTTATCCGCCGGTCAAAAGGTAGACTTTGATTTTTACGAGCAACACAAAAACCACTGGGTCATCACGAAAATCACCCCTGCAAAATGACTCTGCCTAAAAATGAACAAAGGGTTATTTTGCTATCGTTTGCCGGAGGATGCGCGTCTTGCAGATTTGGCCGGCACCCTGCTCCCCGTGATTTTGGATTTTAAGGGGTATTTTTCCGGGTTTTCAAGGTTGTCCAATTCCAAATCAACGTCCAATTTTGGCCAATAAAGGTGCCTGCCGTGTAGAAGACTGACCTCCTGAATGTCCCTTAGAATTTGGTCTTGGAAAAACGGGTAGTTTTCATAACTTAAAAAATATTCCTTACCGCCGACATACAGCCATATTCCGGAGGTTGTTACGTTCTCAATACTGGCCGAAATGTTCTTGCCACGCTTTGACAATTTCATTTTTCCGTACCTCTACGATTTTTTGTATTTCCAAAAGCCTATGTGGGTTTGGTCCGTGGCTTTCGGCAAGCGACACCATCGGCAAAATCCAAAATTTGGCCTCTCCATATTCACTGGTCACGTGGACATGCATTTTGGTTTCCTCGTTCGAGAGGAAATAAAACCTATAACCTTTCTCCCTGAAAACCGAGGGACTCATATGGGATAACGTAACGCAATCACGTTGTCTTTGCAAATTTTTTGTGTCATGCCACAAGGAGGCTGACGTTTATCCTCGGGTAAATGGTGGAAAGGTACTTCACAAGCCTGTCCACTGTGAATTCGTCGTAGGAGTAATTGATAATTTTGCTCACAAGGGCCTCGTCAATTTTCAGTTCTTTTGCCAGACGCTTTTGCGTCATTTTTTTTCGGTTCTTGTATTTCACAAATTCCGCGCACAAGGAATGCTTAAGCTTCTCAACTGCGTCTGCCTTGTTGGGCAGAGGTTTCGCCGCCGTTCCCTTTGATAGCCTCTCTCTAACCCCAGCCAATTCCCTTTCACCGGGAAAATTTCTAGTCTTTTTCATATTTTCCTCCTCGGTACGCGAAAAGCATTAACAACGCCTAAAAAATTATCCGTTTCGCTCAATAGGAGTATCAGCCGATAGGGTTTCCCGTCAAAAAAAACCGGCTCCGCCTTAAAATAGCTAAAATCACCGTGTATTTCCTCAAACGGAAAATTTTGTCCGTCCAGCCCCTTGAGCATTTCCAAAATCATTTGGTCATCCAAATAAGGATGTTTTCCCTTGTAATGCTGGTCAATGACAACGCGGATAATTCTCCTTTCGTTGATTGTCAACTTAAGCAGATACTCAGGCCGATCCATCCATCCTCAAACTACGTCAAATTGACATATTTGTCAATATTAATTCAAAATTATACGGGAACCAGGGCGCGTTTCACAAGTTTGCGGTTGAGGGAGAGGGCGAAGGTCGGGGACTGTTTTCTAAGCTTGCCCAAAATTCCCTCGTGTTTGGTCTCCACCGTCAGACTGCTCACGCCGTCCACCGTGATTATCTCGTGTGTTTTTACGCCGTCCATCGCTTCAAGCAAATTCCGAATCTCGAATATCGAGGGCTGGTTCTCGCCGCGGTCAACAAACTCCCAGAGGGTCGCCGAGGTCGTGGACTGAATCGAGCGGTAGGGGGGAACCATGAAATCTACGCCGTCCACCACCAGCCCCTCCTCCAACTCCTTGTTCAGCGCGTCCATAATTTCCGTCGGCTCGGTTTTTTTTGCCATCTCCACGTCAAGCGTCTCGCAGAGGCTCGCCACGCCCACCGGCAGTGCGTTTCCAAACGACAGCCTCTGGTGCGGGTGAAACCCCTCGGAATAGGCGACCGGAAGCGCGGCCCTTCTTATGGCGCGGGAAAAACCGGTCACCATGTCCAGATGCGACAAATAACGCGCCGTCCCCTCCTTGCGAAACCTCACGCGGTACCGGAAAATTTCCCTCTTCTCGTCGCGCTTTTCGCGCTCCACGGTGGCGGACGGCTCCGGCGGTTTTTGAATCACGTTGTCGTTGGCGGGAAGGCCGCAACCAAGGCATTCGCCGTGCCGGCAGTCGGCGGTGACGACCCCGTTCCTCGCCTCCCTCAAATCCCGCAGAAGATATTTTTTGGAAACGCCCACGTCGAAATAATCCCACGGTAGCGTTTCAGCCGCGTCCCTTTCCCTTAGCGCAAATTCGTCCGGGTTCAGCCCGCATTCCGCGAACGCCTCCCGCCACAAATCAAGGCGAAAATATTCGCCCCATCCGTCGAGCCTGCACCCTTTTTTATACGCCGACAGCACGACCTCGGAGAGCCTTCTGTCGCCGCGCGAGAAAACCCCCTCGATGTACGACATCTCGACCTCGTGCCCCTTCATCTTGGCGCCCCTTATCCGCCTGAAATTTTCCGAGAGATATTTTTTCTTGGAAAGGAGCGACTCCATGCTTTCCATCGGCGCCCATTGAAACGGGGTGTGCGCCTTTGGCACGAACTGGGACATGCCGACGTTGATGGTCTGGAATTTATGGCCGTCCTCCCTTAGCTGGCTAATCTTGCGCACAAGCTCCAAAATGCCGTCCACGTCCTCCGCCGTCTCGGTCGGAAGGCCGATCATGAAATACAATTTTAATATCCGCCACCCCCCGGCAAGTACTCGGAGGGCGGTCTCTATTATTTCCTCGTCGGAAATTTTTTTGTTTATCACGTTCCGAAGCCTTTGCGAGCCGGCCTCGGCGGTGATTGTGAACCCGGTCTGCCGCACCCGGCTCACCTGCCTGATAAGCTCCTCGGTGAGCGTGCCAGACCTAAGCGAGGGGAGCGAGACGGAGACCATGTCCTTCTCCGAGTCGTTCATCACCCTCGTCACCAACTGCTCTATGGAGCCGTAGTCGCCGCTTGAAAGCGAGGCGAGCGTAACGTCGTCGAACCCGGTTTCCCCCACGCCGCGCGAAATGATGGAGGCGACGTCCTCCGCTTTTCGCTCCCGCACCGGGCGGTACGTCATCCCGGCCTGGCAAAACCTGCATCCGCCGGTGCAACCCCGGTCTATCTCCACCGAAAGGCGGTCGAAGACCGGCTGGCCGTAGGGAATCACCATGTCGAACGGAAACGGGCTTTTCCCCAAATCGTCCAAAATGGCGCGTTTTGGTTTTTTCACGTCCGGCGACACGGGGTTTATTTTTGATATTTTCGGGCCGTCGTACTCCGGTTGAAAAAAAGACGGTACGCATACGCCGGTTATCTGCGAAAGTTCCTTAAGAAGCGTCTCCTTGGAGGCGCCGCTTTTTTTCCAGTCGGCCGTTTTCCGCGCCAGCATGGGCAACACCTCCTCGGCGTCGCCGAGCACAAAGAGGTCGAAAAACTCCGCGATTGGCTCCGGGTTGAAAACGGACGCCCCCCCGCCTATCACAAGCGGATCCTTGTCGCCGCGCTCCGTCCTTTTTAGCGGAACACCGCCAAGGTTGAGCATCGCTAAAATCTCGGTGAAGCACAACTCGGTCGAGACGCTAAAACCGACTATGTCGAAATCGCCCAACGGGTCGTGCGACTCGAGGCTCCGCAGTTTCTCCCCGGTTTTTCTAAGCGCGGCCTCCATGTCAGGCTCCGGCGCAAAAAATCGCTCGGCCCAGAAGTCCGGAGTTTTGTTTAACAAGGAATAAAGGATTTTAAGGCCGAGGTGCGACATCCCGATTCCGTACAGCTCCGGAAAGCAAAGCGCGATTCGGCACGAGACGTCCCCGCGACTTTTGACCGCGGAATGCTTTTCGTTCCCCACGTATTGCGACGGATTTCTAACCGAGTCCAAAATCGCCGCGTACGGGTGCTCAGTCATGTCGGAATCTCCTCATGCGTATGGATATTAAAAGCCCTATCGCGGCGTAGTTCGTCAGCAACGACGATCCGCCGTAGCTTAAAAGCGGGAGGGGTATTCCCACTATGGGCGTAAGCCCGATGGTCATGCTTATGTTGTATAAAAAATGGAAGCCGAACATTGCCGAGACGCCGGCGGCCATCAGCGCGCCGGTTCTGTCCTTGGCCTTGAGAACGAGGTCCATCATCCGCAAAACCAGCCCGAGGTAGAGCAGGAGAAGAAGAAACACTCCCACGAACCCGACCTCCTCCGCGAACACGGCGAAAATAAAGTCCGTGTGCTTCTCCGGCAGGAAGTTAAGTTTGCTTTGCGTCCCCTCGAAAAGCCCCTTGCCCATAAGGCCGCCGCTTCCGATGGCGATTTTTGACTGGATGGTGTGGTACCCGGTACCCAGCGGATCCACCGAGGGGTTCACCAGCGCGAGCACGCGGTTTTTTTGGTACTCCTTCATGTGCGTCCACATCACCGGCACGAGCACCAAGGCCCCGACCATGATTGCCAGAAGGGTTTTGGTTTTTATGCCATTCACGAACGCCATCGCAAAAAATATCGCCACAAGCACAACGGCGGTCCCCAAATCCGGCTGTTTTGCTATCAGCACGGCGGGTACCAACGTAAGAAGGCCCGGAATGACGAGCCGTTGAAATCCGACCTCCCCGGCGGAGTCCCTTACCGAGCCAAAATGTTTCGTCAACGTTATTATAAGAACAAGTTTCATCATCTCGGACGGCTGGAAATTGATGCCGCCGACCAAAAGCCATCGCTTGGAGCCGGATATCACCTTCCCGGCGACAAGCACGGCGATGAGAAGAATTATTGTCACGACATAAATCACATAGGCCGGTCTCTCAACCACCCTGTAGTCTACAAACGACATTATTGACAGTACCACCAACCCGTAAAAATTCCATTCCAACTGCTTGAAATAAAGCCCGCGCATGGTATCCCCCTCGTTTGCGAAGGTTGCGCTGTAAATCACCACCACCCCAAGCAGGGCCAGCGTCAGCGTCGTAAAGAGAAGGGGCCAGTCGAAAAGGGCCAGCCATTGTTCACCTACCGCTCTTCTATCTGGCATTTGGTATCTCCGGTGCGTTTATTTTTTGCTCGCCGACGACGGGAACAGCCGCAGGAGGTTTTGGCGCGGGAGCGGACGGCTTTTTCACCATGTCCGAAAGATAAGCGGCTATGACCTCGCGGGCAATCGGCGCCGCCGCCGACCCGCCGTGGCCTCCGTGTTCCACAAGCACGGCCAGCGCAATCTTCGGGTTTTCCACCGGCGCGTACGCCACAAACCACGCGTGATCCCTGTATTTTTCCTCTATGGACTCAAGTTTGCGTTTTTTGTCCCCCTCCTTCAAAACCACCACCTGCGACGTCCCTGTTTTCCCCGCCACGTCAATGCCCGGTATCCGCGCGTGCGTGGCGGTTCCCTGCGGGGAGTTGACCACCAAATAAAGGCCGGCCCTTATTTGGTCCAGATATTTTTTTTGAAGGCCTATGTTCCTGCTTCCGAGCCCCTCCGGGTCGGCGGCGTCCTTTTCGTTCAGCCTTGTCAGCCTCGCGGTCGGCAACCACCCGTCGTTTGCGATGGCGGAAATGACCCTCGCCATCTGTAGCGGCGTGACGCTGTTAAACCCCTGGCCGATTGCGGACGAAAGCGTCTCGCCGGCTCCCCAAGGCTTGTGCCGGTATTTAAGCTTCCACGCGGAACTGGGAATAAGCCCCCTTTTTTCGTCCTCCAACCCAATGCCGGTTTTGTTGTTAAGGCCGAAGGTCACCGCCATGTCGTAAATTTTGTCCACGCCAAGCTTCATGCCGACGTGGTAAAAAAACACGTCGCAAGACTGTTCAAGCGCGTGCAGAAGGTTCATCTTGCCGTGCCCTTTTTCCTTCCAACAATGGTACACCTTCCGACCCAGCGTGTAAAAACCGGGACAGGTAAAGGTGGTGTTTTCGTCTATCACGCCCTCCTTAAGACCGGCGGCGGCCATGATTATTTTAAACGTGGAGCCGGGCGCGTAAACGCCCTGGATGGCGCGGTTGTTAAGCGGGAAATACGGGTTCGAAACCAGCTGGCTCCAATATTGCGATTCCACGCCGTTGGCGAACTCGTTCGGGTTGAAGGCAGGCTGACTGACCATGGCGAGTATCTCGCCGGTGGTCGGCTTAAGCGCGACCACCGCCCCCTTCTTTCCCTCCATCGCCTTTTCGGCGGCCTGTTGCGCCTTGAAATCGAGCGAGAGATACACGTCCCTTCCGGCGCCGGGCGGTATCTGCTGAATCATCTGCAACTCCCTTCCTGCGGCGTCCACCTCCATCACGTTGGCCCCGCGAACCCCCTTTAGTATCTGCTCGAAGCTTTTCTCGATGCCGTATTTTCCTATCACGTCCCCCTTGCGGTAGTCCGAGAAAAATCCCTTGCCGACCTGGTCCTTGGATATCTCGCCAAGGTAGCCGATCATGTGGGACGCAAAGCTGTCGTACTTGTAATACCTCACCGGGGCGATGGCAAGCGAGACGCCCGGAAGGTCGTAACGATTTTCCTCCACCCGCGCCGCCACGTCCCTGCTTACGTCGTGCGCCACAACGAATGGCTGAAACTCGGGCTGGGCCATCATGCTCCTCACCGCCTCCTCCTTGTTGAAGGAAATTATCTCCCCGAGTTTGTCGAAAACCGCGTCGTAGTCCGGCATGTCCTCGCGAATCACGACCACGTTGAAGGAGCCGCGCGAGCTGGCCAGTTCAGCCCCGTTGCGGTCGTATACCGTGCCTCGATAGTTGGGAAGCTGTACCTGGCGAAGCCTGTTGCTCTCGGCGAGCGCCTTGAGGTTTTGAACGTCAATGACCTCCAGATACCAAAGGCGAATCAACAGCGCCAGCGTCATCAAAAGCACCGCCGCCGTCAGAAAGAAGACCCTTGGTCGGATGACCTTAAAAAATTTTTCGTCGGACCCGTAGGCAAATTCGGTCATAGTCGGTTTTTCAGGGCCTTTTTCTCCCTTGAATCAAAACGGGGCGAGCGCGGATAGCGGCCCGAACGTCCTAAGCTTTTCATGCACCTCCCGTTTGTACCGCTCCAAATCGTCGGATTTTTTCGCCTCGAAACGCAACACCAAAACCGGCTGGGTGTTGGATGCCCTGATAAGCCCCCAGCCGCCGCCAAAATCAACGCGCACGCCGTCCATGTCCATGACCTCGTACTTGCCCCGGTAATATTCCACAAGCTCCGTAACGATTCCGAATTTTTTGTCGTCCGGACAGTCCACCCTTATCTCCGGAGTGCTAAACATATGCGGAACGTCCGACAAAAACTGGCTCACCGGGACGCGGGCGTCGTCCAAAATCTTCAACATTCTCGCGGTGGCAAAAATGGCGTCGTCGTACCCGAAATAATCCTCGGCGAAAAAAATGTGCGCGCTCATCTCGCCGGCAAGCTCGGCGCGCTCCTCGTGCATCCTGTTTTTTATTATAGAATGGCCGGTGGCGGACATAATCGGCACGCCGCCGAATTTTTTCACGTAGTCCGGAAGGTTGCTCGTGCACTTCACGTCGAAGATGACCTTGGAGCCTTTCCGCCTCCCCAGCATGTCCTTTGCAAAAATCATAAGGGCCTGGTCGCCGTAAAGGAGGTTTCCCAGTTCGTCAACGATTCCGATTCTATCGGCGTCGCCGTCGTACCCAATTCCTATCTCGGCCTTTTTGGCGACCACCTCGGCGCGAAGGGCCGTCATGTTTTTAAGAACCGTCGGGTCGGGATGGTGGTTGGGAAACAGCCCGTTCGGCTCGCTAAAAAGCTCCACGACATCGCAACCCATCTCCTTAAAAAGCCGGGGGGCCACAAGGCCGCCGCATCCGTTGCCGGAGTCTATGACCATTTTTATTTTGCGTGAAAGTTTTATCTTTCCCTGCACCATTTCTATGTACGGGTTTGTGACGTCCGCCTTGGAAATGGAGCCGTTCCCCTTTGCGAAATCGGCGGCCTCCATCTCCTTCGCCAATAGCTGTATCTCGCGCCCCCAAACCCCCTCTTTGTTCATCAGCAGTTTAAAGCCGTTGAACTCGGGCGGATTGTGGCTTCCGGTTATCATAATCGCCGAATCAACGCCAAGAAGGAATTGCGAATAATAAAGAACCGGCGTCGGAACCGCGCCTACGTCAATAACGTCGCACCCGGTCGAACAAATCCCCTTGCTTAGATGGGAAAAAAGGGCGTCGCTCGAAAGACGCACGTCCCTGCCGATGGAAACTTTTTTGCCGCCCGACCGAGCAACGCGCGAGCCGAACGCTCGGCCAAGATTTTCGACCACGCCGGGCGTGAGGTCTTTCTCGACCTCGCCGCGGATGTCGTATTCCCTAAAAATATACTGGTTGGCCTTTTCAGCCATTTGCCACTTCCATCCTATCCATTTCACTCGGAAAATCGCCTTCCAACGCGCCAGCGGCATAATTCTCCGCATTAACTTCCATGTATTCCGTGACGACCGTCCTCCATTCCGCGAACGAGCGGGCGGCCAGCACTTCCCGGCGGAAACTTTTTGCGTTGCCAAACCCCTTGGAGTAGTAGACGAGGTGCGCGCGCATCGGCCCCATCCCCTTTTGGCCGAGGTGTTGCTCCACTAGGTCAATGTGCCTTATAACCGTCTCCACCTTTTCCGGCGGAAAGGTCTCCATTCCGGCCCGGATTGCGTGGAAGATGGAGGGTCTGCCAACCGCGCCCCTCCCAATCATCAGTCCGTCGCACCCGGTCTCAAGCCAGGTTCGCGCCTGCTCCAACGAGGTTATCCCGCCGTTGCCGATTACCTCGACCTTGACCTTCTTTTTTAAGTCGGCCACAAAATCGTAGTCAACCGGCCCGTTGAATCCGTCCAACACCGTGCGGGCGTGGACGGTAATCCTGGTCGCCCCGAATTCCTCCGCAAGGAGCGCGACGACGAGGCCGGATTTGTTTTCACTACTTTTTCCGGTCCTGATTTTTACGCTCACCGGCGTTTTTTTTACGGAGTCCACAACGCTTTTCACTATTTTCCCGGCGATGTCGGGCCTGTCCAAAAGGGCGGAACCGGCGCCGTTTGATCTTACTTTCCTAACGGGACACCCCATGTTGATGTCTATAAAGAGGGGGGAGTATTGCTCGGCGATGACAGCGGCCTCGCCCATGACCACCGGGTCGGAGCCGAATATTTGGATGGAGGCGGGCCTTTCGTTCTCGTAAAGGCGCATTATTTGAAGCGTTTTTTTGTTGTTTCGCACTATGGCGTTTGCGCTTACGAGTTCGGTTACGACCTCGTCGGCCCCGTTTTCGCGCGCCAATAAACGGAACGGATAGTCGGTGTATCCCGCCAGCGGCGCGAGAATAAGTTTTTGGCAATCTTTAAGCATTCTTCCTATTTTACATTAAAGGGGGCGCCAAGGTTGAAAAAATCCTCCCTTCCGCTATGTATAATCTTTTTTTTGGCTGGAAGTCGCGAAATCTACGGCGGTTAGTGGTAATATCAGGGTCAAGTATGGAATCGAATAAAATGACTTTGACGGATGAGATAATTCAACACGTACAATCTTTACCCGAACCGCTTAAGGTCGAGGTCTTAGATTTTGTCGAATACCTTGAATTGAAAAATAAAAAGAGTGGGGAAGATGCGGACTGGTCTGCATTCTCCCTGTCTTCCGCAATGAGAGGCATGGAAGACGAACCTTCGCCCTATACGGTTGATGATTTGCAGGAACGTTTCTAATGATTCAAGAAGGGCGGACAGCCCTTTTTAAATTCCCTCAAACTGACCAAACTCTCGGCAAACTTAGACCGGCTCTTTTTCTTAGGAAATTGCCCGGCCCTTACGACGACTGGCTAATCTGTATGATTTCGTCAAGATTGTCGCAAGAAATTCCCAATTATGACGTAGTTGTTTACGACAATGATTCCGACTTTAAACAAACAGGTCTAAAAAATCCAGCGTGATTAGAATCAGCCGCCTTGCCGTTGTGAATGTAGATAGCCTTCTCGGTTTAATGGGCGGTGTCGGCAAGGAGCGAATAACTTTTATCAAAAACAGGCTTTCCGACTGGCTTAAGGGAGAATAAGAGCGAGATGGCAAAGACGATTTTCCCGCCGGTTTCACCGGGAAGGATTTTGAAGGAAGAATTTATGGCGCCGTTGGGGATAACCCAAAACGGACTTGCAAGAGCCATTGACGTACCGCCGAACAGGATTAACGACATTTTGCAGGCAAGGCGCGTTATAACTGTCGCCTCCGCCTTGAGATTGGCGCGATATTTCCACAACACGCCGGGCTTCTGGATGAACCTTCAAAGCCATTATGAGATTGAGTGCGCTAAAGAGAAAAGCGGCAAGGCCATAAGGGCGATAAAACCTCTCCGCCGTACCGCGCTTCAGGCAAAGTAGGGTTTGAAATCAAATAAGTCAAATAGGCAAGCCCGGCCCCTTTACAGAATGCAGAATAACTCATTAACGCACGCCTGACCCCCTTTTTGATGACCCCTTTTTGACCCCTTTTTTAGACGACGGCAAGTAATTGGAACAAGTAAAAAATGGCCGGTACCGTTTGGACAAGGCCGGTAGAAAATGGTATAAATGTCCGAGATGCTACTAGCTTTTTGTTATGTGAATAATCACCCACGACCAAAGGAGTTGTTTGAATATGGCAAATAATTTGACGTTCAATGTTTTTTTTAAGAAAACGGATAATGTTTGGACGGGGCATTGTCTGGAACTTGATATTGTGGTCGAGTCAAAAAATCTTAGCGAAGTAAAAAAGGACATGAGCCAACTTATCATGGCGCAGGTTGACTATGCATTTAGCAATGACAATCTCGACAACCTTTATCATCCGGCACCCCCGGAAGTTTGGGCCGAATTTTGGAAATGCAAGGAAATCCATGAACGCAAGGTAAAAATTCATTCCGTCTTTGCCGGTAGCGGTAGGTTCGTCCCTTCGTCGCTAATAACGAATGAAGCCTTATGTCCGGCCTAGGCCCGTTAAAATATAATGAGTTTTTAAGAAGACTTGCCAAGCATGGCGTTGAGGAACGCGCCAAAGGCGGGAAAGGGTCTGAGCGCATACTTATTCGCCCGGAACATCCCGGTTCAAATAAAGGCCCGCAATATCCAATCAAGCATCATGGAAGCGGAACAACGCTTGGTGTCGGGACAATAAGGGCGGCATTGAGACGTTTTGGAATAAACCCGAACGACTTATAAAAAAGCCCGGATACCCGCTGACAAACCACGGCGGACAGAATCCTCGCCTTACTCGACGCCCGCACTCTAGAGTATTTTAAGTTAGGCAAAGTAGGGTTTGAAATCAAATAAGTCAATAACCATATCAGTAATGAGTTATACACCGGCAGGGTGTGCAGGTGGCAAAACAGCAACATGAGGCAGAGGTGGGTGACCGCCGGGCTTATGGCAATAGAGCCGAAATTAAGGAAAGTGAGCGGCCACAAGTATTTGCCGGAACTTCGGGCAATTATGCGGCAAGCACTGGACGGGAAAAAAGTGGTGAAGGCGGCGTGATGGTCATACCGAAAATTTCAACTAAGAAAGGGCTTGCTTCATTTCCCATTCACCCGTCGCAATTGCGGCCGCCTCCGACGCCCTGTTCCGCGCGGCCGCCGCCTCCGCCTCGTCAGGTACCTTACCCATTTTTTTAAATGCGCATATCTGCACTTTGTAGTGATTTGTAATACAAGGAGTTGCCATACATGCCATAATAAAATAAACTAATGAAAGCTCCTAAACCTGCAGTAAGGGCTCCTATCACCAAGAAGATCACCAACCAAATCAGTCCACTGACCCATAATCTTTTTGAAAACGCCCAATATGGGCCAAAAAAGAATGCGGCCCAATTCCATTTGCCCTTATAAGTACCTTTTGATTCAAATATTTTCTTAAACTCAATCTGGTAATACGGCTCTAGATAGGAAAAACCTAGTATTGCCTGTTCGAGGGCTTTCTTGCTCGCGTCCTCTGCTTGCGGTGCACTTTTTTGGCGGACACCGCATTTGGGACATATTTCTGCGGCGGCTTTAATTACCGCCCCACAGCTACTGCAAAACATTTCGTCCTGTCCCTTGGTTCTTATTTCCTCTCCCATCTTTCCTCCAATATTTTTGATAGCCCCAATGGGTACAAGCCTATACCCAATACGGATATAATATCAAGTTTCTTACCCACCAGATACTTCTTTAATGGCTCACGAGAGCTTTTACTTGTCTCAAAAGGGGGTAAAGGCATGGACAAGAAAAAGTTGGTCGGACGACGACTTGGCGAACTTAGGAAACGCAGGGGGCTGTCGCAAGAGGAGTTGGCGGAAATTGCCGATACAAGCGCCAGTTATTTAAGCCGGATGGAAAGGGGAACCGAAAATCCAACCCTAGATATGCTGGGTAAAATCTCCGACGCCCTTGGCGTCGAAATGTGGGAGTTGTTTGATTATGGTCACCAAACGGGGGCGAAAGAAATCAAGGAGGCCATCAACCGCCTCGTCAAAGATGCGGACGAAAAGGATTTGCGCCTCGCTATAAAAGTTTTCCGCTCCGTCATCCGTTAGAAAGATTCGTCGAAAAGAATCACCAGGAAGAAATAAAACTACCAGTCAAGCGGCGAAGTTGACCACCTCTAACTCTGCCTCCGAGCCGGCCTTTTCCAAAATGCAGTCAACCTTTTGCATGGCAGAATCTTCAATTAAGTATTCATGGCAATTTCCGCATTGAAGGACGGGCAAAGCTTTAATGATGACAATGGAATGGTCGCTGACCTTAAAAGGCAAATCGGTCTTGTGAGCCTGCAACTCCGCGCCGCAAAGGTGGCATTTCATTTTAATTTTCTCCTTTTTAAGTCCCCGCTCCATTGTTCGGTGGCAGGGTGGTACGCGGTAATTACCCGCGCATTGCCATTATACACGTCAACGCCGAAAAGTATATGGATTACGGCCTTTTCATGCCTAGCATATACGTGGAGACCTTCCCCTTCAACCCCAAAACGGCGGGATAGAGTAGTGTCCCGGTATCTTTTACAGGGGGTGCTTGCGCCAACACGAATTGGTAGCAACGGGATTCATCCTGTTTCTGCGCCCGCAGGGCGCAAGGCAGGCTAAAGCCCGCCGCTACCGTAGCGTATTATTTTATC
>JACQEX010000113.1 GCA_016200345.1 Nitrospinota bacterium
CAGAAGCCGAGCGCGTGGGCCACGGTGGAGTCGCCGGAGACCCTTCCGGCAAGCCGTGCCATTTTGGGCCAGCCTAACGACTCGAACCTCTTTTCGATTCCTTTGTGGACGTAGCCGAGTTTTTCCTCCATGTTCAAAACCTTTTCGCCGACCGCCTGAAAGCGGAAATGCCCCGGCTCGATAATCCCGGCGTGGACCGGCCCGACGGGAATCTCGAAAACCCCCTCGCCGTTCACTCTCGCAAACTCGTACGTCCCGACGGCGCGCGGGAGTGGCTCGGAGCTTTGAAAACTTTTCCGAAGCGGGTACGCATCGGCGGGCCAGTCCTCGTGCTTTATCCACGGCCTTTGATCCGGGTGCCCCTTGGGGGTTATCCCAAAAAAGCTGGCAATCCTGCGCTCGAACCGGTACGCCTGCACGTAGCCTCCGGTAAGCGTCGGAAAGGTCGGATTTTCCCTTTCCACTTTTGCGCCTACGGCGACGTATTCCGTGCCGAGGTTATATAACGCCCAAACCTCGTAACCTCCCCCGCCGAGCGTCTCGTCGGCCGCCCATTCCGCGCAGAGCCGCGCGTTGGCGGACTTCATTATTCTTGCGGAGACGTCGAACGCCGGAAGCGGCACCGCGCACGCGCGCGCGCCGGCCAATGGTTGCTCCATCGCGGAGTTTTGTCCGCCAAGCCCCGACACGAGAGTTTTTATCAGCATTTTATTTTAATATCTCCACGGCGCCGAGGAACCAATTTTGCAAAAACACCGGTATGTACACGCCCAGGAAGAGCACCAGGGCCATATGTAGGTACACCGGAAGGGAGCCGAAGTTGACGTCCTCTCGTTTGTGGGTCGGGTCGCCGAACACCATCGGTTGCGCCTTTCTAAAAAGCGCGGCGAAGGCCACTACCAGCGCGAAAAGAATAACCGGCATGAGCACTGGCGTAGTTTTCATGGCGGCGGTTATGATGAGGAATTCGCTCGCGAAAAGTCCGAACGGCGGCGCGCCGGCAATCGCCAGAACGCCGAACATAAGCCCCCAGCCGACCTTGGGGTTGGCCCTTATAAGCCCCCTTATATGCGCCATGCTTTGCGTTCCGTAAATTTGCGAGGCGTGGCCGGCGGTGTAAAAGATGGACGATTTTGTGAGGCTGTGCATCAGCATGTGCAAAAGCCCGCCGAAGGTGGCAATCGGCCCGCCTAGTCCGAAGGCGAACGTTGATATCCCCATGTGCTCTATCGAGGAGTAGGCGAACATCCGCTTGATGTCCTTTTGTCTGTATAAGGAGAGTGCCGCGATGACCATGGAAATAAGCCCGAAGCCCATCATTATTTTTCCGGCCCAGTCGCCGCCAATCGCCATGTTTACGAGAACTTTGCATCGAATCAGGGCGTAGAGCGCGATGTTCAGCAAAAGGCCGGAGAGGACGGCGGAGACCGGGGTGGGGCCTTCGCTGTGCGCGTCGGGGAGCCAGTTGTGAAGCGGGACGAGGCCGACCTTTGTTCCGTATCCGACCATGAAAAAAATAAACGCCAGCGCCAGCACCCTTGGCTCCAGCTTTGCGTTTATTTTTATCAGGTTGGTCCAAAGAAGCCCCTGCACCCCCTGGCCGACGACCTTTTCCGCGGCAAAGTATAGGAGGATGGTGCCGAAAAGCGCGAGCGCGATGCCGACGCCGCAAAGGATGAAATATTTCCACGCCGCCTCGACGGACGAGGGGTTTCTATATAGCGAAACCAGCAGGACCGTCGCGAGCGTGGCAAGCTCCATTGATATCCAAAGAATGCCGACGTTGTTCGCCAAAAGCGCCAGCAACATTGCGAAAATAAACAGCTGGTACATGGCGTGGTAAAAGCGCATTTTCCCGCCCGAGACTTTTCCGTGGGCGCGCTCGAACCTCATGTAGTTTTTGCTGAAGTATGCGGTGGTGGCGCTTACAAAAGTCGTGAGAACCACCAGGTACACGCTGAAGGAGTCCACGAAGAAATATTCCCCCGCGACGACGGAGGGGCCGCCCCGATAGACGTCCAGCGCCAGCGCCACGCTTATGACGAACGACGTGAGCGAGGCCACGACGTTAAGCTCCGGCGCGAAACGCCTGTCGCCGACGAACGCAAGAACGGCGGCGAAGAACAGCGAGACCCCGAGCAGGGACACTATCAGCATCGCTAGGAGTCCTCCTTTAGTTTTTCCATTTCGGTGAGGTCTAGCGTGTCGAACGTGGTTCGGATTTGGAATATGAATATGCCGAAGATGAGCGCGGCGATGAGGATGTCCAAGGCCACGCCGAGCTCGACCACCAGCGGCATTCCGTAGGTCGCGGACGTGGCGGCGAAAAACAGGCCGTTTTCCATCGCCAGAAAGCCGATTACCTGCGTGACCGCCTTTTTTCTGGTTATCATCATGAGGAAGCCGAGAAGCACGGTGGAAAGTGCGACGGCGAGCGTCGTCCGCGTAAAGAGCGTCGAGAGCTCGCGAACGGGCGCGGTGAGATGGTATGAAAAAATCACGAGTGCGACGCCGATGAGCATTGTGGTCGGTATGTTCACAAGCGGCTCCACCTCGCGGAAGATGTTGAGCTTGTTTATGAGCGCGTACAGGATGTATGGAAGCACGATGACCTTTAGCAACAGGGTCAGAGCGGCGGAGACGTAAAGGTGCCTTATGTCGGCGGTGTATGCGACGATGGCGGAGCTAAGCGAGAGGAAAAATCCCTGCCACGCGAAAATCACCAGCAGGCCGTAAATGCGCCGCTGGGCCAAAAGCGCGAACGAGGTCAGCAGGATAAAGGCCGCCAGAAAGTTGTTAAGCTGTATCGAAATGCCGTGCGTCATCCATTACTCCAACATAAAGTGGGAAAGCATGCCGAGGGTCGCGAGTAAAAACGCCGTCCCCAAAAATTCCGGCACCCGGAAAATGCGCATTTTTGCCATGCCGGTCTCAATCAAAACCACGATGACGCCTATCGCTGTAAGTTTTAACGCGACTAAAAGGAGAGCGAACGGCACGCCCGCGACGTCGGAGGCAATCCCCCACGGCGAAAACAGCGCGATTCCAAGGGAGGAGAAAACGAAGAGCTTCATCATCCCGGCCCATTCCATAAGGGCGAGGTGCCGTCCCGAGTACTCCAGAATCATCCCCTCGTGTATCATCGTCAGTTCGAGGTGCGTCACGGGGTTGTCCACCGGCACGCGCCCCGTTTCGGCCAGCATGATTAGGATGAAGGCGAAAAAGACGAACGCCATGGAGGGGCTGAGAAAAAAGCTCAGTCCCTGCACGTATTTAACTATCACCGAGAGCGAGGTGCTGTGGCTGAAAAGGGAGACGGTGAACGCGGTCATCAAAACCGCAGGCTCGGCGAGAGAGGCTATCATCATCTCCCTGCTGGAGCCCATTCCGCCGAACGAGGTGCCCACGTCCATCCCTGCCAGCGCGGTGAAAAACCTGGCGATTCCAAAAAGAGCGACAAGCGCGATGATGTCCGCCGACGCCGAAAGCGGCAGTTCGGAGGAGATTACCGGTATGACGCTTCCCGCCATGAGGATTGTGCCGAACACGACGTACGGGGTCGCCCTAAATACCCAGGAGGCGTTTTCGGCCAGAAGAATATCCTTGGAAAAAAGCTTCAGCAGATTTCTGTACGGCTGAAGTATGCCGGGGGCGCGACGCCCCTGTGACCAGCATTTAAGCATTCTTACCCAACCGACGAAGAGCGGAGCCGCAAGCGCGGTGAGCGCAATCTGCATGGCCTCGGTCAGAAGTTGTTCCAAAATATTCATAACACCATCAATAGAAGAATAATTACCGTGGCGAACGAATAGGCAAGGTAGATGTGTATCCGTCCGTGCTGGAGTTTTGCCGTGAGTTTGCCCATGCGGAAAACGGCGTCGATCACCGGCATATAGAGAAGTCCCCAAAACCTGTCCCTCACCCGAAGGGAATATTTCATTTTTCCGGGAAACGCGGGGGAGCGTTTGTGAAAGAGATCCGTCTTGACCGTCTCTTTCAGGCGGAAGAAAAACCCGAATATAAGGCGCGACGGCATGGCGAAGGAGGTGGAGTTGTACTGCATCCTCGGCGTTAGGCCGCCGTACCCGCAGTCCCAGGGCGGGACGCGATGGATTGCGTTTTTTCTGGCGTGAAGCGTTATGAACACGATTACAAGCACGGAAATAATGCCGAGCAAAAGCATGGGGGCGGAGTAGGAAGCCCTTTGGGCGGCGACGGGCGTGAGCCAGGCCCACCCGAAGCCCGAGGCGGATTTTGCGATTGTCTCCCCGACGAGCAGGGACGAGGTAGAACTCATCCAGTTTATTACGGATGACGGAAACACGCCGAGCAGTAGGCAGACTACCGCAGGGAGGAGCATCCCAATCCGCATTGACCAAGGCGACTCGTGCGCCTCGGCGCAATGTTTGCTTCTGGCCTGCCCGAGGAACGAGACTCCGAACGCCTTTACGAAGGCGGAGGCGGAAAGCACGGCGGTAAGGGCCAGCAGTGCGGCCCCGAGCGGGATAAGCAGGTTCAGCCGCTGGCTGGTCAGCGACGGCGACATTAGGAACGCCTGAAAGGTGAGCCATTCCGAGACGAAGCCGTTGAACGGCGGAAGCGCGGAGATGGAGAGCGCGCCCGCCAAAAAGATGGCGGAAGTCCACTTCATTTTGTGTATGAGTCCGCCCATGTTCTCCATGTTTCTTTCGTTTGTCGCGTGTAGCACCGAGCCGGCCCCCATGAAAAGTAGCCCCTTGAACATCGCGTGGTTTAACGCGTGATAGAGCGCGGCGGTCACGGCAAGCGCGGAGAGGAGCGGCATGTGGAAGAAATAGAAAATCATGGCAAGCCCCATTCCGACGAGTATAATTCCGATGTTCTCCACGGAGGAATAGGCCAGCAGTCTTTTAAGGTCGTTTTCCACTATCGCGTAAAGCACCCCCATTATGGCGGATAGGAGTCCGACGATTAGCACGAGTTCCCCCCACCAGAGTTGGGACACGTGCAGGATGTCGAACGTGACGCGCAAAATTCCGTACACGGCGGTTTTTAGCATTGCGCCGCTCATCAATGCCGAGACGTTGCTCGGCGCGGCGGGGTGCGCCTCTGGTAGCCATACGTGCAGGGGAACCACGCCCGCCTTTGCCCCAAAGCCGACGAAGGCGAGCAGAAACGCCACCCCGGCCCAAAACGGCGTGTGGCTTGCCGAGCGCATTGCGTCGAACGTGTATCCTTGGAAGGTCTCTTGTCCGACGCCGCCGAGGCCGGCCATCACGGCGAAGCTAAGGAGTATCGAAAGCGCACCGACGTGGGCCATAACGACGTACAAAAGCGCGGCGCGTCGGTTTTTGGGGTTTCTATCCTCGTACAGGACGAGGAAATATGACGAAATTGCCATGACCTCCCACCCCATGAGGAAAAAGAAGGCGTCGTTCGCAAGCAGAGTCATAATCATCCCGGCGATGAACAGGGGGTAGAAAACGGCGATGACGGAGATTGGCTGTCTCCCGATGAAAGTTTTAACGTACCCGACGGAATATATGGAGACGAAAAAAGAGAGCAGGGAGACGACGGTGATAAAAAATCCCGAAAGCGGATCCAGTCGCACGTGGAACGGCAGGCCGGGCAGGCCGGCCGAGATTAGGTAGTTTTCGGTCAAACCGGAGCCTACCGCCAAAAAGCTCGCCGCGAACGAGACGAACGAGGCTAGCGCGATGACCGGGAAAAAGAGCGACGTGAAGAATTTTTCGCGGTTGTGAAAAAACGGGGCGAGGAAGCCGCAGAGCAAAAGGGCGCAGACGGAGGTTAGAATTATTTCGGTGTGGGAAACGCCTAAAGTTGTCAACGCGGGGGCGGACATCAACGCAGAGGTTTCAAAATTCTTTGTATCTCCGTAAAAATCGTTGGAAACCAAACACCAACCCACGACAGAGTATACCCGCCGCGGGCCGTGCGCGTCAATAAGTCGCTTAAGCGGTGGCGGTGCCTTCGGTCAAAGGAGGAGTCATCACCGGAGCCGGCTCCGGTTTGTGTCCGTTGCCGTTGTATCCCTCGCCGAAGACGATTTTGCGAAGCTCGTCCGTGCCGAGGGTCTCTTTGTCCAGCAGGGCGTGGGCCAGCATTTCCAGCTTTTCCTTGTGCTCCACTAGAATCGCCTTTGCCTTGTCCATAGCCTCTTTTACGATTCTCTCCACCTCGGCGTCTATCATGCGGGCGGTCTCCTCGCTGTAGTCCTTCGGCTGGGAAATTTCCCGTCCTAGGAACATGTGTTCCTCCCTCTTGCCGAAGGCCAGCGGCCCCAGCTTGTCGCTCATTCCCCATTTGCAGACCATTCGGCGGGCCAAATCGGTCGCCCTTTCGATGTCGTTTCCCGCGCCGGTCGTCATTTCATTCAGCGCCAGCTCCTCGGCCGCCCTGCCGCCCATGAGTATGGCGATTGAGTTGAGCAGGTAAGTTCGCGGGAAGGTGTGTTTCTCGTCCTCCGGCAGTTGCTGGGTAAGGCCCAGGGCCATGCCGCGCGGGATGATGGTGACCTTGTGTATCGGATCTGTCCCGGGCAACATGGTGGCGACCAACGCGTGCCCCGCCTCGTGGAATGCCGTGTTGTTTTTTTCCTTGTCGCTTATCACGGTGCTTCTGCGCTCCACGCCCATCATCACCTTGTCCTTTGCCTCCTCGAAGTCCTTCATCATGACTTTTTCGGTCTCGTGCCGGGCCGCCAGCAGGGCCGCCTCGTTCACGAGGTTGGCGAGGTCGGCGCCGGAAAAGCCGGGGCAACCGCGCGCTATAATCTGCAAGTTTACGTTTTCGTCCAGCGGCACCTTTGTGGCGTGGACTTTTAAAATCGCCTCACGTCCCCTCATGTCCGGTTGGGGAACCACAACCTGCCTGTCGAACCGTCCGGGGCGCAGGAGCGCGGGGTCAAGAACGTCCGGCCTGTTGGTGGCCGCAATCATGATTACGCCCTCGGTTGATTCGAAGCCGTCCATTTCGACCAACAGCTGGTTCAGCGTCTGCTCCCTTTCGTCGTGTCCGCCGCCTAGTCCGGCGCCGCGGTGTCTGCCCACTGCGTCTATCTCGTCCACGAATATGATGCAGGGGGCGCTTTTCTTGCCCTGCTCGAAGAGGTCGCGCACGCGCGACGCGCCCACGCCGACGAACATTTCCACGAAGTCGGAGCCGGATATGCTAAAGAACGGCACGTTGGCCTCGCCCGCTATGGCGCGGGCCAAAAGGGTCTTTCCAGTGCCGGGGGATCCGATTAACAAAACGCCCTTGGGGAGTTTTCCGCCAAGTTTGGTGAACTTGGCCGGGTTTTTAAGGAACTCGATGATTTCCACGAGCTCCTCTTTGGCCTCCTCCACGCCCGCCACGTCCTTGAAGGTAACCTTGTTTTTGGACTCCACCATCATCTTGGCCCTGCTTTTGCCGAAGGACATCGCCTTGGCGCCGCCCCCCTGCATCTGGCGCATGAAGAAAATCCAGATGACGATTAGCAACAGCATCGGGAACCAGGATATGAAGACGCTCATCCACCACGAGGACTGCTCCGGCGGCTGGACGGTGATTTTAACTTTTTTGCTCCGCATCATTTCCAGCAGTGCGGCGTCGTCCGGCGCGAAGGTCTCGAACGGCTTGCCGTTTTTGAACTTGCCGGTGATGGCGTGTCCCTGTATCTTCACCTCGCCCACGTCGGAGCGGTCGAGCGCGTCTGTGAATTCGCTGTAGATAATCTCGGTTTTAACGACCGGTTGTTTGCTGAAAATGTTGAACAGGGCGATCATAAACAAAAGCACTATCAGCCATAGCGCCAGATTTTTCTGGAATTGACTCACTTAAAACACCTCATTAAAACTTATTGTAAATGTTCGTAATCTCTTTTTTAAATATCACAATAGGCTAGCATAGGGGCGGGTCATAAACAACATTGAACGCATCTTGGTTAGGACGTTCGAAGGGGCGACTTTATTGCGTGTATGGACAAAAAACGGGGACGGGTTTACAATAAGACCGAGGAGTCCGGCCAGTGCGCCGGAGTTGGTTCCTATCCCGATTAACCGCGCCGGTTCCGTTTGAACCACAGGCGGCACGGACGCATTCTAAAAGGAGCTTGGTCATGCAAGCCGTATTACAAACCAAAATAGACGAGCCGCTTCTTGAGGATATGCTCACCAATTTGGAAAAGGCGAAAACTTGGGGCCCGCGGGCCGTGTCCAGGCTGGAAAACCTCGTCCGAACCGGGGAGGATGTTTCCCTTTTTCGCGTCAATCCCCTTAAATACGCCTCTGAAAGGGGCGTGCCCGAACAGGAGGCCGTGGAGATATTCCTTTATGCCGCGTCCGTAGGCCTGTTCGACATGGAGTGGAACCTCCTCTGCCCGGGATGCACCTCCGTGGTGGAGAGCTTCGCCTCGCTTAATAATCTCGACTCCCACTTCCATTGCCATATTTGCAACGCCGACAACGAGGCCTCGCTTGACGACTACATCCAGATAAGCTTCACGGTGTCGCCCCTCGTCAGGGAAATAGCCTTTCACCACCCCGAACTGCTCTCCGACGCGGATTACCTTATGAAATACCATTTCAGCAGGGAGGGGAGGGTGAACGGGGACGCGAACTGGCTTGAAACCATGGTTCCGCACGTTCCCTTTTTCTCATATCTGGAGCCCGGAGAGCGGAAAACGTTTTCCGGAAAAATCCACGACGGATTTCTGGTTGTTTCAGACCTAATCAACCACACCGGAACGGCTTTGGTCGTGGGCGGGGTCGAATCCGGCCCCGCAACCGGGGCGATAATCATCAAGCCCGGGTTGGTGCGAACGGACGTGGCCGGACTCGCCTCCGGCTCCGTAACTTTGACTTTTCAAAATGACTCGCCCCGGCGTTCCCTCGCCGCGCTAATTAATTTGCCGGCGGATTACAAGACCGCCTACCCGGTGAGTTTTGCGCCCTTTCTTTCGGGGAAACGCCTGTTGAACACCCAGGCCTTCCACGACCTTTTTCGCCACGAGGTCATTAAAAGCGTGGAGGGATTAGGAATAAAGGACGTAACCATTCTGTTCACCGACCTTAAGGGTTCCACGGCCCTGTACGAGAGAATCGGCGACCTCAAGGCATTTTCCCTGGTGCGGCAACATTTCGACGTGCTGGGCAGGGTGATTAACGAACACGGAGGGGCAATCGTGAAAACGATAGGGGACGCGGTCATGGGGAGTTTTATGAGCTCATCCGAAGCCGTGAAGGCCGCGCTTGAGATGCGCCGGGCGATACAGGATTTGGAACAAAAGACCGGCCGGAGGGACTTGATAATAAAAATAGGAATCCACAGGGGTGCCTCGATCGTTGTGACCCTAAACGACAGGCTGGACTATTTCGGCCAGACGGTCAACGTGGCCTCGCGCGTGCAAAATCTTGCAAACGCCGATGAAATTTATCTAAGCGAGGAGGTTTACAACCAAGAAGGGGTGAGGAGCGCGTTGGGCGATATTCCTGTTCGCGAGGACAAGGCCAAACTGAAGGGAATAATGGACGAGGTCAGGGTTTACGTGGCGTGACCCCCGGATAAATTCAGCCTCGGCGAAATAGGAAGTTTCCATCGGAAAGTGGGTCAGGCCAGGGCAAAAACCTCCAGCGGCACGGTTTTGACGGGGCGGGCGGAGCCGTGAACAAGCAACCGGATGCGCTCGGTCGTTTCACGGGAAAATGTGGATTCCCCGCAACGGTCGCAGACAAGAGCCGGGATATGTTCCACCAGCACCCGCCTGTCGTCCATTTTAAACACCTCGCTGACAAATTCGGTTTTTGCGCTGTTTCCTCCGCAAACATGGCACTTAAACATAGTTACCTCCCTCAGAAACGCAAAGGATTGTCATTGCAAAGATTTTTCAATGTCAGGGTAGATTTCGTCCATTTTTTCCTGTAGCTCGATGGTCTTTTTGATTGCAGTAACCACTTTTGCGTAATGGTGTGATTCTTCGAGTGTTAAGTGGCGGTCTTTTCGATCCTTAAGCCACTTTTGGCAGACTTGGTAGCCGCCTATCTGATACTCCCAGACCTCTTTAGGTACGCCAGAAAAAAATTGGTCGTCGTTTATATAGACTTCTGCGAAGGGGCCTGGTCTGCCGTCACACAATGCCCTTGTCCTTCCATCGGACAATTAAGGGGTCAAGATGGTGCTGAAAAAACTCCTCGAAGGAAATTATAATATCAGCATCAAGGTAATTCGGCGTTCTCTTTTTAATGTCATCGGGCATTACAAGATAAATCCTGTTGGCCTTCATCTCATCCAATTGGTCTTCCGAAACGTTTTCATCTATTGTGGCAAGATAAAAACACTTCCCCCTTACGCCCTCCGTAACAATCTGCCGCCATCGCTCTCTAAGCGTTCTTTTTGCCGTAAAGATAATGCAATCCATGGCGTTCTTGTCGTAATGTTTCCGACTCGGCATTAAAAAGTCTGGCTTGCCGTTAATGACCTGTTGCTCGTCGAATGGATAATTGAGACTTTTGAAAAGCGTCCTTAAAATTACCTCAAAAGCCATTCCAGCGCGTGGTCTTCGTGATTGGGTAAGTGAAAGAAAAAATCGGTCAAGTTCCTTAAACATTTTTGAGGCTTCATCAATCACGTCCTTGGTGGTCGCTTTTGGATTCAGTTTGCTTTCGAGGTGTTCCCTTATGGCCTTTTTCCCTTCCTTCTCCTCGGCTTTTAAATAAAGGTGATAAGCGTCAATTTGCAGTCCCTCAACCAGTTTGCTGAAATTCTTTTTTATATAGGTAGCGTCGCCAGAATGTGGCCCAAGCTTTATTTTTATGGCATCATTAATGACCTTTGACGGCGAAGGTATTTCCTTCTTAAATATTTCGATTAACCCCATTCCTATTCCTCCTTCAAGCGGTCATTTTGATTTTTGAGGTGGCCTCGGCCTTTAACGCCATTACATGGGGTTTCATGATGCGGGCGATTTCCTTGATAACCGGCACTACAACGGC
>JACQEX010000026.1 GCA_016200345.1 Nitrospinota bacterium
GGCGGCCATAGAGTTTAATTTTCCCGAGGCCGTTTTGCGCGCCTCGCGCAAGCCGGCGATAATGGCGGACGCCGCGCGCGTTATTTTAACGAGGGACAGCCGCGCGGAGACCGGCAAATTTTTTATTGACGAGGAAGTCCTGCGCGGGGCCGGGGTTACAGATTTTGAAAAATACGCCGTCGCGCCGGGAACGCCGCCTTTCCGCGACCTCTTTTTGAACTAAATTGGATAACCGCCAAGAAATACGGGGAAAGAACCGCGAAAAACACGAAAATACACGAAAGGGGGAAATTGGGGCCTGCTGACGCATGTAAAAAGTGAGAACTACCCGCCACTCCCCGCGATAGCGGGCAATAAGTTCTATCCCGTTCCAGTGTTCCTTTCGTGTTTTTCGTGGTTTTTCCCTTGGCGACTTGGCGGTTGTTATTTAATTATTCCGGGGGGAGGGGGCGCGTGGAGCCCTGTTCGTCAACCGCGACGTAAACGACTTTCGCCTCGGTAACTTTCACCGTGGCCTGCTCCAACGCTCCGTGGTTTCTTATTCCAATCGGCGCCCTTCGCGAGCCGTCGGCGGTAGAATCCGGCGGCACAAGGGACGTTGCGTAAACCGAGACGTCCACAGTTATGGAACTGCGCCCAACCTTAACTATGTCGGCGTAACAGCTAATTACGTCGCCGACAAAAACCGGCTTTTTAAAAAGAAACTCGGTCACAGCGACGGTGACGACCCTTCCCTTGGCGCGTCTGGCGGCTGGAATGGAGCCGGCCACGTCCACCTGCGCCATAATCCAACCGCCGAAGATGTCGCCGCTTGCGTTGGCGTCCGCCGGCATGGCGGTCACCCTTAGCGCCGGCTGTTTGTCCTGCGGCAAAATGCCGTCTTGAAATTCCATCCGCTAAACCACGTACGGGGGGCGCATCGCCCTCAGCGCCTCTATTCTTTTTTCCATCGGCGGGTGCGTGCTGAAAAGGCCCATGACCCCCTCGGCGGTCAGCGGGCTGACGATGAACATATGCGCCGTTGCCGGTTGAGCCGACTCCATAGGAATCGCCTTTGCGGCCCTTTCCAATTTTTCCAACGCCCTTGCGAGCGCATCCGGGTTTTTTATCAGCGAGGCGCCGGTCCTGTCCGCGCTATATTCCCTCGTCCGCGAAATCGCCATCTGCACCAGCATCGCCGCGATTGGCGCGAGTATCATCATGAGTATCATCACGACAGGGTGGCTCCCCTCGTCGTCGCGCTCGTTGCCTCTTCCGCCGCCGAAGATAAGTGCCCACTGCGCCATGTGCGCCAGCATTCCTATCGCCCCGGCAAGCGTGGCGGCCACGGTGCCGATTAGGATGTCGCGGTTTTTAACGTGCCCGATTTCGTGCGCCAGAACCCCGGCAAGCTCCTCCTGGTCGAGGATTCGCAAAATCCCCCGCGTGACCGCGACGGCGGAATGCTCCGGATTGCGCCCGGTGGCAAATGCGTTCGGCTGGTCGGACGGGATGATGTAAACCTTCGGCATCGGAAGGCCGGCAGACTGCGTGATTCTGCGGACGGTCTGGTGAAGGGATGGGTGCTCCGCCTCCGACACCTCCGTGGCGTCGTACATTTTTAGGACGATTTTGTCGCTCCAGAAATAGGAGACAAAGTTCATGCCCATCGCCATTATGAAGGCGAAAATCATTCCGCCCTGGCCGCCGATTGCGGCGTCCCCGTAGACTAGGAGAAGCGTAAGTACCGTTAGCAACAAGGTGGTCTTAAAAATGTTCATGTTTTTATTTTCCTCCGTATTGCGTACTAATAAGACCGGGGGATTGGAATGTCAACCCTAGTAAAGTGTCCCAGTAAAATAATTACGCTATGGTAGCTTTCGTCAACCTTTATCAAGTTGCCTGCGTTATCTCTCTGACCTGTAACATACAAGCGTAAAGCGTTTACTGCGGCGGGCTTTTTTGGGCAACCTTTATCAAGTGACATGCTTTATCTCTCTGACTTGGAACCCAAAAGTGCAAACCATTCACTGCGGCCTGCCTTGCGCCCTGCCTTCATCAACCCTCATACGGTCTCAAACCGCTCGCTCTGATTCACATTTTAAAGTCTCAACCATTCACTGCGGGCGCAGAAACAGGATGAATCCCGTTGCCACCAATTCGTGCTGGTGCATGCACCGCCTGTAAAGGAGGTACTGGTACCCAACACTAGTAAAAAAAAGGCCCGGTCTCCGCGCGGACGAACCGCCGATAAACCGGGCTGGTAGTTTGAAAATTTAGCGTTTTTCCATCCCTGCCGGTTGTTTAGTGACCTGCTGGGCGATAAGGTCGCCTTTGCCGCCGTCGCGGAGATCGTGCCAGACGCCGGCCGGGGCCACAAAGGTGCTTCCCGCCTTGACCGCCAGGGAGCTCTCCTTGCCGTCGTCCATGTTGTAGGTGCCGGTTCCGGAGATGACCGTGAACATTTGGTCGCCTGTCGGGTGCTTGTGGTAGCCAAGCGCCTGTCCGGCCTTAAAGTAGTACACGTCCAAGGTTAACGCCTCGGTTTTGAGCAACGTGACCTTGGAAACGGCGCCGTCGGTGTACGCCTTTTTTTCATTGATATCTGCGGATTGAATAGTCATTACTTCCTCCTTAAACCATAAAATGAACCACAAAGCGAAATGCTCTTGTCTCGTTGGGGTATTTTAACCCGCTTCGTTTGAAGAACAAAGGAAGAAAAACGCGCGCCATTTTCCATTTTTTAATTGCGGACGTGAGCTTCGTGCCATGCCGTGTTTAAATCCAATTTGTCAGCCCTCTTTGAAACAACGCGTTGGGTTAATGAATCCGAGGAGTTCAAATAAGTTTTGCTGATTTTGCTTGCGTTTTGGCGAATGGAAGGGCGAGAAACTTATATCCACAGACGGTGTGAAGAACTTGTGGATAACTTTAAAATTCCAAAAAAAAATCCAAGCAAAAGGGCTGTTTTTTACAGAATGATTAAGGATTGAGCAGCATATTTTGTCTATAAATTCAATAAGTTGCATAGAAGTTGTGCTTTTTAAAGGGGTTATGGTTTAGCCCCCCTTTATACCCCCCCTCCCCATAGGTGTAAAACCTCTGCTTTGTACTATTTTTCCGTGGTATGTATGGGCTTAGCCTGTACTTTGTCGCGTATGCATTTCGCCCTCCGATTACCCTAATTCAATGGGGAGCACTTTCGGAGGTCGTCGCCTTACCGTGGTGTTCTCGATGCGCGGGGATAAAGTTCGCCCGATCTCCGCCCGGGACATGAGCAGAAAGGAAAGAGGAGTTTATGAAAAAGCTAAAGAAGATTCCGATATTAAAAAACGAGGATTCGGAGCGTGAATTCTGGGATAGTCACGACGTTACCGACTATGTGAATTTTTCCAAGGCGCGCCCGATGGTTCTGCCAAACCTAAAGCCAAGCACGGAGTCCATTTCCTTGCGTATGCCCAAACACCTGCTTGAGCGGGTGAAGATGCTTGCCAATCGCGCCGACATCCCATACCAGTCTTTTATCAAGGAACTGCTGGCCGAGGAGGTCGCCAAGCGTATGAGTCGCACGAGGAATATCCCGGCCAAAAATTAACTTCAAGCCAGCTGGTGTATTCATCCATGGGCCGTTTCTCCGGCGCAATACAAATTAACACCAAGAGTACCACTCCGACTATTTCCGGCCAGGAAGAATAGGTTTTGGTCTCCATGTCGTAATACACCCAAACTGGCATACCAATGGCGATTAAAAGCAGGGCCATTATTATTATGGCTTTCTTGGAGGGGATTATCCTTTTAAATCGAAGGGATGTTTCGGTCTGGGTAAGTTTCTTACTGACATGCTCTTATAATATCCTTTTTCCCAAGGTTTCGTTTTCGAAAACGCAAAAAACGCCCAAAACGTCAAAAGCGCAAAAAATGTCAATAAAGCCAAAAACGCAAAAGCCCGCCGTCGTTTTGCGGTGTATAAAATGGGTATGATTTTAGATATGAATACGTGGATGAGATGGAAAGCCAAAAACGGCCGGTACGCCGCAAAGGAGATTGCTTTTCGGCAACCTGCTTCGAGTACCATGATTGCATTCTCTGACTTCGATTGCACCCATAAAAAAACCTTTACGAGGGTAGGGGGCTAAGGTGAGAGCAGAGAACGCGAAGGTTGCCCCGGGGTGCCGACGCTGGGGCGCGAATGGGTTTCCAGCTACGGGGGGAGAACCGGGGACGGGGAAGGGGAAGGGGGATTGCCCCTGTGTGGCATGGTACACACTAAAAGTGTGTACCCACCGAGAAAAAAGGGGAAAAGGGCATGACAAGTCGGTCATATCGGTCAAGTGAGACAAACTGGACAAGTCGGCGCCGGTACGCCGCAAAGGAGATTGCTTTTCGGCAACCTGCTTCGAGTACCATGATTGCATTCTCTGACTTCGATTGCACCCATAAAAAAAACCTTAACTGCAGACCGGCTCCCCCTTCGGCAACCTTTATTAAGTGGCAGAGATGCGCGCTCTGATTTCGACCGCTCAAGTACATATACGTTTACTGCCGCACACCTCCGCCTTCGCTCCGGCGCAAACTGGACGGGGAACGGGCGGGAAAGGGGGTGGCTCACGCGAAGCTTGCCCCGGGCGCCGACCCGGGGACGCGAAAGAGGGGCGGACATGGTACACACTAGAGAGTGTGTACCCACCGGACAGTTGGGGTACACCCTAAAGGGTGTACCTACCGACACGATTCGGGGTAAGATGGCGGCGGAAAATATGAAAAACCTAAAACTCGTCCTGCAGGACATCAGGCTTGAGCACACCCTCTTCGCCCTTCCGTTTGCCGTTATGGGCGCGTTTATCGCCGCGGGGGGGATGCCAAAGCTCGGCGACCTCGGACTCATAATCCTCGCGCTCTTTTTCGCGCGCTCCTCAGCGATGGCCTTCAACCGCCTGACGGACGCGAAGTTCGACAAAACAAACCCGCGCACTCAAAACCGTCCCCTCGCCTCCGGCAGGGCCGACTCCGCGTTTTACGGTTTTTTCATCGCCGTCTCTTCCGCCGCCTTCATCGCCACCTGTTATTTCATCAATCCCCTTGCGTTCAAACTTTCACCGGCGGCGCTTGGCGTAGTTCTTTTTTATTCCGTCACAAAAAGATTCACTTCGCTTTCGCACGTTTTTCTCGGTGCGGCGCTATCGCTCGCGCCGCTAGGGGCGTGGATTGCCGTGCGCGGCGGCGTTTCGCTTCCGCCGTTTCTTCTGGGCGCGGCGGTTGTCTTTTGGCTCGTTGGGCTGGACATCATCTACTCCTGCCAGGACGTGGAGCACGACAAGTCGGCGGGGCTTTTTTCCATTCCGTCGCGCTACGGTGTTTCGCGCGCGCTGACCCTTTCGATGGCGGCCCACGTTGTGATGATAGCGTTTCTCATCACGCTATATTTTGCGGCGCGACTCGGGTGGGTATATCTCGCCGGCGTCGCGGCCACCGCCGGTCTTTTGTGGTACGAGCACAACCTGGTGAGGCCCGACGACCTTCGCAGGGTGAACACCGCGTTTTTCAACGTGAACGGAATCATCTCCGTGGGGCTGATGCTCTTCACCGTTGCGGACAGGCTGTTGTCATGACAGCGAAAAACGAGGGGCACAGGGAGAGGCTGAGGCAAAAGTTCATCGCACACGGGCTGGAAAAATTCACCGACGAGGAGGTTGTGGAGCTTCTTCTGACCTTTGGCACGCCTCGGCGCGACTGCAAGCAGATGGCGCGGCAGATGCAGATGATGGCGAGGTTTGGCTCCTTTAGGGGCGTGTTCGAGGCGGGGGAGGGGGAGCTGACGGAAATTCCCGGAGTCGGCCCCAGCAACGCGTTCGGCATCAAGTTCATCCACCAGGTGACGCGAAAACTTCTGCGCGAAAAAATGCTGGGGAGGCCGTTTCTGCAATCCTCCGAGGAAACGCTGGACTATCTTAACCACTCGATGAAATCGCTTAAACACGAGGTGTTTCAGGTGATCTATCTAAACTCCGGCAACGAGATAATAAACGAGGAGACCCTGGCGGTCGGCACCGCGACGGAGGTGCCGGTCAGCCCGCGCCAGATTGTGGAGCGTATGGTGAAGGCGGGGGCGGTGAGCGTCGTCCTTGCGCACAACCATCCGGGCGGCGGGTTCGAGCCGTCGGCGGAGGACGTGGGGTTTACGAAGGAGACGGCATTCGTGTGCGGGATGATGGGCCTGCGGTTGGCGGAGCATCTAATCATCGCGCCGGGTGGGCATTACTCCTTCGCGGTGGAGGGGCATATTGCGGACTACGAGCGCGAGTTCCAAAAGTTTTACGCAAAGCTGGCGAAGTGAGCCGCCATTCGCGCGAGCGTGGTCTCACTCGGCTTTGAGCTTGCCGTCCAGATAGGCCATCAGCACCTTCATGGAGCTAATGCTTAGCACCATTGCAAGCTCCATTTCGGCGCCCATTCCGTCCACGTTCAGCGTGGTTTTTGCCACCAGCGCGTAACGCAGGAGCATAGAGTCCGAGGAGGCGTCGTCCACCTTGCTTATTTCCTCGCCGACCTCCATCGGCGGGAAGAGGGTGACCGGCATCTCGATGTTGTTGCCGAACGCGCCGACGCACGAGCCGAGCAGGACGTTGGTCAGTTCCATCAGCGTGTCTTTGTACGACTCCACGTCGTTCGGTTCCACAAGCCCGTTGCTGACCAGCGCCGCGATTTGCCCCATCTTCCCCTGCTCGGCGATGACGAAGGCGTAGCCGTTGAAGTTGCCGGAGAACGGTTGTTTTAGGACGATGAGTTTGTCCTTCGGGTCGAATTTTTCCCTAATGTATTCGCTTAGCTTGGTGCGGTCCACTATGCTGACGTGGGGCGGGGTCATGCTCACTTTTTTTTCGGTCATGGTTGCCATCGCCTCGGCGGCCTTGGCGGACGCCTTTTCAAACAGCTTCTCCAGATACTCCCTCTGCCAGTCGCTCAGTTGCTCGGAATCCATTCCAAGCCCGGCGCGAATGTTGTTGACGATCCCGTTGATTCTTGAAAGCTGGTTTTTAATCGGCTTTTGTACGAAGTAGTCCGCTCCAAGCGTCAGGGCGGAATTCTTGCTGGAGTCCTGCATGTCGGCGGAGAGGACGGCGATGATGCCTGTTTTGTCCCCAGAGGCCTTGAGGGTTTCCAAGAACTCGAAGCCGTTCATGCCGGGCATCGTGAGGTCCAAAAACGTCAGATCCGGTTTTTTTTGGCGGTAGATTTCCAGAGCCTCGTTGCCGTTGGACGCCTCGAACACATCCACGTCGTCGAACTCGCCGAAGATGTAGTGCTTCAGCAGGTTCCGTGAGAGCTTGGAGTCGTCCACCAACAGAGCGATAAATTTTGTCTTGCCCATTATGTTCCCGCGTTTATTTCCGGGAGGCGATGGGGGCGTAGTCCCTTTTCTCCGCGCCGATGTAAAGCTGGCGCGGCCTGCCTATGACGCGCTCCGGGTCGCTTATCATTTCCTTCCATTGCGTGATCCAGCCGATTGTCCGCGCGATGGCGAACAGCACGGTGTACATGTTGGTCGGAACTTTTATGGCCTTGTAGATGATGCCGGAATAGAAGTCCACGTTCGGGTAGAGTTTGCGTTGGATGAAGTACTCGTCCTTAAGCGCGATTTCCTCCAGCTTCATGGCGATGTCCAGCATTTTGTCGTTGCCGCTTGTGGTCGCGAGAATGTCGTGCGCGGTTTTGCGGATGATTTTCGCGCGCGGGTCGTAGCTCTTGTAAACCCTGTGGCCGAAGCCCATGAGACGGAAGGTGTCGTTTTTGTCCTTCGCGCGCTCTATGAATTTCGGAATGGCGGAGACTTCGCCAATTTCGTTGAGCATTTTTATGACGGCCTCGTTCGCGCCGCCGTGGGCCGGGCCCCAAAGGGCGCCCACGCCCGCGCTGACCGCCGCGAACGGGTTCGCCTCCGACGAGCCGGCGAGGCGCACGGTGGAGGTGCTTGCGTTTTGCTCGTGATCCGCGTGGAGGATGAAGAGGAGATCCAGCGCCTTCGCGTGGAGCGGGTTCACAACGTAATCCTCGGCCGGCACGGAAAACATCATGTGCAGGAAATTTTCGGCGTAGCTCATTTTGTTTCTGGGGTAGACCATCGGCTGGCCGATGGAATATTTGTACGACGCCGCCGCGATTGTCGGAAGTTTTGCGATAAGCCTGTACGCGGAAATTTCCTGGTGGCGCGGGTTGTTGATTTCCAGCGAGTCGTGGTAGAAGGCGGATAGGGCGCCCACCACCCCGACCATGATGGCCATGGGATGCGCGTTGTGCCAAAAGCCGTCGTAAAAGCTCCGCATCCCCTCGTTTATCATCGAATGGCGGGTGATGAGCCTGGAGAAGTTTTCGTACTCGTCCTGCGTCGGAAGCTCACCGTAATACAGGAGGTAGCAGACCTCCAAGAAGTTGCTCTTCTCGGCCAACTGCTCTATCGGGTAGCCGCGATAAAGAAGAACCCCCTCCTCGCCGTCAATGAAGGTGATTTTGCTTCTGCAACTGGCGGTTGATTTAAAGCCGTTGTCGAACGTGAAAATGCCCAGCTTCGAGTACAGGTTGCCGATGTCAATCGTGGCGGGGCCGTGCGTGCCGCGCATAAGCGGAATCTCAAGCTCCTGCCCCGTCGCGTTGTTTTTAATAGTGACCGTATCCTTACCCATGTTCCCAAGCCTCCCATAAAATGTTCAACGAACGATTCCGCCAGAATTTAGGTTTGCCCTATGCACGCCATTCTAATCCTCTTTGAGTTGCGGACAAAGAAGCAAAAAAATAACCCTCTTAAAAAAGTCTGTGGAGAAACTCATAAAAGGGAATAGAATGTAGCCTTCGGAATTATGGTAAACGGTTGCGTATTTGATAGGGGTATCGGTGGACGCGAATTTAGAGTTATTGATTAGGCTTCAAGAGGCAGACGACGAGATAAACAGGATTGAAAGCCTCGTGCATTCCATCCCGGAAGAGTTGAGCCAGCACGGCGCGGCTTTGGCGGCCGCAAAGGACAAGCTCGCGCAGTTCCATAAGAGCGTCGAGGACGCGAAGAAAGAGCGTCTGATGAAAGAGAAGGACGTGGAGACCAAAAACGCCGGCATAGCCAAGGCGAAGCTTAAGTTGAACGAGGTGAAAACCAACCAGGAATACAACGCCGCCCTCGCGGAAATTGACAACATGAAAAAATCGGTCTCCGACTTGGAGACGGACCAGCTGGAAATTATGGAAAGGCTCGATTCTGCAAAGTCGGAGGAGGGGAAGCTTAAGGAGCTGATTCAAAAAGAGGAGGCGGAGTTCGCAAAGCTCAAGGCCGAGAAGGACGCCTACATGGAAAAGATAAGGGCCGAGGCCGGCGTTTTCCGCGCAAAGCGGGACGAGATAACGCAAAAGCTGGACCCGGTGATGCTGGGTTATTACGACAGAATCATGAAGGCAAGGGACAACAAGGCGGTTACGGGGTTGAAGAATGGTTTTTGTCTCGCCTGTTTCCAGTCGGTACTTCCGCAGTTGGCGTTGGAAGTGCGCCTTGGCTCCGCAGTGCACAACTGTCCGCACTGCCAGCGGTTTTTGTACCACGTCCACGACGACGCGGAGTCGGCCTCGCACAAAAAGGCCGGCTGATTCGTTACAACATAGAAGAAACCACGAAAGGCACAAAAAGACACGAAGGGGTTGGCTTTTTGGCCGTTAAACCAAAGCACTTTCTTTTTCGTGTTATTTCGTCCCTCCGCCCCCAAGACGGGGCAGGGATGACATGATTTTCGTGGTTTAAATCACGGTTATACGGGGGCGGACGGGCGGTCGCCGCGCGCAAGCGGGGAGGAAAGTCCGGACGCCGCAGGGCATGGCACTCCTTAACGGGGAGCGGGAGAAATCCCAGGGAAAGTGCAACAGAAAATATACCGCCGCAATTATTGCGGTAAGGGTGAAATGGCGAGGTAAGAGCTCACCGGGCGGGCGGCGACGTCCGCCGCTTTGAAAACCCTGCCAGGCGCAAGACCAAATAGGAAGGCGTGCCCCGAAAGGGGCGGGGACGGCTCGTCTCAGACCTTCGGGTTGGTTGCTTGACCGCGTCGGCAACGGCGCGGCTAGAGGAATGGCCGCCCCCCTTCGCAAGAAGGGGACAGAATCCGGCTTATAGTCCGCCCCCTTTTTTTTACCGTGAATTGTCATTCCCGCGAAAGCGGGAATCCAGTCTCATTTCAAATTCGGCTTGAATATTTTTGCGCCGTATGACAACGTAACAAAATGGAAAAATACAAAAAACTGTTCGACGAGATAAACCTTCTTCGCAGACAGCGCAACGCGGTGATACTGGCGCACAACTACCAGCGCGACGAGGTGCAGGAGATAGCCGACCATTGCGGCGACTCCCTGGCGCTCAGCCAGATGGCGGCTAAAAGCGGGGCGGAGGTAATAGTCTTTGCCGGCGTTCACTTCATGGCGGAGAGCGCCGCGATTCTCGCCCCTAACAAAACGGTGCTGTTGCCCAACACGGAGGCCGGTTGCCCGATGGCCGACATGATAACCGCCGAGAAACTTCGCGAAAAGAAAAAGGAGCTTGGCGGCGTGCCGATCGTCTGCTACGTCAACACCAGCGCGGAGGTCAAGGCGGAGTCCGACATTTGTTGCACCTCCGCCAACGCGGTTCGGGTGGCCGAGTCGCTCCCCGGCGACGAGGTTTATATGATACCGGACATGAACCTTTCGCGGTACGTGCAACGAAAGACAAAAAAGAAGGTTTCGTTTTGGAAGGGGTTCTGCCCGACCCACGAATACCTAAAGCCGGAGGTCGTTAAAAGAATGAAGGCCGAAAATCCCGGTGCCCCTTTTGTCGCGCACCCGGAATGCGCCCCGGAGATACTGGATTTGGCGGACGAGGTTCGCTCCACCAGCGGAATGTACGATTTTGCAAAAGCTAGCAAGGCCAAAAAGATTTTGGTCGGAACGGAGATGGGGATACTCTACCGACTGCGGAAGGAAAACCCTGGGAAGGAGTTTGTGCTCGTCTCGCGCGATTTAATCTGCCCGAACATGAAGGTGACGACGCTGGAGGACGTGCGCGACAGCCTTCGCGACATGAAGACGCGCATAAGGGTGGAGGAGCCGATTCTCTCCCGCGCGCGCCTCGCGCTCGACCGGATGCTCGCCGTCCCAAGGGACTAAAAAAATATTTATCCTTTGGGCGCTACACATTATGGTGGTGGATTTGACTTTTTAAGCGGGGGCGGATACCCTTGCCTTTACGCGGTGGTGTTTGATTAAATCGCTTCTAACTTTGAACGGAGGTTGCAACCATGCATATGTTAAGTCCCTCGGAACTATTACTGGTTTTCCTTATTGTTTTCCTTCTATTCGGCGGCAAAAAACTTCCAGAGCTTGGAACCGGGCTCGGCCAGGCGATCAGAAATTTTTCTGACGCAATGAAGGGAGTTAATGCGGATAAGGAAAAAAAGGAATTAGCGGCCGAGATGGAGCAAAAGTCCCCCAAACAAGTGTCGTAAGTTAATCAATGGAGAGAAGCACGAGGTGGCTGATTGGCGAATCCATCGTCATCGTCGTGCTTTTGGGGATTTTGGGTTTTCTACGGTTCCCGCTGATTTTTTCCTACGACGTGCATAAGACGATACACATCGTCGGCGCCGTGTTGTTTCTCGGCAATATCATCGTCACCGGCGCGTGGATGCTTTTCGCGGAACGCAACGGCGGACAGGCGGTTTTGCACTTCGCGGCGAAGACGACCAACTGGGCCGACGTTTTCTTCACGGCGCCGGGGGTTTTTCTACTCGTGTCAAACGGATTCATAATGGCCACCACTTGGGGCGGGTTCGGCGCAAGCTGGGTTGTCGCCGCGTTGGTTCTGTTGTCGCTTTCCGGGATTGTCTGGGTTATTTTTTTGATTCCGGATCAGGAACGGCTCATACGTTATTCCATGCCGCCGGAAAAAGGGGGGGACGAGGCGTTGCTGTTGCGAACGCTTCACAGATGGTATTTTTGGGGAGCCGTGGCGACCGTTTTGCCTTTGATGTCGCTCGGCTTGATGGTTTTAAAACCCCGGCTCTGGTGAGTTCGCCCATCGCGACCCGGGGATTTACTCGCGGGAGACGAAGACAAGCTTTTTTTGGCCCATCGTAACGGACTCGACCCCTACGTCGCGGGCGAAGACAACCTCCGCGTCCGCATATCTTTTCAACGGAATATTTGCGCCGGGGACGTGCAGGCCCAAATGAATTTCCGCGTTCAATCGCACCTTTGATCCCTCGCCGGCCGCGCGGTAATGCGACAGCTGGTGCAGGCCCGTCCCGGCAATCGAGAAGACGTCGGACAAGCCGACATAAAAGGGGTTCAACAAATAATCGGCCCCTTCCTTCGCGATCCAGCCGACCTCGTCGTGCTCTTTGACAAATGGAACGTCCGATACGACGCTCCCGAAGAAAAATAGCCCGGTATCCCGGCTCCCCTCCGCCTTCTTCATCGTCAAAACCCCCTCGGCGAGAAGGAAATAGACCCGCGTCTCCAAAGGAAAGGAGACGAGATAACTATTGCCGTAAAAATCGACGTCCATGCTCCACGTTTCGGAAACCCCGTTGAAGCGGTACATCCATTGGCGATGCATGGCGTACGGAAAAAATATAGCCCAATCCGGAGAATATGCGGCGTTTTGAACGAGCGCGTTTTCTGCCAGCGTCCCGCTTTGCAGAAATTTTCTCGGTTTCCCATCTACGACCACGTTTGAAAGGTCGAAGTTATACGTCGGCGCGCCCGCGACGGGGCTCAGCTGAAATTGAAGATGCAGATGCGGGTACGGGGAGCGGCCCGAATTTCCGCAGGCCCCGACGGTCTCCCCCTTGGCAAGCTCCTGTCCCGGTTTGACGTTAATCGAACCGTTTTTGAGATGGGCGAGGCAGGAGTAATAGCCCGGCGCGTGCTCGATAATCACATGGTTCCCCCATCTGTCGCCGCCGGAATTGACGGTTCCAACGGGGTTGTCCGCCACGCCGTCTTTTAGGGCGGCCACTTTGCCGGGCGCGGGGCTGACCACCGGGAGCCCGTAGGAAAAATAATCCTCCAACTCCGCGCCGTTGTTTTTAAACAATTCGCCCGAGTGGCCCGCCGCCTGAAAATCGTACGCGAACCGCCAGTCCTCGCGGTGCGTGTACTTTCCGTCTATCCCCTGCGTGACCTTCCATTTGCCGTAAAAGGGTAGGGCGACGGCGACGCCGTACCGTTTCCATTGTCGAATTTCCTGTCGAAGTTTGCCGAGGCTTTTTTCCGGCGGGACGAGGACTCCGTCGGTGAGCCGCACGCCAAGCGAGGGGCGCGCCCTCAGCTTTAGAGCGTAAAGCGTCAGTATGACAGAAATGTTGAACGGAACCGCCAGCGGCGAGAGATTTTCCGGCAAAAAGTTGAACAACGCCACCAGCAACAGCGAAGAGACCGCAGACGCCACCAAAGCCACCAAAAACGCCCCCGGCCCGGGAACGGCGAAGATTCCGCCGATTGCGAGGGCGGTCAGCATGTGGTTGAATCCGAAAAACCGTTTGTCCAAAAGCGACGCGTCCGCCCCGAAGAGGTCGTGCACCCATCCGCCGAATAAAAAGCCGGCCGCCAAAAGGACGAACGCGATGCGGGAATAAAGCAACACCCCGACTGAGACGAGTATTCCCGAAAAAGTGTTCGTCTGGAAAAGAACCGCGCCGACGGTTGAGAAAAATGTGTTGAGCCAGCCGGGGAAGGCGCCGACGGCGAGGTGGAAGGCGGAGAGCCGGTCCGCTGAGGGTTGCAGGCTCCCGAGGCCCGGCCCGGCCATCATCACCAGCCACGCGGCGAGGCAGAAGGGGAGGCTCATTGCGGGAAGCCCGAAGTAATAATAAAAGACGTTGTTTAAGAAAACCGTCAAAAAGGTGAGGGCGATGCAGGCGACGGCAAGAAGCGCAAGCAGGGCGGGGCCGAACTCAAAAAAATAACCGAGGCCCAGCCCGGTGAGCACGCCGTTAAAACCGTACGCCCCCTTGCGCACGGACTGGCGGTCCATGCCGAGCGCGTGGGCGATTCCGCCGGAGAGCGCGGCCCCCAAAAGCCCCAGCAACCCGTTCACGGGAAACACCAAGGTGGAGGCGAGCACCAGAAGTCCGGTTCGGCGGCTGTCCGAGAAAACAACGCTCGAATAGCTAAAAATTATCGCGTCGGACGCAAACTCGAGATTTTTTCTCACTCGGGGAGGTGTTCCAGCCGTTGCAGATAATCGATGTTTTCCTTTTCCCTTATGACGGTCACGGCGCCGTTTTCGCCTATCATCACGACGTTTGGCCGTAGGTGGATAAACTGCATCCACTGGGTGTTGTTGTACGCGCCTACGGGGTGGATGACAAGGTGGTCGCCGCGCTCCATGTTGGGGAGCTTCACCATGGGGTGGACAACGTCTATCTGCATGCAAAGGGGGCCGTATATCACCTGGTCCTCCAGCGCGAAGCCGCGGTCCACCGCGGGGGATATCTCGTGGTCGTACCAGAAGGCGGTGAAGAGCAGGTTCACGCCGGCGTCGAGGATGATGGCGCGCGTGCCGTTGTTGAGGCGTTTGCTGGCGCCGACGGTTGCGACAAGGCTTCCGGCCTCGTCAATCAGGGCCCTTCCCGTCTCCGCTATGAGCAGGGGTAGCTCGTTCGGCTTGAAGGCGGCGAGCAACTGGTCGCATACGGCCTCGGCGAAGCTGTTGAAGGATGGGGTCATGTCGTCCGTTGCGAGATAGGTGTTTTTAAGCCGGTTGCGCGAGGCGAACCCGCCGCCGATGTCGATGTACTCGATTTTGACGCCGAACTCGGACGAGAGTTGTTTGCCGAATGATATTAGTTGCTCGGTCTGCTTGCGATAGATGTCGGGGTCCAAAATAAACGTCCCGACGTGGCAGTGAAGTCCCCTTATGTTGACCTTGCCGCCGACCAGCAGGCGCCGCGCCGCCTGCATGGCCACGCCGGACTCGATGTTAAACCCGAACCTGTCCCAAGCCATGTAGTTCCCCAGCGCCATGTTCACGCGTATGTCGACGTTTACGGTTCGCCCCAATTCGGCGGCGATTTTCTCCACGTCGTACACCTCGTCCATGCTGTCTATGTTGACCATGGAGCCTTTCGAGATTGCCTCTTTGAGGGCGTCGTACGGTTTGAACGGCCCGTTGAAAATTATTTTTTGCGGGTTCACGCCGAGTTTTAGGGCCATGCCGTACTCCATTTCGGAGACCACCTCGGCCCACGAGCCGAGCTTGTGGAATTTTTGGCATATAGCGGAGAGGTAGTTGGTCTTATAACTCCACGCCGGCTGAAACTTCGGGTATCGAAGCGCGAAGGCGTGCGTGAGCTCGTTGTATTTTTTCGTGATGGTTGACTCGGAATAGACGAACAGCGGCGAGCCGTATTGCTTCACCAGGTCGGAGACGTTTTTGCCGTCTATATGGTCTTTTATCTTGGACTGCGTGGTGCGGCCGAACTTGTTTGTTATGCCCCCCTGCTGTCGTTTTATAAACGGCTTCTCATACTGCTTTTTTATAAACAATCTCGCCCGTCGTAAAAAGTGTTTGGATTTTGGAAAGGTTGGTGATTAGGTTGGTTGTGTAATTGGTGAACACCATTCCCGTGGAGTACTCCCCCGGATTGGGCGCCGGTTTGCCGAGCGCGTTTTGCAGGTACATGTAAGGAAGGTTGGCACCGGCCGCGGTCGCCAGATATATCCACGCCGGAAAGCGGGGATTAATCTCGATTAGGTAGAACTCGCCGTCCTTTTTGGACTGCATCGCCTCCACCTCCATCGCGCCCGCCCATTTTAGCGACCTGATTATCGTCTCCGCCAAAGTTATCAGCCCGT
>JACQEX010000024.1 GCA_016200345.1 Nitrospinota bacterium
ACACTGCGGAAGGTGAACGGTTATCAGCATCTCAAGGAACTGCGGGATGCCATGAAAAGTAGGCTGGTGAAGGAAAACGTGCAGGTGAAGGCGGCGTGATGGTCATACCGAAAATTTCAACTAAGAAAGGGCTTGCTTCCCCTTGGGGTCAATCCTGGGGCAAATGGTGAGGTCGGAAAAGCAGGGTTGCATCTAGAAATTCTTTAGGATAGTATTTTGGGGACAGAGATTTATTAACATGGGGTTCACCTTACCAGGAGGCGAAGTATAATTTGCCCGACTGTTTGAAAGGGGGAAAGGGATGGCAGAGGAAGAAATCCAAAGGCTGGCGGAACAATGTAAAAATCGACTAAATTTATGCGATGCTACACTTGGGGATGAATACTACTACCAAAGCCTTCCGCTTTGCGTCATTGACGCGGTGTTCTCTATTGGAATCAGATACACGACGACACGGGGTATTGTTAGGAAGTTTTGCACGGCGGCTGGATGGAAACAATTTAGGAAGCATGGATCAGATTATCCTCCGGTTGAAGAGCAGGATTCGATTGACAATCTGCTGGCACTTTATAAGGGAAGGGATTTCAACCAAATATCGGCAATGTATTTCAGCAGGCACAGAACTTCATCGAGCGGCGGCATTTTAAAAACCGAGGCGGTCAAAGGTTTTTGTGAGGCCCTGAGGAAGTGCGGCATAAATTTCTATCAGGATTTGCCTGACAAGATGGAAGACCAAGGCCTTGAACATTCCATCAAGGCTATTAAGGGACAAGGTAGCGGTTTATCCCTCGATTATTTTTATATGCTCGCGGGGAATGAAGGTTTGGTGAAACCGGATCGAATGGTGATACGTTTTGTGGAATCCTCCATCGGAAGGGGCACGACCAGTAACGAGGCGTCTGACTTAGTAATACAAGCGTGCGACCTGCTTAAAAAAGATTTTCCAACACTTACTCCCCGCCTTCTTGACTTTGAAATCTGGAATTTTCAGAAAGACCGATAGGCTGTGAAATGAGAAAAGGCACAAAAAGGCCCTCCGGCGTGAAATCGTTAAAAAAGCGGCAAGGGAATCGGGTGGTAAGACCTGATAATTAAACGGAAATCCGCCAAATGCTCGGAGGCCGTTTCCATCAGACCGAGAACCTCGTCAAGTTCCCGGTACGCCAGAAGTCCGGGGGATTTGGGGTCAGACCTTGACATTTGACTTCTGACCCCCAAGTTCTATTCTGATTTCTTATCGTACTGGAAGGCGTCGCGCCCGGCGGCATAATAATCGGGAAGCTTTTTCCCGCGAGCGTAGCCGAGCGACTCGTAAAATTTTATCGCCGCCTCGTTCTCAACCGCGGTCTGCAACTCTATCCTCGCAACCCCCCGCCCGCGCAGGGCCTTCTCCGCAAGGCGCATAAGCTCCCTGCCAATCCCCTTCCCCCGCAACCCCTCGACTATGTCTATGGTGACAATCGTACCGGTTTTCTTTTTCTCGACGGCGCACAAGACAAACCCGACGATTTTCTTTTTGGAATCCTCCGCCACAAACGCCGGGGCCCTTCCGACCAGCAGGTGAAAGTAAAAGATGTCCACCGTGTACGCCGTCTGGGCGTCGAAGCAGGCCTGGTCTATCTTCCACATCGGGATGACGTCGTCCGGCCTCCCCTCCCGAAAAGTTATTTCAGCGCGGCTCACTTGTCCCCGTTCCCCAAAAGGCGGTGCGCGTTGCGCGCCGTGAGCGCGAAGATGCTCAACTGGGGGTTTGTGCCGAGGCTCGTCGGAAAAACGGAGCCGTCAAAAACAAAAACATTCTCCGCGTGGCGGAGTTTCCCTTCGCAATCAACGACCGATGTTCTCTCGTCCCCTCCCATCGGACATCCACCCATCACGTGCGCGGAGACTACCTTGGCCTTCAAGACCTCCATCGGAAGATTTTTAATCATCTTCTCCGCCTCGCCAAAATCTTTGCATGGGCGCGAGTATTGATGGAACGGAATCACGCGCTCCGCCCCCGCTGAGAACTGAATTCGCGCGGTGGTGAAAAGCGACCTTGTAATCCCCTCCCATACATAAGGGGTGATGGGATAATCCAAAACCGGCGTTCCGTCCTTTTTCAGCGCGACGGTTCCGCCTGGACTTTCCGCATGGAATCCGTCCACGTTGAGCGCGATTATCACCTGGGCGTTCGCAAGACTTTTCATAAACTCCGCGTGGGGGACGCCGAAACCGCAAAGCTTCGTGGCGGCCATCACCGGGTATATCGGCGGGGTCTCCAGCTTGAACCCAATCTTCCCGTCATCGGGATAAAGAAAGTGGTCCGAATAGACGGACTGCGGAGCGCCGTAAAAACCCTCCACCGGCTCGGGAAAAATCGCCCCCGAAACGGAGACGGGATGAATAAAAGTCCGCTTTCCTATCAGCCCGTGCGGGTCGGGCAATCGGCTTCGCAGGAGCAAGGCCGGCGTTCCTATAGCCCCCGCCGAAAGGACAAAATGTTTTGCCCTTATGGATATTTTTGTTTTCCGCGGATGGATGCCATTCTCGTCCATGGCAACGCAGTCGAGCCACTTGGCATTGCCGTTGTACATGACAATCCTCTCGGCCCGCGCCCTGCTTACAAGCGTCGCACCGTTGACAAGCGCATCAGCCACCGACGTTACAAGCGTGTCCTGTTTGGCGCGGACGGGGCATCCGAGGCCGCAGTATCCGAGGTTTCGACAGTCCCTTACGTTGCGCGGAATGACGCCCCACGAGTAGCCGAGCTTTTCCGCCCCGCTCCGCAAAACGTCGTTGTTCCTGTTTGGCGGGAGATCCCACGGCTTTATGTTGAACCGGGACTCCATTTTTTCGAACCAAGGACGAAGCTCCTCCGTCCCGAGGCCGGCTACGCCGAAATTTTTCTCCCAATGTTTCAGAGTGGCGGGAGGCGTGCGGAAAGAGGCGGTCCAATTGACCAACGTGCCGCCGCCGACGCACCTCCCCTGAAAAATATCTATCCCCTTGTCCCTCGTTTTTCTGCTGGCCGACTCCTGAAAAAGAGCGGGGTAGGCCTCGGACTCCAGCATGTTGAAGTCGCGCGTTGTGCTAAGCGACCCCTCCTCCACCATCACAACCTTTAGTCCGGCCTTTGAAAATATCTCGGCGGATACGCCGCCCCCCGCGCCGGCGCCGACTATCGCAACGTCGGCCTCCAGCACCGTGTCGCCGGATAGCGAGCTTGCGTCAATGTGGTTCCAGCCCGACGCTATGCCGTCCCTGAAAAAATCGCTTTTCATGCGCCTACATCCGGGGGGCCGGGGTAGCCGATGGATGCCCATGTTTCGGGGTTTGAATACCAGGCGGCGGTAATCAATTCGTGTAGCGCGTCGTACCCGCTACGCAAAAGTTGGAACCGGCTTTTTTGCCAGCTTTCAAGAAAGGAGGTTATTTCCGCCCTCCCCGCCTCTGTCCACGGTTTCCAAACCCCGGCGACAAACATTCTCGTGGGCGGGAAATTCAAAACCGAGAATAACTCACCGACCTCGTCCTGCATCGAGGGGGTGAGGCCGGATATGGTTGCGTCCACCCTTGCAACCACCTTGCGCACAGCCTCCTCGTATCCGGGGCTCCCATGTTCCGGGAACGCCCCCTCCAGCATCGAAGGGGCGACGGCTGAAATCACTTCGGCGTCTTTTTCAGAAAGGAATACGAAGTCGGTTTTGCCCGGCGGCGGGAGGGCGTGGGCGAGCCTTGTCGAGGCTAGGAACAGCGCCCCCGCCATCCCGGTTTTAATCAGCTGTCGGCGGGTTATCAATTCGTTTCCTCCAAGGCCATTTTTCAGGCGCGGGCTGATGCGGCGCAAATGACCTTTTTCGCGCCGGCCTTCTTCAAAGTTTTTGCCGCCTCCCACATCGTGGAGCCGGTGGTCATTATGTCGTCCACCAAAATAACCGTCTTCCCCTCGGCCAGTTCCGGCCTCTCGACCGCGAAGGCCCCCTTGATGTTTTTGTGCCTCTCAACAGCCGAAAGTGAAAACTGCGGGGTGGTGGCCCTTTGCCTTGCAAGCAACCCGCCGTGCACCGGGATTGAAAGCGTCTTGCCTATCTCCAAGGCGATTAGGTAGGACTGATTGAAGCTCCGCTCGAACACCCTTTTGCGGTGCAAGGGGACGGGCGCAACCACGTCGGCCTCCCGCGCCTGTGGCTTTCCGTACAACTCCGCGCAGAGGGGAGACGCGACCGCCCCCGCGAGCCTGAAAATTTTGCCGAATTTAAACCTATGGACAAGCTCGCGCGCCGTCCCATCGTACCTCATGCCGTAGAAAGTGGCGTCGAACGGCGGTTTTGTTATTCTGCACCTGCCGCACGACGAGTAGCCCGCCTCGGCGACCTCGCCGTCTATCGGCACCCCGCAGACCTCGCAGGAGAAGGCGGGCCTTTGCGGGAATTTTTTAACGCACCCGCCGCAAATTTCAAAGACCGACGGCTCGTCCATCGGCGCCCGGCAGACGGCGCAGACGCGCGGAAAAAGCAGGTTTGTTATTCCGCCGCCAAAACTTCGAAAAAATCGGCTTAGGGTCGGCATATCTCACGCGAATCCGCAAAGAGAAAACCACGAAAAACACAAAATGGCACGAAAAAGAGCAGGGCGTATTTTAGCCCGTCCAACAAAAATCCCTTTCGCGTCCTTTCGTGCATTTCGTGGTTCATTCCACCCCCGGGACTCCGTGGTTGGTCATCTTTCACCTAACGGCGACGGGGGCGGCGGGATGGTTTGCGAGATACACCCTTATTTTTTCCTTTTTGTCGTCCGGTATGCCGACCCACTCCATCCCGAACTCCCCGTACCCGTGGTCGGCGACGCCGGCTCTTCGCACGATGGCAAGCAGTTCGAGGTTTTCCGGAGTTTTCGTCTCGGAGACGTTCACATAGACCACCACCTTGTCCCCTTTCATCAGCTCCAGCTTGCTCTGCACGCCACACCCGCCGGGGCTGAGGTCGGTGAGCACCCCCATCCCTTTTGCGTTCGCGTAGGCGAGGACGTTGTCCTTTTTTCTACGAACCACCAAGACGGTCTGCTTCACGAAAAGTCGTTTGCCGGAGCGCTCGAACCCGGCCTCCTCCTTCTCGGGAAAAAGCATGACCATGAAGGGGAGCTTTCTTTGCACGAGTTTCGTGGGGAACGTCCGCACCTTCCCGACGGGCGTGAACACGCGCAGTTTGAAACCGGAGAAATCCATCGGGATGTCCACGAGCCCTTGGTCGGGCTTCGACAACCTTAGAATAATAAACTTGCCGATACGCATCTCGGCCACCTGGGACTCGTAGACGTATTTTTCAAACTCGAGCGTGATTTTTTTCGCGTTGTTGAACGCGTCCGCCACATCCGCCTCGCTCCCGGAGGCCGCCGGGGCGTCGTTTTTTTTCTTTTCGTCGGCCATTATTCCTCCGCGTTTTCCGTAACAGCGACGGCCGCGCGCCTCGCCTCTTTCACGTAACGACCAAGGGCGCGAACCAACGGCTGGATGCCCTCGCCTGTCGCGCTGGAAACCGCCGTGGCGTCCAGCCCTTTTTCCGTGAACATTTTTACGAGCGCCCCGGCCTCCTCGCGCCCCTCCACGGTGTCTATTTTGGTTATCGCGACGAACCGTTTTTTATCCAAAAGCGTCGGGTCGAATCTCCGCAGTTCGTTTTCAACCGTCTCGAAATCCCTCATAACCCTCTCCGCATCGCAGTCGCCGATGTCTATAAGGTGGCACAAAACGGCGGTGCGCTCGATGTGCTTCAAAAATTTTATCCCCAGTCCCTTGCCGAGGTGCGCCCCCTCTATCAGCCCCGGCATGTCGGCCATCACGAACGAGTCGTTGTCGGCCTTTACCACGCCTATTTTAGGCGATAACGTGGTGAAAGGGTAGTCGGCTATTTTCGGCTTTGCGGCTGTAAGGCGGGAGATAAGGGTGCTTTTACCGGCGTTCGGAAGGCCTATGATGCCGACGTCCGCCAAGAGCCTCAGCTCGAGATGGAGCGACATCTCGCTACCCGGCATTCCGGGCTGGGCGAACCTCGGGGCCTGCATCGTGGACGTTTTGAAGAAGGCGTTCCCCTTTCCGCCTATGCCCCCCTTGCAGGCGACGAACCTTTTGCCGTCCTCCACGAGATCAAAAACCGTGGCGCCGGTCGTTAAATCCTTGCCCAACGT
>JACQEX010000025.1 GCA_016200345.1 Nitrospinota bacterium
AGTTTTCTCTCCGCTAAGCGCCTCCAACGCCACTTTTGCCTTAAACGCTCCAGAATAATTCTTCCTTTTGTTCATTTCGATGGTCTCCTTTCAATTCGGATTCCACCTTGGCACACTGTCCTAAATTTGGGATCCACCTCTCCCATTCTGTTCTTGCTTTGATTGTTTCTTCATAAAAACATTTTAGCAGGTGAGGTCATACTTAAATTTCAACTAACTTTAGGCCACTTTCTTGGGGTCCACCTCTTTGCTGTGGCGGATGAATTTTCTTCCATTCAGACATTGTTTTTTCGGCCATGTCCTTTCGCCTGGTGTTGTATTCGCCCCATGTTATTGTTGCATTATATAATTCCAGCCTGTATTTATCGATTTCAGGCTGTGTTGATTCCAAGTAATCAACCCATTTCCTATCGTCATCAGTCCCGTTTTTCCTCATAAATTCTCTCATTTCATTTGTATTCCCATCAGCCTCTGTTAGAAATTTTAAATAGATGGCTTTTTGTTCAGGAGTAATTTTAGAAGCGTCAACAAGTTGCTCAAATGTAACGCCTGTTCCTAAGCATGATGTTTTTTCAAAATAAGCCGCGTATTGGGGTTTTGAACAAATTGCCTTAGTCTTGCCATCAAATTGTTTAAATTTTACGGCATTAGCCGTATCTTGCGCCATACTTCGCAAAAACCAACCTTTTGCATACATGCAACTCTGAAGCATAATGGAAACTTTTATGTAGTCCTCCACACGCGTACCTGAGGTTGAATAACCGCTTTCTTGCATACAAGCATATCTGTCTTTGTTAAGTTCATCTGTGGTGAACCCACCGTTTTTATTCCAAACATGATTGCTGGCACAACCCGCGCTCGTAAAAACCACAAAGGCAATAAACGCTATAAGCGAAACAAGTGAAAATTCCACCCGCCCGAGCCGAACAGTTTTCCTTTGGTTGTCATTTAACGCCCGCATTGTCATTACCTCCGTTAGAGTTCCAGCCCAGACGCTAGACCCGGCAACCTTGTCGCCCTGCACGACAGGATTGTCCCTCATCCCGCAAGATGGGCAGGCTCATTAAGCCGACATTTCCCATATGACCCCTGCCTGACCCCTTTGCCATAGGTGTGATGATATGCGCTCCGGTAAAAATAGTCAAGTCACGCCATCCATCACGGTTCGACCGCCGCTTTTCAAGCCCAAGGCGTCTTTTTTCCAGCCGTGTGTTCTTCAAGACCCGCATTTTTCAACCCCTTTTCCCGTGCGGAAATCCGCCAAATGCTCGGAGGCCGTTTCCATCAGACCGAGAACCTCGTCAAGTTCCCGGTACGCCAGAAGTCCGGCGTCGCTGGTAATCTTTGCCCCGTGAAATTCCAGTTTCACTTTCCGGTCAAATACCATCCGCAAGGCCCGTTTTTTAGCTTCACCCATTGAATACCCCCGAAAAATATGTTGCGAAGTGCGTTTCGCCCTTATTCTACGTATGGGCTAAATTGATACTGTCCGAACAGCCTAGGCACCGCGTAAGGCTTAGCGCGTTTTATATTGACAGACATCTTGTGACGAACAGTAAGTTCGAGGAGTTTGTCCGGCAGACCGGGGGGTACGGGGTCAGACCTTGACATTTGACAAACTTTCAAAAAACATACATGAATGTCAAATGTCAAGGTGTGACCCCATTCTGTTTGACCCCATTCTGTTATTAAAAGATAGATTGCGTCGAGCGAGTTCCTTTTAAGCCTCTCCACGAGCGCGTCGGCCTGGGTCGTCCAACGGTTCTTAATATCCGCTCGGCCTCAAGATAGGCAGGGATGACGTTTTGACGGGGAAATCGCAAAAAACGCAAAAAGTGCAAAAAAGGTCAATAATGCCAAAAACGCAAAAGCCCTCCGCCCAGATACGCGGTATAAATGTAGCTATGAATGATAGAGAACAGAATTCAGAATACAGGAGTCAGGAGACAGAAGGGGGGAAAGGCTCACGCGAAGGAGCCGGCCGCTGGCGCGGGGGAAGAGCGGGGCCGGGCTGGAAGCCCGCGTTCCCAGGGTGGGGACAATACGGGGGAACACGATACCGCTCGCTCCCTTCGCAAATGGGAAAAATAGCGACAGCGGTTGGAATTTTAACAAAGGATTTTTTTTATCACGCGGACAAACCGGTCAAACGAGACAAACTGGACAAACCCACTTTTAGGTCGCGGGTCTGCCGACGTTTTCGGGGGAGGTTTTTGAAACTGGATTCCCTTTTCCCGATTATTTAGGGAATAAAGCGCGGTATTATGTTCGGGATGCAGAAGTTGAAAAAAATTGCGAAATATTCGGCTGTTTCCGCGGCCGTTGTGCTGGGAATCGGCCTAATTCTGCTCCTGGTCGCCAGGATATATATTCATCCGGAGAATTATCGCAAGGACATAATTAGTTTCGCAAAGCAAAAATTCGGGCTTGAGATGGAGTTTGGCCGGATTGAGCTGACGTTTCTCAGGCCGGGCCTTACGGTGGGGAATGTTTTGATAAAGGGGCACAAACACCGATTCGGCGCGGAACGGGTGAACGCCTACCTTTCCATAAGCTCGTTGGTTACAGGAAAAATTCGCGTCAAAAAAATTGAGGTGTTAAGCCCCCATGCGGTGGCGACGTTTTTGCCGGGGAAAAAGTGGAATTTTGAGTCGTTGCTTGAAAAGACGTCAGAAAAAAAACAACCCGTCGAGTTGCCGGACAGGATTACCGTAAAAAACGGCAGGCTTGAGATTGTGGACGAGAGCGACGGCGGGGAACCGGTAAGGTTTGAGCTTTCGAATATTAACGCCGCGTTCTCAAAGGCGGTGTTGTTGCGCCCCATGAAAATGGCGCTCTCCGCCAAAATCGAGGATTCCATGTCGCCCGGCGAAATTTCCGCCAAAATGGAGTCGTGGTCCAATTCGCCGGATTGGAATTGGGGCGACAAACTGATGGAGGGAAAACTTACGGTTAAGTCCGTCAACGCCAGAATGTTTGGGCCGTACCTTTCGGACTATGTGCCGGAGCGCTACATCGGGAAGCTTTATACCGGCGAGCTGGGTTTCTCCGGCAGGCTGAACCAAAGAACGAAATTCAAGGGTGAGTTGTCTGGCGGGCCGATTAGCACGCCGCTTGCCGCCGGCCCGACAAGGCGGTTTGTCTTTAGCGGGAGCCATTCCAAGGGGAGGGTTGAAATGGACAACATCGAGATCCAACTTCCCGAGGCCGCCATAAAGGGAAAAATGACGCTTGACGATTATTCCGGCAAGGCCCCGACGCTGGCGTTCAAGGTAGACGCCTCGATGATAAAAATCGGTGATTTAAAGGAATTTGTGCCGTACCAGTTTCGCGAGCACCCTATGGTCAATTTTATCGAGTCGTTTGCGGGGAAGGGAAGCGTCGGCCTGTCCGGTCTTTCCTTCAACGGGCCTGTCTCGGCGTTTGAAAACTTAAAGGATCCGCAAAACTTTAGACTTCTTTCGGGGAAGATTATCGTCAAGGATTTTAATCTGAAGCTGGACAACATGCTTCGTCCGCTCGAGGATATTAGCGGCCAGATGACCCTTGCGGGGGACGAACTGGCGTTTAGCGAAGTGCGGGCCGTCTATGGCGGAAGCACCGTTAAAAATATGGCGGGGAAAATAACGGACATCCACGGAGCGCCGAAAGTTTCCGTTAAGGCGGAGGCCGACCTAAGCGTAAAGGAATTTAGGGACGACCTCGCCGAGAGGATCGCCTCGCCCAGGCTGGCCGAACTTATCAAGCCGATAAAAAACATGACCGGCAGGGTGCAGGCCGTGTTGGTCGGCGAGGCCGACTTGCAAAAGCCGGAGATAACCTCCCTTAGCGGCGATTTTGTTTTTAGGAGCGTCGGGTTTTACCACGATTTATACAAGGCCAACGTGGAGCACCTAAACGGCACGATTGTCGCCACCAAGGACGACATAAGGATTGACGGCGTCACGTGCCGGATAGAAAAGGGGCTGTTTAAGGCCGACGGGAGCATAACCGGGTACAGCACGCCGAACTATTACATGGACGTGAAACTGGAGACGTCGGGCGAGCTTACGCGCCTAGCGAACACAAGGTTTTTTAACCTCGCCATTTTTAAGAACATCGTCGGCCCCGCGGCCACGTCCCTAAAAATGTCCGGCACGCTGGACGACCTTAATTTTGTCCAGACGGCAAATCTAACGGACGCGGAAATACATTATAAGGATTTATTAGAAAAGGGGAGGGGGACGGAGCTTACCGAAATATTCTCCGGAAGGGTGTACGAAAAAAACAAACTGCACATAAATTCCGGACGCGTGAACCTTGGCAAATCAACGGTCGAAATTTCAGGCGATGTGTTGGAGGTGCCGGAAATTAAGGGGTACGACGTCGTGGTAAACCTAGAAAAACTCAGCCTTGGCGAACTGGAGGGGTACGTAAAAATGTTGGGGCACAAGGACGTGTCCGGCACGGTAAGCGGTACCGGCAGGTTTTCCCAGGGCATGGGGGCGGACGTCTCCTCCGTTGCGGTGAAGGGAAAAATTGCCAACCTGAACTTGGAGTGGTTAAAAAACCTTGATAAGGTCTGGCCGATTGCTGGGGCATTGCAACTTGAGGGCGCCGCCCAGGGCGCGTTCGACTTGTCGTGGTCTCGCGGTGGCCTGAAAATGAACGGGAGAATTTCCGGAAAAAACGTCGGGTTTACAACCGTACTGGCAAAGCCCCTGCGCGGGTTCTACGGCGACCTGATATTGAAGGGGAACACCATAAGATTGAAAAATCTTGGCGGGAAAATCGGGGCGTCTTTCGGGCAGGTTGGCGGCACCATCGTCATCCAAAAGGAGCCGTCCTTTGATTTGAACGTGGACGCGCGGAAATTAAATTTGGACGACCTGGTGCAAGTAGGAGGGAATTCGGCCCCAGCGGAGCCACGACCGGAACAGACGTCCGAGGGGACGAAGACGAGATCGCGCTATAACATCAACATAAAATCCAAGTCGGGGAAAATCGGCTCGCTGTCCTACGCCGAGTTGGCCAGCTCTCTGGCGTATTATCACGACAGGCTGAAGTTTAACGATTTTGTTTTTAATTCCAACGGCGGAAAATGCAGGGCAAGCGCCGAAATTGATTTCAGGGGCGACCTCCCAATGTTTAAGACCAAGATGAACGTGCGCGACGTCGAGCTGGCCGATTTGTTCGCCGAGATTTGGCCGAACATGGACAAGGTTACGGGAAAGATGGACGCGGAGGGAGCGTTTTCCGGAAAAGGGCTTGCATGGGGAGACGCGCGAAAAAATCTTGACGGCACGATGCATTTCAAGGTGGTGGACGGCCAGCTGGCGCAGTTCTCCGGTATTTCCTCCGTCTTTTCGGTGTTGAACGTCGTTCCGATGTTTCAGACCCGAACCGGAAGGCAGGAGGGGAAGGGGCTCCCATTTGAATTTGTCTCCGGCGACATGGCAATCAAAAACGGCGTCGGGCGCACCACGAACATGGTGTTGGAGGGAAACGTTGTCAGGATGTCGGGCGCGGGCGACTTCGACTTTTCAAAGGGGGAGGTGTCTATATTGTTGGGGGTTAAACCGTTCACCTCGCTGGATAAATTGTTGTCCAGCGTGCCCATCGCGGGAAAACTGCTTACAGGGGACGAAAAAAGCCTTATAGTCTATTATTATGAAGTGAAGGGGGACATGGGGAATCCCGTGGCCACCGCCGTGCCTTCCGAGACCATCGGAAGGACGCTGATAGGCTTTGTTCGCCGCCTGTTGGAACCCGCGGCTAAGGCCCTTTCCTCGACGCCGCAGAAAGACGGGGGCGTGAAAGGCTCCAGCGGGGCCAAGGCTGGCCAATAGACGGCTTAATTCGCGCGGACTCCGGGCGAATAATCCAAGTTGCAATTGGGGGAATTTGAATGCTTGAGAATTTTGGAAATCTTGGGAATGAAAAGGAAAAGATTAAAAAATTAATCGACCAATTCTGCGTCGAGGTCGGCGGTTTCCCGTCCGAGGACGACCGGGACAGCCTGTCGGTTATTTTTGCCGATTTTTTGACCGGCTTTAACATGATGGCGGACAAGGCTCCGGTTGTGACCGTCTTTGGCTCCAGCAGAATTGCCCCTGAACAGGCGGACTACAAGACGGGGGAGGAACTGGGCGCGGGCCTCGCGAGGCTCGGTTTTTCCGTTCTCACCGGGGGCGGCCCTGGTCTTATGGAGGCGGTCAACAAGGGGGCCAGCGTGGCCAACGGCCGTTCGATGGGAATCAACATCGAGATACCGGATGAGCAACGCCAAAATACTTACACCTCCCCTTCGATAACGATAAATCATTTTTTTGTGAGAAAAGTTTTGTTGGTCAAATATTCCACCGCGTTCATTTTTCTACCGGGCGGGTTCGGCACGTTGGACGAGTTTTTTGAGACGGTGACGCTCATTCAAACAGGGAAAATTCCGCCTTTTCCGGTCATCTTGATTAAGAATTCATATTGGCGCGGACTGATGGAATGGGTTGACGAAAATCTCGTAAAAAACGACCTGATATCAACGGGCGACACCAATTACCTTTATTTTTGCGACACGGTGCAAGAGGCGGTTGATGTGATAAAATCCTGCGTGAGTAGCGGTAGGATATCGCTGGTTCGCAAAAAATAGGCTGGCTGGTGACGGTAAACGAGGATCGGAAGATAGCAACTGGTAGATTCGAGACTGTTTTAAAAAACAACCGGGATAAAATTATCCGGGAATGGACGGGGTTTGTCCAAAATAACGACGGCCCGTACGCGAGGAGACCGGCGTACGAAATAGCCGCCGACCTTCGCTCCCTCTTCGACGCCTATTTCGCCTTTATGTTCAAAAACGACAAGTTGACGATCGAGGCCCACGTCGGGCGCATAATGCACTCGCGGTTCGACGCGGGGTTCGACCTGCTTGAGATTCAGCGCGCCATGAGGCATTTCCGGCGTCTGGTGCGTCGTTACGTGTTGCTTTATGTCGAGAGGGAATACGCGGCGGAATGCCTTGACATTTTGGACGACTGCGTTAGCAATGCGAGCCGGATGTTGGTGAGCGACTTCCGACAGCACTACGAGCAAAAGGGCAGGTTTATGACCGCCACGCTCCTCGATACCATGGAGAAATTGAAGGTTGAGCGAAACAACGCGATAACGGCAAACGCGCTGAAGGACCAATTTTTGGCGAATCTCTCGCACGAGTTGAAAACCCCGTTGACCGCCATAATAGGTTTTAGCAAGGCGCTCTTTTCGGCCGGCAACGAATACCCGGCCATAAAGGACAAACTGAGAATAATCTACGAGCGCGGCAGAACGCTTCTGCGGCTTATAAACACGCTTTTGATGGTGGCCGAGATAAACGCCGGGCTGGTAAGGCTGAGAAGGGACGCCGTTGACGTGAGGGACATAGCCGAACTTGTGGTGAAGGAGATAAAGGGGCTTCGAGAGATGGAATCGAGGGACGTGTCCTTTTCCGCGGGCGGGGAGGAGCTTGTCGTTCTCGGCGACTCCGATAAACTTTTCGCGCTTATTTACGAGCTTGTCTTCAACGGGCTTAAGTTCTCCGAGCCCAACGGCGGCGTTTCCGTAAGTTGCAAAAGGAACGGCAAGAACGCCGTGGTCTCTGTCACGGACAACGGCATCGGCATAGAGTGTTCTGAATTGACCAAGATATTCGACCAGTTCTACCAGATGGACGGCACAATCACGCGAAAGTACAACGGAAGCGGAATCGGGCTGGCCATGATTAAAAAGGTGACGGAGATGCACGACGGGACCGTGAAGGTTGAAAGCTCTCCGGGAATGGGAAGCACGTTCTCCATAGAAATTCCTACGGCGCCCGTCCGCTGAGTGGCGGCCGACGGTTCCGCCTGCCTTTTAAGGCTTTAAATTTTTAAGGAAATCTCTAAACTCTTTGCCGAGGTCGTCGCGCCTTAGCGCAAACTCCACCATCGCAACTAGAAATCCCATCTTGTTTCCGGTGTCGTAGCGTTTTCCGGTGAAGCGAAGGCCGTAAACCGGCTCCTCGGCGCAAAGGGCGTTTAGGCCGGTAGTGAGCTGAATTTCCCCCTTGGAATCGGGTTTGACGTTCTCAAGATGGTCAAAAATAGACGGCGTGAGAACATACCTGCCGATGACCGCCAGGTTGGACGGGGCCTCCTGTTTGGCTGGTTTCTCGACCAGCCCCTTTATTTTGCACAACGCGCCGTCCGTCCATTCCGGGTCAACCACCCCGTAGCTTGAAATTTTATCCATCGGGACTTCCTCCAACGCTATCACGCTGGCCCCTATTTTTGCGTAAACATCCATCAACTGTCGCAGGCCGGGTTTGTCGTCCGATTGGATGACGTCGTCGCCCAAAAGAACCGCGAAAGGGTCGTCTCCCGCCAGATCCTTGGCCTTTAGTATCGCGTGCCCCAGGCCTAGAGGCTCCTTTTGCCTGATGTACCAAAAATCAACCATGTTCGATATCTCTTGTATGTTTGCCAGAACCTCGTGCTGGTTGCGTTGAAGCAGAAGATGCTCCAGCTCTATGGAGCGGTCAAAATGGTTTTCTATGGCGTTTTTTCCCCTGCCGGTGATCATTATGATTTCCTCTATGCCGGAGGCGATGGCCTCCTCGACCACGTACTGTATGACCGGTTTGTCAACCAGCGGAAGCATCTCTTTGGGAAGGGCCTTTGTGGCGGGGAGGAACCTAGTGCCCATTCCGGCCACGGGAAACACGGCCTTCTTAACGGGCTTTATTCTTCTGTCTCTACGTCTTCTCTTTTCCGTCACAACACCCCCCGATAGCAATTAGTAAAAGCCGCGTCCAACGATTCGGACTCCTAGTGTAGTGTCCCAGCATCTCCTTTACAGGCGGTGCATGCACCAACACGAATTGGTAGCAACAGGATTCATCCTGTTTCTGCGCCCGCAGGGCGCAAGTCAGGCTAAAGCCCGCCGCTACCATAGCGTAGTTATTTTACGGGGACACTACACTAGTTAAATTCCGCTTGGATTTTTTTCAGCTCTATTTTTAATCCTGCTTGCGCCTCGTAGCGAGCGGCGAGAATTCCGAACGCCAAAGCCGACTCCCGCACCGAGTCGGCAAAACCCTTGCGTCCTTTCAACAAATTTAATTTGAGAAAATAGTTGGCCGCAAAAACAAGAAGAGCTCGAAAGACAAGGCTCAAAAAAACCAAAGGGGGCGTCGGGGGGGCGGTTTCGGATTTTCTGACGCCCTCGGCGCCGATTGCCGCCTTTACGTCCCCCCAGAAATTATTCGACATCTTTTTAAAGCAACGGGTTGTCCGACATCGCCTTTAGGCGGTTAAACCTGCGGTCAACCTCTTTTCGGAAGGAGTCCACAATGTGGGTGTTTTCCTTCTTCATAAGGTGCTTCGTCTTGCCCATGCTTCCGAGCCATTCGGTGACGTCCACCTTTTTCCCCTTTTCCTCGGGGTTGTAGTTTAGCGTCGTTATGCCGTGCTCAACCTCGTACAGGGGGAAGAAGTTGCAGTCCACGGCCAGTTGCGACACCGCCTCGCCGACGTCGTCGGCATGGCGCCAGTTCAACGGGCAGACGGAGAAGAGTTTGCCAAACACCATGCCCTCGTTCCTCGCGTACCATTGGGCCTTTGCGGCCTTTCTGATGAGGTCTTTGTAATTCGACTCGGTAGCGGTGAACACGTATGGAACGTGCGTCGCCGCAAAAAGTTGCGCCGTGTCCTTGTGGTGGAACCCTTTTCCGACCTCAAATTTTCCGACGTTGGAGGTGGAGGTCGCGTGTCCGAGCGGGGTGGCGAAGGAAAGCTGGTGGCCGGTGTTCATATACCCCTGGTTGTCGTATTCCAGCACAATCATCTTGTGGTTTCGTATCGCCGTGCCGAGCGTGGGGCCGAGGCCGATGTCCAGGCCGCCGTCGCCGGTAATCATTATGAAAGTAATCTCCTCGTCCTTGGGTATCTCGCCCCGCCTTTGTCGCTCCTTGAACATTTCGAGCGCGCCGGAAAGGGTGGCCGCTCCGTTTTGGAAAAGGTTGTGGATGTACGTTACGTTGAACGAAGTGCTGGGATAGCCGGTGGTCGTGACCATTCCGCATCCTGTGTGCCAAAGCATGACCACGTGCCCCTCGATTCCCTTGAGGAAAGTGCCGATGTTCGGGAAAATTCCGCAACCGGGGCAGGCGCCGTGGCCGGGGGCTATGCGCTGTGGCATCGCCGTAAGCTCGCGTTGTTTCACGCCCTTGACGACCAGCTCGCCGGTCTCCTTGTTCTTCTCGACGGTTATTACGCCGGGGGAGCTTTTCTCTTTCTTTATCGGCGCGTTTTTTGCCGGGATTGAATACGCCGCCTCGCCCGGCTCCGCCCCGATGTAGTCGTACGGAACGTCCGCTTTTCCCTGTTGCCCCGCCTCAAGCGCAAGTTTGAACATCTCAAACGCGTCAAGGTCGTAAAAATCCTTTCCGCCGAGTCCGTAAATTCTGTTGAACACCACGGTCTTGTTGTTCGGGTCGTCCTTTAGCGCCGCCTTTGCGTCCAGCGCCAGCGCGCCGCCCGCTGGGGAACCGTAGTTGTCCGACCTGTCTGCCACCAACAGCGCCTTGACGTTTTTGCAAACGGCGCGAAGCTCGTCCGCCGGGAAGGGGCGCAATACGGTCGGGTAAATGACGCCGACTTTTTTCCCCTCGGCCCGCATTCTGTCGGCCACTTCCATCGCCGTGTCGGCCGCCGAGTTGAGAATCAGTATCGCGGCCTCGGCGTCCTCCATCCTGTGTGTTTCGAGCCGTCTGTATTTTCTGCCGGAAAGCTGTTCCCATTCCGCGAAAACGGAGTCTATGACGCTTACGGAGGCCTGCATCGCAAGCGAGAGCTGTTTTTTGTTGTTTATCTGGTCGGGATCGTTCATATACGGCCCGAAGGTCACCGGCGTGTTTGGGTCAACGCTGGAATACGCGTATTTGAAAGGCCCCACAAAGTCTTGAAGAACCTTGTCCTCCTTAAACTTTAGAACCCTGCGTTTTTGGTGGCTCGTAAAAAATCCGTCGTTCGCCACGATGACCGGCAGGCGCACGTCCGCGTGCTCGCCGACCTTGGTCGCAATCGCCACCATGTCGTAGGTGGACTGCGGATCCTTGGCGCAGAGAATAATCCAACCCGTGTTCAGCGTGTAGTAGAGGTCGCTGTGGTCGCCCCTGATGTCGAGCGGACCGGAGACGGAACGGCAGACGAGGTTTAGAACCATCGGCATTCTTGTTCCCGATTGCACCGGCATCTGCTCGATTGAGTAGAGGAGCCCGTTTGCGGATGTGGCGTTGAAAACCCTTCCCCCCGCTGTGGACGCGCCGTAGCAGATTCCGGCGGCGCCGTGTTCGCCGTCGCCCGGTATCAGGTGCACCTGGTGTTTGCCGTCCGCGAACATTTCGTCCAGATATTCCGCCACTTCGGTGGACGGCGTTATCGGGTAGTAGCCCATCACGTGAAAATTTATCTGCGCGGCGGCGGTCGCGGACATCTCGTTGCCGCTAAGGAAGTCTATCTCTTGTTCAGCCCGGGCTTTTTTTGCGCCCGGTGTTTCAACGGTTGCCTGGCTCATTTTATCTCCTTTATGTCGGACACGTAACCCTTCTCGATTACGGATTTGTCTATGGCGCTTTCAACGTGTGTCGTAAGAGCGTCGAACTTGCATATGATCACGCATCGCAGGCACCCCTTGCAGTATTGGTAGTGAATCCTGCGCAGGGTCTGCTCCTGTTTCCCTTTTTTCGAGAGAGCGTTCTCCCACTCGAAGCAATAATCCGGGCAAGTTATGTCGCACTCGCCGCAACTCGTGCATTTCGCCAGGTTAAGAACGGGAATGTATCCGGCCCTGCACGACGTCAAGTCCTTAAACATGGAGTTGCCGGCGGCCGGGATTACGCCGCCAATGGGCTGGTTGAGGTAGCCGAGCTTTTGCCCGGCCCTGTTGAACGGAAGCGGCTTGTATTTGCCGTCCGGCGCGAACTTCTTTTGCTTGAACTCCTTCGCGCCGCGCTCGAAGGTCTTTAGGTTTGCGGGAACTGTGGCGACGTATTTTTTGCCGAACGTCTCCTCGATGATTTCCTTCACGGACTCCGGCGTGATAAAGCCGGAAACCGCCGATATCGTCCCCAACAGCGCGGTGTTTACGCGGGTTTTTTCCTCGATTGCGATTTTCATCGCGTCAACCGTCACCAGCGTTCCGGCGGAGAGCCCCAAAAAGTCGCGCGCCGCGTCGGGATCCATCGGCGTGTTTAAAATCACCGTCGTCTCAGGCCCGACCCCGCTCAGCATTCCGGGGGTGCGGGCGATGGACTCCAGAAAAATCACCAGCAAATTCGGCTCGGTTACGGGGGAGTTCACCCGCACGTTTACGGACGAGTCGCAAAACCGCACGAACGCCGCGACGGGGGAGCCTTTTTTCTCCGAGCCGTAGCTGGAAAAGTTGCTTCCGTTGTAGCCGAGTTTTAGGACTCCGGCCTCGCCGAGAATCTTGCCGGCCACGTTCGCGCCGAATCCGCCGACGCTGGCCATCCTGATTTCGTAGAACCCCTGTTTGTTTACGGCGGGTAGCGGGGCGGCCGCCGATTTTACATAGTGTGTCATTTTTTTCCTCTTATATTTCCCGCCGACCCTCGATGGATTTTATCAGCGTAATTTCGTCCACGTACTCCAAGTCGCTTCCCACCGGAACGCCGCGCGCTATCCGCGAGATTTTTATCCCGCAGGGGCGCAACGCCTTGGCCAGATAAAGCGCCGTGGCCTCTCCGTCCGTGGTAGGGTTGGTTGCAACGATTACTTCCCTAACTTTACCTTCTTTAAGGCGATTTATCAACTGCTCAATACGGAGCGATTCGGGGCCGATTCCGTCCAACGGGGAGAGCGTTCCCCCAAGAACGTGGTATGTGCCGTTGAAGGTTCCCGTTCTCTCCAAAAGCGCGATGTCCAACGGTTGCTCGACCACGCAGATTATCTCGGGATCCCTTCTAGTGGAGGCGCAGATGGCGCACGGCTCGGTCTCGGTTATGCCGCCGCAAATCCCGCAAAGCTTGACCTTTTCGTAAAGGTCGGTCAATGCCTTGGAGAGGGAAAGGGCCATACCGTTCTTTGATTTAAGTAGTGCAAAAACAAGCCGTTCGGCGGTTTTTCTGCCGATGCCGGGGAGTTTTTGTAGTTCCTCGGCTAGTTTTTTTACCGTGCCCGACGATTCCATAAAATTCCTTAAAACAGGCCGGGCAGGGATATGCCGGATTCGCCAAGCGCCTTGTTGAATTCGTCTTTTAGAACCGCTTCGGCCTTTTTTAGGGCCTCGTTGCATGTCTGCGTTATCAGCTTTTGAGCCCCCTTCGGGTCGGCGGAAAAAAGCCCCGGTTTTGCCTCGATGGAGACTATCTGTTTGTCACCGCTGGCGACGACGCGAACCATCCCGTCGGCGGAGGTCGCCTCCACGCGGACGGCCGACAGCCGCTCCCGCGCGCCCGAAATGCCGGACTTAATCTTCTGCACCTTCTTAAAAATATCGGCAAGCATTCTGGACATCCTTTCTCAACCCCCTTTGGGAGAATCTTCCTCGAAACCGGGCGTGCCGTCGAATATCTCAACCGCCTTTTGTATCATCGGGTGGTTAAGCATGTCTTTTCTAACCTTGCGCTCGTAGTCGGTTTTCTTGGCCTCCGCCTCAACCTTCTCGCCAACCGGCTCCTTCGCGGAGGTGGCTAGCGAAAGGTACGTTTTTTTGCCGAGAATTTTTTCCATCTCCACCTCGATTAGGGCGCGGTCTTCCTCGCACTGGTCCCTTGCGAGCATTTGGTCGGCGGGGAAGGCGAGCGTCGCCTTTCCCTCGTGGATGGAGAAATTAGCCGCCTTGTCCAAACTGGAGCCGAGCAGAGGGCGTTTTTCCTTTACGGCTGATTTTATTTTGTCCCAAGCCGTGCCGTTCGAGGATTCTGGCGCTGACCTTGGCGATTGCCAGCGTTCTGGAGGCCTCGCAAAGCTCGCGGATTATGACCCCGGCGTCGAAGCCGGAGTAATAGAGGTCGTGCAACTGTTTTATCGCCAGGTCGGTGTCTTTTTTCATCACGGCGCCCATCACGGCCCAAACTTTTTCGCGCGAGACGAGGCCTAGGACGACGCCGAGGGTGTTTTCGTCCAGCGTTCCGCCGCCGTAGGAGGCCGCCTGGTCCAGCATGGACTGCGCGTCGCGCATGGATCCCTCGGCCCTTCTGGCGACCATCGTGATGGCGCCGGGGGTGATGTCCATTTTTTCTTTTTCGGCGATTTCCGTCAGCCGTTGGTTTATCTGCGCGTCCGAGATGGCGCGAAACTCAAAACACTGGCACCGGCTGAGGACTGTCTCCGGGATTTTGCTTTGTTCGGTGGTGGCCATTATGAAAAGCGTGTGCGGGGGCGGCTCCTCAAGCGTTTTTAGGAAGGCGTTGAAGGCCGCGGGGGAAAGCATGTGCACCTCGTCTATTATGTAAATTTTTGTGCGGCATTTCACCGGGGCGTATTGGACGTGGTCCTTTATGTCGCGGATTTCGTCCACGCCGTTGTTGGATGCGCCGTCTATTTCGATGACGTCCATACTGCTTCCATTTGCTATTTCAAGGCAGTTTTTGCACTCTCCGCAGGGGGTGACGGTGGGGCCTTTTTCGCAGTTGATTGAGCGGGCGAAGATGCGCGCCATGGACGTTTTGCCTACGCCGCGCATGCCGGAGAAGATGTAGGCCCCGGCGATTCTATTCATGGTGATGGCGTTTTGTAACGCCCTGACGATGTGTTGTTGGCCGACCACGTCGGAAAAAAGTGACGGGCGCCATTTTCGCGCCATAACGACGTAGCCGGTGTTTTCTGCCATGGGTGGATTATAACTTGCGGCGGGCGGGAAGGTTAACCTGAATTTTTTAAGGTGACAAAATCGCAACTGGGCAAAAAAAATGCCGGGCACCCTTACAGCGCCCCCGACACACCGCGTACCGTTGCTACCTTCCGGGCCTGGCGGGGTTGGCGGGATCGGGTCGCGTAAGACCCGGCAAACCATTATACAAGCAACGAAGGATAACACAATTCCCCTTTCTGTCAAAACAGAGACGTAAAGTCATCCGCAGATTTCGCAGATTACAATTAATAAAGCGTGGCGTACGGCGGGAAGCGGGGCGTTAATGTAGGTCGGGCACCGACTGAATGTCGTTTGGGTTCGAATCGTTGGGGTCTTCCTCCATCTCGACGGTGTACCCGCGGGCCGTCATGCATTTTTTGTAATTGTGCGCCTCGGTAAGTTTGGCCTTAATGCCGCTGATGCTGGACGCGCCGGCTCTTTTTTGGCTTAGCGCATGGCATTCTCTGTCGTCCTGGTATCTCTTGTCGTCCGTCGTCCCCTCGGGTGATTTGGTGATTTGAAACGGGACGTTCACCGCGCAAGCGGAAAGAAATATGACCGAGGCGAGAATAAAGACTTTTTTCACGTTGCCTCCTACGCCCCCATTTTAACTCTCTTTGCGCATGTTTTGCAGGATTAAATCCTGAACAACTCCCTTGTATTGGTTGCGCTGGAAAGTTCGGCGGGCCTGGGGGATTACTTGGCGGGTCTGCCGACGAGTTTGTCCAGATCCTTTTTAATCTCGTCAAACGGGAGGAAGCCGCCAATCACCTTGACTGTCTCCCCCTTTCTGGTGAGCACCGACGTCGGGGTGCCGGAAATGTTCACCGCGTCGGCCCGCTCCTTGTCCTTGCGAATTTTTTCGTCAACCGCCTTCTCCATCACCTTGTCTTCCCTCATCATCGGGAGGCGGGCCTTTAGGAGGTCGAAAAGGTTCTCCTGTTTTTCAAACAGCTCCATTCTTGTTTTTATGTAGGCGTCCTTCCCCTCGTAGTAGGCCACCGAACCGGCGTATGCCGTTGCCATGGGGGAGAGCTTGTGCCCCTGGATTATGAAGTCCCTAAATATTATGTATATCTCCGGGTAGCCCTTCATGATTTGCTCGACCACCGGCTCGAAATTTTTGCAGTGACTGCACTCGTAGTCGGTGAATATCTCCATGCGGTAGTCCGATTTTGGGTTCCCCCAGCTGGTGATGGACGCGTCGGTCGCCACGGCCTGTTGGGCGCGCGCCTTTTGCGGGAAATAGAATCCGGCGAAGGCGACGATTGTCATGGCGACAAACGCCAGCCGCCAGACCGTCTTTTTCCCCGATTGATACGCGGTAGCGAACAGCAGGACGTTCAAAAGCAAAACCACCGTAAATTGTGTCATACAGAGCACACAAATAGCCTGAATTACGGAAAATTGCAAGTAGGCAAAATAAATCTCCCCGCCCATAAGCATTCCGCCGAACAATCCCGCCAGCGGAGGCCTGATTTTATAAACCGCCATCCACACGATATATGAGGCGATTCCCCATATTCCAAGGGAGATTCCGAACAGCGAGGAGTAGTCGCTTTTTCTCACGGTGGAGCATCCGCTGTTGGGGCCGCCGCAAATCGCCTCTATGGACGGAAGGTATTTTTCCAGTTCCGTGAGCAGGCAGACGAGTATCCCGAAGATTGAGAGCGCGTAAAAGGCAAGGGCCGGTTTGTCCTCGGCCCACAATTTTTTAATCGTCATCGTCGCCCATTCTACCCCGCTTTATTCTTGGAACAAAGCGCCATAAAAGTGTAAAATAAGGCTCAAAATTTTAATCAGGAGTGTCAACGTTTGAAAACTGCGAAAATCCTTTTGGTGGACGACAACCCGGACAACGTCTACTTGTTGGAAGTTATTCTGCAAGCCAGAAACTACAAGACGGTCTCGGCGAGAAACGGCCGGGAGGCGGTGGACGCCGTGACGAATGACGGCGAGATTGACATAATCCTTATGGACGTGATGATGCCGGAGATGGACGGGTTCGAGGCGAGCAGGCACATTAGGAACAGAAAAGAGTCCGCCCACATACCTATTATCATGATGACGGCCAAAAAACGCGAGCTTGGGGACGTGGTGCGCGGGCTGGACGAGGGGGCGGTTGACTACGTTACAAAGCCGTTTGACGAGGAGGAGCTACTCGCGCGGGTGAAGTCCATGTTGCGCATAAAGTCGCTGTACGACGAAAACCGCCATTTGCTCTCCAAGGTTTTAAAACAGCAGTCGCTTATGGATCAGGAGCTGAAGGTGGCCGCCAAGGTTCAGCTTGCCATGTTGCCCGCTTTGGACGGATACAAAAACCAGCATTTTAAGGTGCATCCCTTTTACCGGGCAACCGTCGACATAGGAGGGGATTTTTACGACCTTATGGACTACGGCGACCACAAAACCGCCTTTTTTATCGCCGACGTTTCGGGGCACGGCCCCTCTGCGGCTATGATAGTCGCCATGTTAAAGGCGCTTCTCATCGGCGAGAGGTCGTCCTTTCCGCCGCCGTCCGAGATGTTGCGAAGGCTCAACGTAAAACTTACCGGTATGATTCCCGATGAGCATTTTGTGACGGCGTTTTTTGGGGTTATTGACTCCGTCAAGGGAACCGTGACCTTTTCCCGCGCGGGCCATCCGTCGCCGTTTCTTCTTACGCAGGGGGGCGGTGAAATTGCGGATTTGACCACGGACGGAGTCGTTTTGGGAATGTTTGAGGAGGCCGAGTTCGGCCAGGCCACGGTCAAATTTTCCGGCGGCGACAAAATGCTGATGTACAGCGACGGCCTGTTCGAGGTTTGGAAGGGCGAGGAGATTTTTGGGTACTCGCGATTTAGGGATTTGGTAAAAAACAACGGACGCCAAAACGGTGAAGAACTGGTCAAATCAGTTATAGGGGAGATTGACGGGTTTTGGGACGGCGAGTCCCTGCGGGACGACATGGCCCTGATAGCGGTCGAGTTCGTCTAAAAAATGGGGCAACCGGTCTCTTTTCGCGCCCTCAAGACAAAGATAGGACACGTAACGCTCGGCGTGAAGAAAACCGGGTGCACGGTTTTGCTTTTCGACGAGCCCTCCGTTTGTAGCGGCCATGTTGCCGGCGGCGCGCCCGGCACGCGGGACGGCGACATGCTGGATCCCTCTTGCCTTGTCGAAAAGGCAAACGCCATAGTTCTTACCGGCGGTAGCGCGTTCGGGCTTGCCACGGCCGACGGCGTCATGCGCTTCCTATCAGAAAGGGGGGTCGGGTTCGCCGTAGGCTCGGACAGGGTGCCGATTGTTCCGGCGGCCGTCATTTACGACCGAGGGGTGGGGGAGGCGACATATCCGTCCGCCAAGGACGGGTACCGCGCCTGTTTAAACGCCGGGTATTCCGCCGACAAATCCGGGCCGATAGGCGTAGGTTGCGGCGCGACGGTCGGCAAATTTTCCAAAAAACTCCGGCCGTCACCCGGCGGGTTCGGGGCGGTCTGCCTGCGGACTCGAGCCGGGGTCTACGTGGGGGCTGTGGTTGCGGTAAACGCGTTTGGCAACGTGGTGGACCCCGACGGCGGAAACCTAATTTGCGGCGCCATGGACAAGCGCGGGAAAATTGTTTCGTTCGGATCGGCGATTGTGTCAGGCAGGGCGGGGGAGAACACAACGATTGGCGCGGTGGTCACGAACGCGGGGCTTACGAAGTCGCAGGCAAAGCGAATTTCCATGTGCGCCCACGACGGGCTGGCAAGGGCGGTTTTTCCGTGCCACACGATTTACGACGGCGACACGATTTACGCCGTCTCCACGGGCAAAGTCCGCGCCGACATGGTGGAACTTGGCGCCGTGGCCGTAAGGGCGGTGGAGCTTGCCGTGCTAAAGGCTGTCGGGGGGAATAAGATAGAATCCAGAATCCAGAAGTAAGAATCCAGAATGGAGGAATATTCTTCTGACTCCTGACTTCTGGCTCCTGTATTCTGAATTCGGTTTTTTTAGATTTTAATCATGGACGGAACGCCGGCTTTTTCCTTTACTTTATACAGCACCGTTTCCTTCACATAATTGTGGACGACTAGGAATTTTTCGAGCGTGGAGATTTTATGCACCGCCATCGCCAAGTCCAGCCGTTCCTGCGTTACCCTTCCCTTTGCCACAAGCCATTCCCCGAGTTTTAGAACTCTTCCGTGGTTGCTGAACAGCTTGTTGTAAAAATCCTTGGTCATTATATTGTTATCGTTCACCAGAGCCGAGATGTTTCGTTTTGTCTCGTTGTTTTCTTTTAGAAGCGTCAGGCTCTGTTCCTGGGACATGAATCCTCTTTTAACGAGCCAGTCCACAAACGCGACGTGTTCCGACTCGTTTTCCTTTATGAACTCCGCCAAGTCCCCGTCCTTGATGTAGCCCAGGGCTATTAGGACGCCGCCGAGAGCGGGTTTGCCGGTGGAGAGAAGGATTGTTTTGAGGGAGATGAATTTTTGGATGGCGTCCTCGCTTACAAGCTTGTTCTTGACGAGGATTTTTGCCAGTATGGCCTCCCCAGTCTCCAAAACGTCCAAATTCGGTATATTCATCGTCATGGTGGCATTCTACCACATGGCGGTCAGAGGGAGTATTCCCTAACTTTTTTTGTGAGGGTGTTTCGGTTAATTCCGAGTAGTTTTGCCGCCTGAATCTTATTGCCGCCGCATTTTTCGAGCGCGAGCCGCAACAATGTCTTTTCCACCTGCCCCACCACGAGCTCGTGGATTTTCCCTTTTTCCCCCTCCATCATTCTGGCCACCCATTCCTCCGTCTCCTCGGGGGCGTCCTTTTCGGCCTTGCTAAAATGCTCCGGCAACAGCGTCTCGTCGGAGGTCATCACCAGCGCCCGTTTTACGGAGTTTTGCAACTGCCTCACGTTTCCGGGCCACGGGCGGTTTTCGAGGTTCGCGCAGGCTTCGTCGGATATTTTTCTGCCCCCGCCGTGTCGTTTTACAAAATATCTCGCAAGCAGGGGCGCGTCTCCCGCGCGGTTTCGCAGGGGGGGGATATGTATCGGTATCACGTTCAGCCGGTGAAAGAGATCCTCGCGGAAGAGGCCGCTCGCCACCATGTCCTCCAAGTTTCTGTTTGTGGCCGCCACAAAGCGCACGTCTATGGGGACGGATCTTCGCCCGCCCACGGGGGTTATTTTTCCCTCCTCGAGCACGCGCAAAAGCTTCACTTGTGTCTTTGGGATAATCTCCCCAATTTCGTCCATGAACAGCGTCCCGCCGTTCGCCTCCTCCAAAAGCCCCGTCTGGTCCCGGTCGGCTCCTGTGAACGCGCCCTTTAGGTGGCCGAACAGCTCGCTCTCCAACAAGTCCCTCGGTATTGCCGAGCAGTTCACGGTGACGAACGGTTTGCCGGCCCTGTCGGAAAAATCGTGCAGGTTCCGGGCGACGAGCTCTTTGCCGCACCCGCTTTCGCCCGTGATTAGCGCGGTGAAGCTGGAGGCGGCGGCCCTGCCGATTTTCTTGAAGAGTTTTTGCATCGCCGGACTGCGGCCGATGATTTCGTACTTCCCCCCCTCCGCGAAAGGCGCGGTTTCGTCCGCAGCGGTGTGAACGTGGGCCATGGCGTGGCGTTGTTCAATCCGCTGGAGAATCTGCTCTATTTCGTCCAGGTCGAGCGGCTTTACGACGTATTCAAGCGCGCCGCGCTTCACGGCCTTTACGGCGTTGTCCATCGTGGCGTCGGCCGTCATCACCACGCACGGGCAGGTTATGTTGTGGCTTCTGGCCCAGCTGAGCAATTCCAACCCGTTTCCGTCCGGCAGGCGCACGTCCATAAAGGCGGCGAAAAACTGCTCCTTTTTAAAACTGGCCTCGGCCTCGCGGATTGTGGCGGCGGTGCGGACGACGAACCCCTTTCGTTCCACGGCCCTGCCGAGGACGATGCGAAGCGATGCCTCGTCCTCCACTATCAGAATCTTTTTTTCGTTCTTCAATTTCGACCTCCCGCGGCCGGGTTCGGATGTTTAGTCGTATTTTTGTGACAGCGTTTTTTCAATTTGGTTTTCCGGCATGAGGTCGTGATATTCCTGCAGTTCCCTCTTCAGCGCGGCAACCTGTCTTTTCTGCTTTCTAATCACTGCCCTGAGCCTGAATTGCTCGAATATGGAGAAAACCATCGCGGTCATCATCCCAAGGGCCCCGGCGGACAGGAGCGCGAAGAAAAGGGGAACCGGCCCGAACGCGTACCCGAAAAAATAACGGAGCGTGACGGACGGCTCCATGTTCAGCAGTGCAAACGTGACGAGGAATATGAGCACCGCCAGGCCCAGGATGAATCTCAGCGTTACCATCGGCTACTTTCGAGGCTCGTTTTGGCCGGGGATTTTTGGGGCGTTGGCGCGCGCCGCCCCCGCCCGTTGCCAGACGTCGTATCCGTCGCCGATTATCGCCTTGCGTTGGGCGGCGTATCTGGCGCGAATTTCGTCCAACTCCCTCCGCGCCTTGTCCATCTCCTCCTCGGCCCGAAAAAGGGCGTCCAATTCGGAGGATATGGCCTCGTCCGCCACGTCGGAGATTTTCCCCTCCTTGTAGGCCTTGAAATAACGCTCGCCTATGCGCTGGTAGGAGTCGTCCCTGCTGTCGCCGTAATTGACGAGAATCAGTTTGTGAAAGAGAAGGTTCTTCTGCTCCCTGACGAGGTTCAACAGAACCTTAAGGTACTTTTTAACGTCCTCCCACATGGTATGGTCTACGGCTTCCCGACCGTCGGGGTCTGCGGGGTGGTTTGCTGTGGTTGAATCGGTTGCTGTTGCGTCGGCGGCGTTTGCAACGTCGGTTCGGCGGGCGCCTTCTCGTCAATGGAATAAAGCAAATCTAGCGTCTCGTTTCGCATCGCCTCAATTTTGTTTCTAATTTCCGGCTCGTTTCCAAACTCCACCGCCATGGAGTCCAGCAGGCGCAGGGTTCGCGTAAGCTCCAATTTCATTATCGTTGGCGGCGCCCCGGCGTTGTGGCGAAGCTCGCCGACCTCAGTAAGCGCCTGGTGCGCGGTGGTCTCGGCGTTTTTCACCTCGATGTTGGAGCGATAGTACAAAATCATCGCCAGGGCCAGGGCGGCAATTCCAAAAAAAAGGGCCGCGCCGGAAACGGACGAACCTTGTTTTTCACGCGGTGGTTTTTCCTTGTACGCCGGTTTTGGCTCGGAGAAAACGGGCCGCTCCGCCGGAGGGTATTGCGGCGCCTCTCTTACGAGCCGTGCCCTTTCTCTTTGGGCCGCCTGGCTGTCGTCAGGCGGGACTTCCGAAAAACCCCAGGGAGTTTCATCCATTGCACAAGTCTACAGGAATTTGCGACATATCCACAAGCCCGTAATGCGCCCGTGTCCCGAAATTTCATTTTTCGGTCAAAATTTGGTTTTTGGCAAACGTGTGCTCTATAATTGCCGTCAGGTTGGTGTAGTTTCTTAACGACTTTGTTTATCGCTAATTTTAGGAGTCCCTTCAGGCAATGAACGCCGTGGAAACAGCAAAGAAAAAGATTTCGCTCGAGGAGTATTTCAAGAACGGCTACGTGCTTGTCGTGGACGACATGCCGAGCATGCGAAAGACCATCAAAAGCATGCTTCGCCAGGTCGGGGTCAACAACGTGGTCGAGGTCGAGGACGGCGACGCGGCGCTTAAGCACATGAACGAATCCGTGGACCAAAGGTGCCTGTTCGTGCTTTTGGATTGGAACATGCCGAAGATGCCGGGCATTTTTGTGACGCGCGAGCTAAGGGCCCATTCCGAGTTTGGCGAGATTCCCATCCTGATGGTAACGGCGGAGATTAACAAGGAGCAAATCGCCCAGGCGGTGGAGTTGGGCGTAAACGGATACGTCATAAAGCCGTTCGTCGCAAAAACGCTCGAGGAAAAAATGATAAACATCCTCGAGGCCAGGGACAATCCGCCCCAATACATAAAACTTTTGAAGGCCGGCGAGGTGCTTGCCAAAAAGGGGCAGTACCAAAAGGCGCTGGCGATTTTCAACGAGGCGATGAACCTTAACGGCGGCGCAAGGGTTATGGTCCACATAGGCGACATGCACGAGCTAATGGGCGAGTTCTCCAAGGCGGTGGATATGTACGGCGCGGCGGCGGAGACCAACCCGATGTTTCTTAAGGCCCATATAAAGGCCGCCGATTTGCACGCAAAAACGGGGGAGGACGATTTGGCCCTCGCCGCGCTTGATAAGGCGAACGAAATAAGCCCCGGCAACCCCGACAGGCACATGGCGGCGGGAAAGATACACCTAAAGAAGGGGGACGAGGAAAAGGCGTCCCAGGCGTTTGGCAATATTATCAGGCTGGCCCCGGACAGGGTCTCCGAGGTCGCGGAGGAGCTTTTAAAGGGGGGCAAACCGCACATGGCGGAGGGGCTTTTCCGCAGGTCGCTGGAATCGGGCGGCGGAAGCGTCCACACCTACAACAGGCTTGGCATAGCCCTAAGGCGCCAGGGGAAATGGAAAGAGGCCATAGAGGAGTACAAGAAGGCGATAGCGATGGACGAGACGAACGAGGCGCTTTACTTCAACATGGCAAAGGCGTACGAGGAGGGGGGCGATTACGCCTCGGCGCTGGCGAACTTTGAAAAGGTTCTTAGGCTAAGCCCCGGCCTCGAGGAGGCAATAAAGGAAATCGAGGCCATCAAGAACCGCAAGTAATTTTGGCTGAAAAGTGGAAGTTATAGAAGGTTGAACTGGCGCAAGACTTTGGCCACTTCGGAGTCGTTTTTTGCCAGCTCTCTCAGTGTGCCGACAAGGTGTATAACCTTGCCGTCCTTTTCTATTTCGGCGATTGTCTCGTCTTTGGCCTTTTGAACCATCGTTTTTCTGTCCCAATACGCGAAGCCGATTGTGGCGATTGTCATGGATGTGAAAATAGCCGCAAGAATACCTATGAAAGTTATTATTTCTTCAAACCTTTTGTCCACCTGTTCAAACTTTTTATCAACCTGTTCGAACCGTTTATCAACCTGTTCGAACCGCTTGTTCATGTCCTCGCGCAATTCGGTTATTCTTTTGTCAGTGGTTTTTTCCAGCATCTCCAGTTTTGTCTCGACCCTTACAAGCCTGTCCCTGTCGGCCTGTGTAAAGGAGCCGTCTCCTGCGTGGGCGTAGGGCGCAGATAGAAGGAGCGCGAAAACCACAAACGTTAAAAGTTTTTTGACTTGTCCCATGCGCATAGGATAGCCGACAAGAAATGACTTGTCAAAGCCGGGGCAATTGGTTTGCTAATGGAGGCCGATAAAGTATAATCGTGCTTTCGGCAACCATCCTCTAGTGGCAATAATGCACGCTCTGACTTGGATGGCGGAAGTATATGGTCGTTTACTGCCGTTTGGTTTTTTAATATTTTCTGACGCGGGTGAGGAATGGTAGGCACGGCATGGGCTTTGGTA
>JACQEX010000030.1 GCA_016200345.1 Nitrospinota bacterium
ATCGGGCGAGGCCCAAAAATGCGCAAGCATGTGCTCGCAACCTGCAAAAAACGAGCAATCGGAGTGGAAATGTAGTTTTCGCCCGGCCCCTTTTTCTTCCAACCCCGCAAGCCCCTTTTTTAGACGTCTTTATCGCGGTTGGTTTTGTTTAAAAGCTTGCGGTAATGTTCGACCGTTATGCCAAGGCCGGCGTCAAGAGTGGTTCTCGGCCTCCAACCCAGCGCGGACTCGGCCTCCTTATAACTTGCGACGTATTCCATAATCTCGCCGTGCCGGTATGTTTTTTTTCCGAACTCAAGTAATTTTTCCGCGTTGCCTCCAATTTTTTTGGCGACCATCAGGGCCACCTCCTTCAGCAACATCGGGACCCCGCCGCAAATGTTAAAAACCTTTCCCTCGCAACCCGCGACGGTTGCCGCAAGCACAACCGCCTCCATCAAATCGTCTATGAACACATAGTCGCGCGTTTGCATTCCCGCGCTCATGGCAAAAGGCTCTCCGGCAAAAAGGGCCAGGATAAGCGCCGGCAAAAACATGTCAGTCGGCTGGCTCGGGCCGTATGCCAAAGAGGGCCGCAAGACCACCGACGGCAGATAGTGCGCCCTGTGCAACGTCTGTAGAAGGTGTGTCGTGGCAGTTTTGGAGAAGGAGTACCCGTTTACCGGGGACTCCCGCATTCCCTCGTGAAACGGCCCTGCGGAGCGGCCGTATTCCTCGCAGGTGCCTATCTCCACAAACTTTTCTAGGAAGGGCTTTCCGACGCACGCCGCGGCTAAGTTTAACGTGCCTATAAGATTGTCCTCAATGCAGTCCCTAAAGTCAGCCAGACCGCCCACCCTGCTTCTATTTGCCGCCAGATGAAAAACGACGTCCGGCTCTACTTTATTAATGAGTTCATTGACGAATTTTTTGTCCAAGATGTCGCCTCGGATTACTCCGCTGGCAAGGTCGGCCTCGCTTGGGTTCCGCACGACGCCCACGACGTTGACCCCCTTTGCCCTAAGCGCGGGGGCGAGAGACCGGCCAATAAATCCCGTTATGCCGGTTATTAACACGGTTTTCATGGATTACTTGGCTCCAAAACTACGACTGTCACGCAGTGCCCTCGCATAAATCACCAATGTTTCGACAAACGTCCTCACGAAATACAAAAAATATTTGCCGCGAAATTTTGACGAAACGAGCTTCCTCCAATAATCAGACCCGGCCGAAAACATACTTCCCTCAACAAGTCCAAAAACCTTGTATTTAAAAAGCCATTGGTAAAGAAGTGTTTGGAGGTCGCGCTGGTGCGTCGCCATCCGGAACTTTTCGGGGGGAAGCAGTCTGCTGAACAGATGGTATTCCTCCTTCTCAATCGTCTTTCCAAACGAGTTGTAAATATCCGTCCCCGGATAAGGCTGTGTGACCCCCACGGAGACATAAGTTGGGCGAATTCTTTCCAGCAGTTGGTGGGATAATTTCAAATCCTCCTCGTCCTCCTGCGGCAGATTTAGCAACATGTTCGCAAACGTTCTTATTCCCGCGCCGCGGCACAGGTCGAACGCGTGGATAATCTGTTCGACCTTCATTTTTTTGTTGATGCCGTCCAACAATTTTTGGGAGCCGCTCTCGACCCCGAAATCGAGCTGAATGCAACCGGCCTCCCTCAAAATTTTCACTACGTCCGGATTTTTAATGCAAGGGGCGCGCGACTCCGCCCCCCAGAGCATTGTCAGCCCGCTTTTTTTGTACTCGGCGCAGAAATCCAAAATGTCCTGCTCTCGAACGCCGAAGGTGTCGTCCAAAATGTAGAAAAAATCGAATCCGTATTTGTTTTGCAACAAAGTGAGTTCTGCCATCACGTGTTCCAACGGGCGCCTTCTGACGAAGGAGCCGCCCGCCCTGTCGTTTGTTCTCCAAACCGTGTTGGAGGCGCAGAAACTGCAGTCAAACGGACAACCCCTTCCGGTGTAGATGACGGCGCAAACCGTTGCGAGCCTTCTGATTATGTGCCTGGTGGGGCGCGAGTACCAATCCATGTCGAGCAGATGATAGGCCGGTTTGCCGCAATCCGCCATGTCTATTAATTTCCTTTTTTTTGTCACAACCGCTGATGTTCCGTCAAAATAGGCGATTCCGTCTATGTCGGAAAGCGGAATCGAATTGTTGGAGGCGATTATCTCCCTGACGGTCTCCTCCCCCTCCCCCCTGACGACAATGTCAACGGGGCTTCCGGCGTAGAGGAAATCCTGCGGGGCGATTGACGGCTGGGCGTTCCCCATGAGGATTTTCGCGTCGGAGACGGCCCTGATTCTAGCCGCCAAATCAATCACAACCGTATAGTCGGTTACAAAACAGGCTAGGCCGACGAACCTTGGTTTTACGGACTTAACCTGGTTGAGAATGTACTCCACGTTCTCGCCATCGTTTTTAAAATGCGGGTCAACTATGGTCACGCTTATCCCGTGTTTTTCCATATACCCGGCGAGGTAGAGATAGTAAAACGGCATGTACGAGGAGCGCGCGTTTGCCGGGGACACTATGAGCATCAAATCCATTTTTGAACCATTTTTGCGTGGGGTTTGCGGTTAATCACTTTAAAGCCCTCAGATAGTAGGTTATATCGTCCAAAGGATAAAGCTGGCTAATGTACAATTCGTACCTTAGCGGCCATTTATTCGCGATGTGGCGCATGATTCTTTTTGTTATTCGTCCTGGGATGTTTTCGTTAAACACGATTTTTTCCACGGCGAACCTTGCAAGCGTGTAGTCGTAACGCTTGCAAACCGGGTTTGCCGGGTCAAAATATGCAAACGAGTTTACGGTGAAGAAATGCCTGTGCGTCGGGTCGAGAAAGGCGTAGGGAGAGCGGAAATAAGGGACGATGACCTTGACCAGTCCGTTTGGCTCGCTGATGCGATGAACCTCCTCCATCACACGCAGTACGTCGTCGAGATGCTCCAATACGTTGTCCATATAAATTTCGTTAAAGGACGAGTTTGGAAACGGATAAGGAAACGAGTTTAGGTCGTGAACCACGTCCGCCGACGTGCGGACGTTGCCGTCCACGCCTATCGCCCCCGCGCGTTTGGAGTTCCCGCACCCCAGGTCGAGTTTGCGAGAAATCGGTGTTTCCTTCATCTGCCTTTCATCCCCCTGTTATTCGTTTGCGTTGGCCATACTACGAAAACTGGGGCTTTGCTCCAGCAGGGAATCGTATGTTCCCTGCGCCACCACAATCCCCTTGCCGAATTCCACGATGACGTCGCACCGTTTTACGGTTGAAAGCCTGTGGGCTACCATGATGATGGTCAGGTCGCGCCCAAGGCCGTTTATTGCGTCCATGACCTCCCGTTCGGTAGCATTATCAAGCGAGCTTGTTGCCTCGTCGAACACCAAGACCGTGGCCTGCTTGTACAACGCCCTTGCGATTCCGATTCTTTGTCGCTGTCCGCCGGAGAGCCGCACCCCGCGCTCGCCAACCAAAGCGGAGTATCCGTTCGGGCTACTTTCTATAAAATCCGCAATCATGGCCTGTCGGGCGACTTTTCGCACCCTCTCCATGTCAATTTCTTCCTTGGCTACTCCAAAGGCAATATTCTCGGCAAGCGACGTATCGGCCAGATAAATGCTTTGCGGAACGTGGGCTATGGCGCGCCGCCACGCCAGCATGCGCTCGCCGGCCACCGGCTGGTCGTCCACCAAAACTCTTCCGTCCGTAGGTTCCAAAAGCCCCATCAAAAGATCCAGCATCGTGCTCTTTCCGCTCCCGGTGCTTCCGACGAAACCATATCTGTATCCCCTCGACAATTCCAAATCAATGCCGTTCAAGACCGTCGGGCCGGTGGAGGAGTACTTAAATTTAACCGCCTCGAAACGAATGGACTTTTTAAAATCAAGCGCGGGCGGCGGCGGACGCAGGGCCTCGGGCGGAATGGGCTGGTCGAGAAACTCCAGCGTGTCGTGCAGGGAATCCCGGCATGCGATGATGTTGACCCACGCGGAGTAGATTTGTTGTAACGCCGGCAGAAGACGCTGGGCGCCAAGAGCCAGCGTTCCGAGCACCAAAAGCGCCGAGGCGGAATTATCCAACTGTCGCGTCAGAAAATAAGCCAGGGCCGCGATGAGCGTCATGCCGATGGCCTCCATCGCAAAACGAGGGCTGCCCGCGATAAAGACGTTATCCCCTTCCGTCTGCTTCAGCGGGTAGTTGGCGCGGCTGTAAATCTCGCAGTAAAAAGGCTGTGTGCCGTCCAGCAAAACGTCGCGGATGCCGCCCAACCCCTCCTGCTGGGCCTTGGTGACTATGGTGTATCCCCGTGCGTTTAGCGCCCCGTTGCGCGCCAGCCTTTTTCTGAATACCCTGATTATTATTCCGTAGCTACAACCAAAACCGACGGTGGCGACTATCGCCACGTTTGCGTTTATCGCCAGCATGGCGCCCATGATAAAAATAAGAAGCACCATCGAGCTTACTATCACCAATACCTGTTGAAGCGCGGACGAGGCGGTGCTCACCTTGTAGCTTAGGCCGCTTATCACCTCGCTACTGTTGCGGGCAACGTGCACTTTGTACGGCTGGTAAAGCGTGCGGCGATAAATTTCTATGCTCAAATCCGCCCCGCTGTTGGAGGCAAGCCGGTTACTGCTCCATAATAAAATCATCCGGATGCAACCCGCGATTAGCGCCGCCCCCGCAAACGTCGCAGAGAGCGGCAGAATCAATTCCGCGGGCGTGGTTATACCCGTGAACCTGGCGACCTCGGAACCGAACGAAGTTTTTAACACGCGCTCGGGGGATATGAGCACGCCCAAAAATGGCATCACCGCGCCAAGGCTCACCACCTCCGCGAATGCGCTCAACAGAATCAGGCCGAACAACAACCCGTACTGCCGCCTGCGCCGCTGGCTTAGGTGCCCCCACAACCGCCTGATTAAGCCGAGCAAGGCGGGTCTGGATCTATGGTGTTTTTCGTCGGCGCCGTCGGTCATGCTATTTGCCTCGCTCATCCGAGCCTGCCCCGGTGGTCCGTTAAATATTTCGAGCCCACCCTGAACTTTCTCCCTAGAACCTGCGTTTCGTCCAGCGAGGTTATCATCCCCCAAAACTGGGCCTGAAGCCTTTCGTCCTCCTGACCGGTTACGTGAACGCCCTTCAGCCTGTCGTCCATCTCTATTGCGACGTCCAAAATCTCCCTCGGCGTGTTTTCCACAAATTCCAACCCGGTGTCGTAATATTCGGAGGAATTTCTCCATCCGATGTTTACGCTTAACGCCTCGAACAGGTTTTGCTCCAAAAACGATGCGTCCCTGTTTAGCCGCCGGATGAACAATCTCTTAGGAATAAACAGATTGTCGTCGTTCCAATGCGTGATGTAAGGAAGCGGAAGCCAGTTTACGAACACGGTCGGTTTTCTCAGGACCAACGGAATGACGGCCGGGCCTGCGGAAGAGGCAATGCAAAAACGACATTTCATCCAGAGATATATGTCTATAAAATCGTTTCTCTTGTCCGAGAACGGCAAATCTATAATCATGGGGTTGTTCAACTTCGGTAGCGGGGTCTTCATGACGGCTCCCATTCTAAAAACATAGTATCCCCTTCGCGTCATCTCTACCGCCGCGTCCATGTAGTTCCGTATGTCGGCGTCGCGGTAATCGTGGTATCCCCAGTTCCCCTTCGGGAAAAGAGTGCTTAGGTAGGCGTTGTCGCGGGCAAATATGCATACGAATTCGGCGTTGTCCGGCAGTCCGAAACTTTTAAGCGCCTCTCGTCCCTTCCTCTCCTCGTCATCGGTGAAGGCCAGGTGCACCTTTTGCAGACGAAGGATTCTGCTGTCGTCCGAATCCGAGTTTTTTACAATGTGGACCGCCATGCTCGGAATCTTGGAAATATAGGACTGGGTTCTCATCAATATGCCGGAGAACAAAACGGGCGGATGAATTAATTTGTACCCCTTTAAAACGCGCTCCCACATCACATTTAGCTGTTTGTTGCAACTGTTCCGCCCGGCGTAAAATACCAAATCGAGCGAGTTTTTAGGATGCATTCCGGCGTCGCGCTCGCAAAAGTACATCTCGACGTTCCCAACAAAATGCCCGATGCGGTGGGTTACTATCGGCAAAAATCGGATGAGGACAAAGGGACGCAACAGATAAACCAAAAGCGTCAGAAAAAGGACAAGCGGCTGGTAAAAAATATATTTTAGAAGCCGCTTAACGGTTGAAATCATCGAGTTTGCCTTAATACCGCGCTATGACCGGCGGGCGGTGCGGGCGGCGGCGGAACGGGGCCTTTAGCACCATCTCCTTCACGTAGAGGTAAAAATCCCTCACATGGTTGTAAGTTGCGCTGTCGTTCTTCAATATTTTTTTTGCCAATCCCATTATGGTTTTTCTAAGAAGGCCGGGGGTTGCGGCGGGAGCCTCCGCAACCGGAGCGCCAGCGGCGTTGTCCTGACTCCATTGTCGCAAATAAAAACTTTGGACGGGCACGACGTTCGAGCTAGAGTTCTCCTTTTTTCGCGCCACGAACCAAATGCCGAGGGCGTCCACCCCGTCCCACCCGCCGATGGAGAGGTCGTCAATGCTTCCAGGGGAGTAGTTGTACACGTTCCATGGCCTGAATTTCTTGTGCGGGTCGTACTCAAAAAGGTAGGACTGCAGAACCTCGTACTTGTTCACCGTATAATAATCGTAGAAAAACGTCGGGCTGAACATATGAAACCCGTGGTCAACGTGATTACTGCTCGGGGAGGCATGGACGATAATTCCGCCGGGCTTAAGCATAAAGTGCATGTTGCGAAGAAGCTGTGGGACGTTAAAAACGTGCTCCGCGGTTCCGCCGTCGAATACGCAGTCAAACTTTTCCCTTAGTGCCTCCGGCGCCGGTTCGTTTAAATCGAAGACGTGCGTCGGATCATCCGCCTCGACCAAATCAACGCTTGAAACCGAGTCAAACCCAAGCGACTTAAACAGCATTACGTCGTTCATCGCGGACGCTGGCTGGCTTTTATCGTCGTTTTGAACGGAGTCAATTATGGGAAGACTAAGGCCGAACTGTTTGGCGATAATCTTTACCTGTCCCCGCGAGACGTCCACGGTCTGCCTCCCAAGCTGACAAATGGTTCCGGTCAGAGGCACCTTTGTCTTCAAATCAAACCATAATTTGACGCCCGATCTTCTAAGAGCCATATTCAGATTCCCCTTACTTGGTGATTGGTTGCCACGCGCGGGCCGGTCATTTTGCCGTAACAATGGCGATGTCGCCGACGTTCCCCGGTGGAAGGACTTTTTTATCGGTTAAATTGGCATTGGCCGCCTTGCCCGTCGCCTGAAGCGCCCTCTGCAACGTGCTTTTGCGAATGGAGGCTAGCTCGTCGAGCGTGACGCCCATCATCCGCGCAATCTTGGCCCTTTTCTCCTCGTTGGTGAAATTTAACCTGTCCCACTCAAACGCCCGAAGAATCGTCAATTGTGCGACAGAGAACTCTTCCGTGGAAATGGCGGCCAGCCCCCATCCGATGTCCGAGAAATCGAAGTCCTTGGACAGATAGCCACCCGCTACGGCCATGTTGAAAAGCTCAGTTCCCGGATAGGGGGTGGCAATATTTATCTTCGTGTAGTCGGAGTTCATTTCTTCGGCGACCCTGATTGAATGCCGTATTTCCTCCCATGTCTCTCCGGGAGAGCCTATGACCCACAGGCTTGTGGTGTCCATCCCAAGCTCGCGGGCCGTGTCGAGCATTTTCTTTGCGTGAGTGAGGTTAACCGGTTTCCTAATTATTTCCTTTAGAACCCGCGGCACCCCGGATTCCACGGCTATAGACAGATACACGCAACCAGATTCCTTCATCAAAGCTAGAAGCTCCTCGCTAAGGAAAAACTCGCTCACGTTGGCCGCGTTCCACGCGACGGGCAGTTTGCGCGCGATCATTTCCTTAAAAATTCCGACCGCACGGGAGCGGTTGCCAAGAAAATTGTCGTCCAAAAACTCAATGGCGCGAATTCCGTGCTTGTCAATGAGCCATTCAATCTCGTCAACGACGCGCTTTGCCGATTGGAAACGGGTCTTCCCGCCCGAAATCGTCTCGACCTGGCAAAAGGTGCACCCTATTGGACAACCCCGGCTGGTAATCATCTTGGCGTACGGAAGGGCGCGCGGAGCGTCCACTATGTGCTTGAATGACTCGTTGGCGTAGCGGTCGAAATCAATCAGGTCGTTTGACGGAAAAGGGAGGGCGTCGAGGTCTTTGATGAAATGAACCTGCCGACGAATGTCCGGTTTGTCTCCGGCCATGCGGGCTACCCCCTCCGCCGGAAACTCGCCGTTGCCCTCGATGAAATCAAGAAGTTTTGGAAATACGTATTCCCCCTCGCCAAGAACGGCAAAGTCCACGTTGGGATTGCGTATGACGTCGAGCGGCCTTGTGGTCGCGCAGACCCCGCCCATGACGGTGACTATGCCCGGATTTACCGATTTAACGGCGCCGACGGCCTTTAGCCCGGTCACCAGATATTCGTTTGCCAGCACTGACACTCCGACCACGTCGGGCGCCCAGCTTTTCACCAAATCCGAAAACTTTTCCGGGCTGTGGTCCTCCAGATTGCTGTCCACTATGCGAACGTCGTACCGCCCCTTTGGCAACGCGGATGCCAGCAGGGTCAGCGGGTACGGATGCAGATGCCAGAACGAACCTTCGCTCAGCCACTTTGAGTTTGGAGTAACCAGCATTATTTTCTTTATTTGGCCCATATTATTTCCCAATTTCACCTAATTCATATTTGACCATCAGTTTGTTTATGGCGTCGGTCATGAATGTCAGCGGTATCAAATCCATGTTCCTTTCAAGTTTTGCGGAAAATAGACTTTTTGTCAGAATGTCGCGCACGGAAAAAAGTCCCATATCCTGCCCCTCCTTAAGCACCGGTTTGTCCTTCAACTCGCAATAAAAGGCGTGCGCAAGAGTGTTGCCAACCTCGGGCAGGACGTTTGTGTACAGCCAAGCAAGTCCGACGGCCTCTATCTCGAGTTCCTCGTACAGTTCCCTTCTGGCGGCCTCCTCCGGGGTCTCGCCGTCCTCGACGGCCCCTCCGAAAAAACCCCATTTGCCCGGAAATATAATCTCTTCCTTGAAATCACGCAGTTGTAGCAGTACGTTTTGGCCCGACAAGGGGAGAATTACGACGACTTCCTTCGGGACTATTGCCACGGCATTTCGGTCTTGCAACTCGCGAACAACATTCCTTCCTTGTAGGTTACCGGCATTTGGGACAACTCCCGCACTCTTTTCCAATTATTTTTTTGCGAAAAGAGGTTTACGCCTTCTTTGTTTAAATGGTTGAAAACCTCCTCGGCGTTTTTGGCGTTCTCTATCTCGATGAGCCCGTCCGTCTTTTCCCAATGGGACTTTTTCGTCTGGGTGATAATCGTCGCCTCGTGTCCCTCGACGTCCATTTTTACCAAGTCCGCCCATGCAAACAGGGGGTTCATCGGTTGCAGATTAACCTCAAAGCGCTCCAACTCGCCGTAGGGGTTGGCCTTTGAACCCGCCAAATGACTGCCCGTGGTGTTGCCCAAAACGCGCACAAACTCCATCTTCCCCTCGCTGACCGAAACGGCCATGTTATGGCATTCCACCTTTGAACATTCGTTGGCCTTTAAATTGCGCTTCAACACCTCAAAGGTTTTAGGATCCGGCTCGAAACACCTCACCTCAAAGCCGCATTTGGAGAAGATAACGGAGTGAAGCCCGATATTCGCCCCCACGTCCGCAACCCGCTTATATCGTCCCCTATTAAGGTGGTAGAAACTGAAAAGAATTAGCTCGTCCAGATTGAACAGATCCAATGAGTCAATGGCCCCCATTTTGTAATATGGAAACACAATTTCCCCGAACGGCCCGAACTTCTTCGGCGCGTCCCCCTTGTCGGAAAAAGACGCCTCCACCTCTTTGCGGGCGGAAATTTGCAACACCTCGTACAGCTTGGAGCCGCGCGAATGGTGGGCCGAAACCGTGGGCAGGGCGCTTAAAAGGCTTTCAAAAAAAGAATTTTCCATTTTTCTCCTTTAAGACTAGACGAAATTGACGTGATCCGGCGGATGGGTGAGGGCCCACAAAAACTCGTTGATGGCGTGCGTGCGGCAATTGGTGTAGCAGTCCTTGTGCACGTCAATTAGTTTGACCTTTTCAACCACCTCCCAATAGCGTTCGCTCTCGAAAATCTCCTTGAACGACTTTTCCACCAAGTCCCCCATGCGATACTCCTCCTCGTGATTTTCGAAAAAGTCGCCGCACGGATAGAGCCGCCCGTTGCCGCTGGAATAAAGCAAAAACGGAACGCCAAGGCACTGGTCGTAGGTCCTTACCCCTTTGTTCTGCACCTTGTTCCATTTAACGGTCACCTGGTAGTTGTCCGTGGTCTGCTTTTCCGCGTCGCTAAGGATGCTGGTGAAGCCCTCGTACTCGTCGAGCCGTTTATAAATGCCCAGGGCGTTGTACACCGTGTCCCCGCATTGTTTTACCACCAGATAATCCACGCCCAGCTCCTTGCCGAGTTTTGCGAGGCCGACCACCTGGTCCACGTCGTTGGGGGTAAGTACCATTTGCAGGCCGATGGTTACCTTGAGGCCTTTTTTTTGCTTCATCTCCACGCAAAACCGAATTTTCTTCACCAGCGTGGCAAATTCCTTGCTCCCGTGTATGCGGCGATACCCAGCGTCGTCGGCGGCGCTTATGTTGAACCTTAGCCAGCTAAGGCGCTCCAAGGCCTCCTCCCCCTGCTTGCCGGTGTCCCAAAGCACGCCGTTGGTGCCGATGGATATGTCCACCCCAGCGTCCGTGCCGGCCACGACCGCCTCGTACACCGCAGGGTTCAGCAGAGGCTCGGACTCGCCGATAAACGCCATCGAGCGCACGCCGATGGCGCCGGCGTCCCTTACGTACCGCAACAGCGCGTCGCGCGGGAACACGACCTCGGACCCCTTTCTGTAAAGGTTGCCCTGAACCGCGCCAAAACAGTAGTCGCATTTGATGTTGCATCCCTTGCTCAGGCCGACGTCAATGTGCAAAGGCGCCACCCTTTTACCCTGTTTCCAATCGTTGACTCTCTCAAGATGCCAAATAAGTTTGTGCCCGTCCATTACGTATCTGTCTTTCACTTTCGTTACCTTTCAATAAAATTTAGGCCGTTGCAATATTCGCCGACCGCGTCGCGCCACGGTCGAAGCAATTTGATTTTTTCCGAGTTGAGCGCCGTTTTTGTGTTCTTTTTCCCGATCGAGGGAAAGTCGTTGTGCGAGACCTTCTCCACTTTTACGTCCTTGGCGCCTATTCGCGCGACGACCTCAACAATAAGGTCGTGCAACGAGGCCGTCCCCTCGTTCACCACGTGATACACCCCAAAGTCCGGGCCGGACTCCACTATCCTGCGAACCTCGCGGCCCACGTCCCTGCTGTAGGTCGGCGAGGCAAAAATATCCCCTGAAATTTTAAGCGCCTTCGCGCCGTCCCTGATTTTTTGAATCATGTTTTCGACAAACTGCCCGGTCTGTTTTGTGGTTTCCCCGAAAAGTATGGAGACGCGAATTATGTAATACCGTTTAGCCCACGCCTGTATCATGCAGTCGCCGCCGTATTTGGTCATGCCGTAAATGCTCACCGGCCTCGCGGCGTCGCTCTCCACGTATCTATCACCCTTGCCGTCGTCAAACACGGCGTCCGAGCTAAAATGGACGAGAAGAAACCCTAATTCGTTCGATAGCTCCGCCAAAAGTTTTGGGAACAACACGTTCAGCCTGAAGGCCGCCTCAGGGTTCTTTTCGCTCGGATCAATGCCCAAAAACGCCACGGTGTTGAAAACAATATCGGGCTTTGCTTCCTCTATCACTTTTCGCGTTTGGGCAAAATCCTCCGCCTTGAACCCTTTGCTGTTGAGTCCCGTCACGGAATATCCGCCCGTAAAAGCCGAGGTCAGGGCCAGGCCCAACTTGCCGGTATTTCCAAGAATGAGAACCTTAGGGCTTTTTGACAATTTTAAACTCCGATGTAATCGCCCTGCGTATCTCCGACGCGGATATCCCGTAGTGCTCCCTCATTCCCAAATTGTTTTTTATTTTGTGAATGTACTCGTTTTTAACGCCGAGCTTTCTCAATTTGACGTCCACGCCGTTTTCAATAATCCATTCGGCCATGATTGAACCAAGTCCGCCCTGGACGTAGTGCTCCTCCACGGTTATTACGGTTCTTGTATTTTTAAGCAGTTTTTTCAACCCGCTAAAATCCCCCTCGGTGAGCATCGGAACGGAGATTAACTGCGGCCTGGCCTTAAGCCCCTCGACGGCCTGCATAACCTCAATCCCGACGGAGCCGTGGAACAAAACGGTCACGCCGCTTCCCTTTTTCACCACTATGGGGGACTCCACGCTTTTCACTTTCTCAGAGTGTATTTTTGGCTCGCCGTACTTCGCAAGCCTGATGAACGCCGGTTTTTTGCTTTTTATCGCATATTTGGCGCACAATTCTGCCTCCAGCGGGTCGGCGGGGGAGAGCACCACAAGCCCCGGCAGTGTCCGGGCAACCCCCACGTCCTCGACGGAATAATGGGTGTGCCCCTGCGGTGCGTAGGTTACGCCGCTACCGATGCCGATAAGTGTGACGGGTAGCTTTTGGTAGCAGAGGTCGTTTCGCACCTGTTCGTAGCATCTGTAGAGCACAAACGGCGTGATGTTATACACAAAAACGTTGTATCCGGCCATGGCGAGACCGGCTGAAAAGCTAATCATGTTCTGCTCCGCCACGCCGAGGTTGAGGTAACGCTCCGGGAATTTTTTTTGAAATTCGTCCAAAACCCCGAAACCGGCGTCGCCGGTGACCACGAAAATGCTTTTTTCCTTCTCGGCGGCCTTGGTTATTGTGTCAATGACCGTGTTTCTCATTCCGCCGCCAGTTCTTCGAGGGCCTGTTTTTTAAACTCGTCCGTCACGATGAAATAATGCCATTTCATCTCGTTTTCCATGAAGGAAACTCCCTTCCCCTTGATGGTTTTTGCGATGATTATTTTTGGTTTGCCGTTGGACGGTGCGTCCAATGCGCCGATTAGCTGGCGGTAATCATGGCCCCCCACTTCGTAAACCTGCCATCCGAACGCCTCCCACTTGGCCCTGACCGGCTCGTAATGGCAAATTTCCGTCGGGCGGCCGTAACCCTGAAGGTTGTTGTAGTCCAATAGCACCGTGAAGTTGTCAATTCCAAGCTTCGGGGCGAACAACGCCCCCTCCCATATCGAGCCTTCCTGCGACTCGCCGTCGCCTATGACGCTATAGACGTTTCGATTTTCACCCTTTTGTTTGAACACGTACGCCATGCCCAATCCCATGTTGAACCCGTGACCAAGCGAACCGACCGACGCCTCGATTGCCTTGTTCGTAAACCGGTCAAGGTGGGCCGGTAGTTTGCCGTTGTTCTGAAGATATTGGAAAAGGTCGGGCTTGCTTATAAATCCCCTCAGCGTCAGGTTGGCGTAAAGCGCCATCGCCGAGTGCCCCTTACTGAGAATGAAAATATCCCGATTCTTCCAATCCTTCGGGTCTATTCGCAACTTATAAAAATAGAGCGTCGTAATCATGTCTACGCACGAAAGGGACGAGCCGATGTGCGCGCTTTTGGACTTGTTGGCAATTTCTATCATAAGCCGGCGAGCCTCGCGCGCCTTGGTCGAAATCAGTTTTTCCTCGGACTCTAGATTATCCATTTTAAATATTTGCCGACTTGCGTTTTCCGATTAATCGGCGCGCCCGGGCCCTTTCACGTATTGGTCCACGTATTCAAGCGTTTTAAGGTCATGTTCAATCATTTTTAACCGGCGAGATTCTTCCACGTTAAACCAGCCATACCCCTGTCCTTCCCCCAAAATAATAGGAGTAACCCCGTCGTATCTTTCTACAAAAACGTTCAAATGACATTCGACGGATTCTAACACAACGTCTTTGTGCAAAACAAAGCGCGGGAATTTTAGTTGGTATCCCAGTTCTTCCAAGGCCTCCCTTTTCACCGCGTCCTCGGCGGTTTCGGCCCCCTCGATGCTCCCCCCGAAAAACGCCCAGTATCCCGGAAGCCGTTCCGCGTCCTCGGTTCGATGTTGCAACAAATATTCGTGCTCGTCGTTGTGCAAAATCACAAGCGCGGCATTTATGGGCCTACGTCCGACCTTGGTTGTTCCCTCGCCATTTTTCGTCAAATTAAAATTCCTTGTTAGATAAAGTTAACGTGGTCAATCGGGTTTTTCAAATCCCAGATGTAACGGTTCACGGCGTCCATCCGGCAGTTCAGCCTGCATTCGCAGAGGTCAAGCTCCTCGTGAACCCACTTAAGCGACTTCATGCGCGCCTCCCCCTCCCAAATTTCCTTGAAGGTGTTGTCGTTTATGTTGCCGTATTTGAACCGTTCGTCCAGCAAAAATTCCGCGCAACCCCACACAAAACCGCCCGCGTCGATGTAGGACCAAAAAGGGAGGGCGTGGCATTTTTTATAGTTGCGCGACCCCTCGTCCCATTTCTGCATCGCGTTCGACCGGAAGATGACGCGAAAGTCCGGCGTGTTGAGTTTTTCAAGCTCCGGGCCGAGATACATATAATCCGTATACTTTACGTTCTCGTACTGGTGCGTGATGCTGTTCGGCATCTGCGAATACGGTTTTATTACAAGGTAGTCCATCCCCGCGTCACTGGCGACGCGGGCGAGGGTGACGGCCTCGGCATGATTTTCGGGGAGTAGAATCATCTGCATGCCAAGCGTGCAACGATAGCCCTTTTCGTCCCTCACCTTTTTGGCGTACACCATGTTCTTAACCGCCTTGTCGAAGTCGGCGGGCTTCGTCCGGTGCACTTTTGAATATGTGTCCGGCGTTCCGGCGTTGATGCTCACTTTTATCCATTCCACGTGGCCGAGAATCTCGTCGGCTATTTCTTCCTTAAAAAGAACGGCGTTGGTCGTTATGCCAACGTCTATCCCCGATTTTTTGGTGTGCACGATTATCTGTGCGATGTCCTTGTGCAAAAAGGGCTCCCCGTCCCCGGCGTACATGATGCTTTTCAGGCCCAGGGCACCCATCTCGGTCAGGCGCTCCATAAATATCTTTGTGTCCAGATAACGCTTTTGGTACCCCATGAAATCCTTGCCGCAGTAGGTGCATCGGTGGTTGCACGGGCCGGAGGGGCTGATCTCCATATAAATGGGGTAGATATTTTTGCCGTCAAGCCACTCCGAGACCCTTTTGGGGTGAAACATCAGCTTGTGGCTGTCTATCCTAAACTTATCCATTTCTCGCCGCTAAAATAACGTCCAGAATGCAGTGGCAGATTGCGGTGTGCAGTATCTCTACAGGCCCGTAGGCGCTGTCCGGCACATAAAAATTTACGTCGCCGAGTTTTGAAAGCGGATTGTCTTTTACAAATCCGGACAACGTTATCACCTTGCATTTTTTGGCGCGGGCCGCATCCACGCCCCTTATTATGTTCTCCGATTTCCCGGAACTGCTTATCGCCACAAGCACGTCCCCCTCTTCGGCGAACATCTCGATGGGCTTCTCAAAAAGATGCTTGAAGCCGTAATCGTTTCCGATGCAGGTGAGAACGGACGAGTCGTTAAAGGCCACGGCCCGCATTCCGCCGTTTTTCCAAAAATCCGTGGACATATGGCTTGAGATGGACGCGCTGGCCCCGTTGCCGATGAACATAAGCTTCTTCCCGGCGTTGGTTTGGGCGACGACGAGTCCGCACGCCTCCGCAATCCCGTCGTGAAGGGAATCAAGCCGCTCGGCCCCGCGGGAGGCGGACATGGAATCCATGGCCTTCTTAAGGTTGTTGAAATAGGCTGTCGAAAGTTTTTGCATATTTTCTCCGCTACTTCATTATCGTATGAATAAATTCCAACAGTTCATGTTTTTCGACCGATTTTTTGTTGCCGACTATCTGCACCGCAAGCGCGCCGACCACGTTCCCTATAAATGAGACCAATTCCATCGGCAGGCCGGAGGCGAGGCACGGCGCGGTGTATGCGAAAAAGGCGTCCCCCGCGCCGACGGTGTCCACGACCTTGGAGGTGAAGATCGGCGTGGAACTCAGCTCCCTCTTTTCGTTTATCCCTATGGATCCCCTTTTGCTCATCGTAACAATGACGTTGGCGGCGTTGATGACTTTTGACATTTTTTTTATTATGTCGTCCACGCTTCCAAACTTGTCCTGCGAGGCCAGCCGAACCTCCCCCTCGTCCAGGCAGACGAAAAACGGGTTGCTGTACTTGGTTATAAGGTTGTAGCCGGTGTTGGCCCCGTTGCTTTGGGTGTTGATTCCAAACCGAACGCCGGACTCCTTGACCGCCTCGTAAATCTTTTGCGTTATGAAGCCGTGGCCAAAATCGGAGATTAAAACCACATCGTACCCCTTGGCCGTTTCCTTTATGTGCGAGACAATTTTAGACTCAAGGTCTCCCTTCACGTATTCGTCGTTAAGATAGTTAACCTCGAACAGCTTTTGGTTGTTTTGTTGCTGTATGTACCTTTTCTTTATGATGGTCGGGCCGTCGGCGCGCGTGAAGAATTTCGCGTTGACTCCCGGCTTAAGATTTCTGGAGACAAACTCCTCCCTGGAGTCATGGGAACCGAGGAGCGAGACAAGATGAACCTCCTTGCAAAAACCTGCGATATGGTTTGCGATTGCAAACGCGCCCCCGGCGAAAATCTCCTGGGATAGATATTTGTTCACCACCAGGTTCGCCTTGGAGGAACGACCAAGGGGCGTGGTGTAAAAATATTCGTCAATGATGCCGTCACCCACCAGCAAAACCTTCATGTCCTTAAGGTCGTCTATCGCCTTGGCGATCTGTTCAAAACTGTATTTTCGCTTAAAATCCCCCAAATACCTTTTTGTCTCCGGCGGATAATCGTCCAGAAAACTGTTGATGACGTTTGAAGAGCTAAACGAGATGCCCGACGTCTGGCGTATGTCCACCTGCCCGAACAGCAGGGATTTCTCCGCCTCGGAAAGTTTTTCGTCTATGTTTCTCTGCGACGCCCTGTAGGACTGCCCCTTTGCAAAAATATCTGGCTTGATTGTCTTTAGGCACTCGTAGGTTATTTCGTCGTCCACAAGGCAAACGTAGTCCACCTGCGAGCAGGTGGCCGCGATTACGGCCCGCATCTCCTCCGGGAAAATGGGCCTTCCGGGGCCGAGCTTCACGTCCTTGTCCTTTACCACCGCGACAACAAGCACGTCGCCAAGGGCCTTGGCGTCCTCGAGGTGCATGACTATTCCCGGATGTATGATGTCGTAAACTCCGAGACTGAGCACGACTTTTTTGCCGCCCGCCTGTAGCTCGCGCACCTTGGCTATAAGGTCGGACACCAACAAAATTTTAGGATGCTTGGGATTCAGTTTATAACCTGCCATTTTTATCTCTTCAAAAAATGTTCGTTAAGCAATTTTGTGGAGGAGAAAACAATCTCGTGGGTGAATCTCAATTCGGCCCCGATTTCTTGGATGACTTTTGCCTCCCTCTGGATTTTGCCGGTCTTGTCCTCCAGTTTCTCAAACTCCTGCCCCTTCACGTAAATATCGGGCCTTAGCAACCTAAGCGTCTCCTCCGCGGTCGGCCATTTGTTGACGGCCACGTAGTCAACGCACTCCAACGCCGCAATGGATTCGGCGCGCAAGTCCTGATTGTAAACCGGCCTCCCCGGCCCTTTATCAACATATTTGTCCTCGGTAAGAGTCACCACCAGCACGTCCCCGAATTTTTTGGCCGCCTGAAAATATTTGATGTGTCCCGGATGCAACAGGTCAAAACAGCCGTGGCAGTGCACAATCTTCTTTCCCGACGATTTCAATTCCTTTATCACCGGGGCGAGGGCGTCCAAATCCATTATTTTCAACGTCTCCTCCCCTTTGCGGTTGTGGCGAGCGGCCCGCGTTCGAACCGGTTTATTTGCGACCACAACTCCGGAATCGTGTCGCCGTGCCGCCCCTTCACGTAAAAGCTCTCGCCGCCGTCCTGCACCGTCCTCACCAACATCGTCTTCCACGGCCTGAAATAATACTGTGCGTCGCTCTTTTTCGGCTCCTTCCCGACGTCGCCGGAAAGTTGGTGAAGGTCGCACACCAGCGTCGAAAATTTTGCTATTCTCCCTCGCTTCTGCCGGGCGATGTTTCGCGCCATGCTCAGCGCCTTCAGGTAAATTTCTGGCGCCATCACGGAACTTCCGAAATTCATGGCGACCCCGCCCTCAAGGTTTTGAACGACCGAGGCGTACCTTAAAAAATCGTTGTACGACAACGCGCCTGTTGCAGCGCCGTCGCAATTTGGGTGCTCGTGCAATATGTCGTACCCTATTCCCACGTGGATGGTAACCGGTATGCCGAGCCGGTAGCCCGCGGCAAGCACGCTTATCTCCTTGTGCGGGAAATTGCCATTTTCAATCACCCCGCCGATCGCCTCGCCCATCCCGACCTTTTTGTCCTTTTTATGCGCCTTGTTTATGTGGTCGTTTAAAAATCCGGTTTCCTTCCAAAGGCCGAACTCGCCGCGCCGTATATATTTACTAACGCTTTCCGTCGTGGCGCCAATCAGCGCAAACTCATAATCGTGAATCATCCCGGAGCCGTTAAACGCGAGGCAGGACACATATCCGCGCTCCATGAGGTCAATTAAATACCGCTGAACGCCGTCCCGCAAAACGTGGCCCCCCGCCATCAGTATCACCGACCTTCCGTTGCGGCGCGCCCTTACGATTCGTTTCCCAACCTCCGCCAAAGAGTTGTTGCCGCATGGAACCGGGTTCAAACCCATAATCGCGCCGACGTTTAGGTCGTTGACCCTTTTGCCAAGGTCTTTGACGAGCAATTTTTTCCTGTCAATCATCTTGTTCATCTTCCGGGTCAACCTTGGGCGCCTTGAAACTCTTTTTTCAAAGGCACCCCCAGTTTTTGCATTAATTTAACGAACCTGGTGTTGCCCGGGTCGTAGTGCATTATTTTTTCCATTGTTTCACGGCTGGATTTCAACCACTCTTCCTCCCCGACTCTTTTCAAATATCCAAGAATCCTTACGACCTCTTCTTCCGAGGGAATATTCGACCAGAAAGGCCCCGAATCCCCGATGCGGGCCGGCCAGCCAAAATCAAACGCATCACCAAACTCGCTTATCAAACGCTTTCGAAACGTAAAGAGCGCGGTCTTTATTCCGCGCGCGGCGGTCTCGTACAACAAATTCGACTCCGTGCCAACCACGTACTCGCTGGCGCAGGCCAGCTCGTAACTGCTCCACTTCCGTTTCCTCGGGGAATACGTCCACCCTTCCTTCCCAAGCAGGGTCTCGTATTTTTCCCTCTCTTCCGGGAATTCCGGGGCGCTCCGTCCGGCGACGAACAACTCAAAATTTGATTCGACGCAGAATTTCTTTAACAGCGGCAGGACGATGCGCTCTGATACCACAAATTCGTCCCATCCTATTATCCTCTTCGTGCCGGGCAGAACAACCAGGGACTCGTTTGGCTCGTAGACCGACACAAACACGACCCTGTTTTTTTTAATCGGCAAACCTGGAAATAAGTTGTTTCTAAAACATCCGATTATCTCGTAATTCCCGCGCACATATTCCTTATATTTTTCCCCTATCTCACGCGCGTGAACCAGCATGTAGTCAACCCGCCAGTCCTTGCCCTGTTTTATCTCGTCCATCGCGTCGAACGAGCGCCACCCGTTTTGTATGAAGACGGTGGTGATTTCCGGAAATGCCTTTTTTAGCGTGTAAAATCTGGGATTGTTGTCAATAAAGGTCAGGCAGACCCTCGGCGACACAAATCCGACGTACAACTCGAAATAGTTTTTGCGGAGCAGGACGCTCAGTATTAGGACATAAAGGTTGAACGACTCCCCCCTTGTGTCCAAAATATGAACCCCCGCCGGATCCAAATACTCAAAAATTTCCTCGGATCCGACCCGGTCGAAAATGAGAATTTCCGCCTTTTGTGGTCTGCGAAAACCAAAACTACGGCTTTTTAAAACCAGCCTGACCTTGCTCACAAACGCGATTAACTTATCCTTAATGAAAAGCCCCCTTTTGGTTAAACTCAGTTATTTTTAGCGGCGAAAAAATCGCTTCAGGTTTGTCTAAATCCCCTGAACGTCGCGTCCCTGCTGGAATAAAGATGCTTGACCTGGTTGAGCACGTTTGCCGACATTTTATCGTAGTAGTTCTTCGTGAGGGCCATGTTCGCCTCCGTCATTGCGGCGTAAAACTCGTCGTCCGTCATGTTCGTAAAGTTAACCGCCAGCAAGTCGGAGTTTGTGTGCTTGTTCTCGTAAAAATCCTCCACGTCCTTCAGCAACCCCTCCTTTATGGCGTGGTAGTAAAGGGGCGAGCCGGGATAAGGCGTAACGGGGCGAATGGTCCGCATCTGCGCGCCGTCGTCGTACTTTAAAAGGAAATCCACCCCTTTTTGGAGCGTCTCCCTCCCCTCGCCGATGTTGCCGAAAATAATGTTGTAGCCGGGGCTTATGCCCGCGGCGAGCGTGGCCTCAATTCCGCTTATCACCTGTTTTACGGTGAGACCCTTTTTCATGTTCTTGAGTATTTGGTCGTCCATCGCCTCGATGCCGTAGTTGATGAAAACGCACCCTGATTTTTTCATGAGTTTCAACAATTCCGGCCGGGCGTAGTTGAGGCGTCCGTTGCAGTTCCATTTCACGTTTAAGCCGGCCTTAATAAACCCCTCGGCAATCTCCTCCGTTCGCTCCACCGAGGACATCAGCAGTTCGTCGTAAAACGCAAAGTATGTGATTCCATAGTCCTTTTTCAAAAGCCGCATTTCTTCCACGATGTACTCGACCTTACGCGGCCTGAAGCCCTTGTCCATTCGGTAGCAAAAATTGCAGGTGAAGGTGCAACCCCTTCCCGACAAAATTGGAAGCGCGAACTCCGACTTCAGGATGTGCGGCATTCGCGTCATCCTATAATGCTCGATTGGGAACTTGTGGTAGGCGGGAAAAGGAATCGTGTCTATGTCCTTTATTAGGGCGCGCCTTGTGTTTGTAACCACCTTGTCCCCGTCGCGGTGGGCGATTCCGGCTATTCCCGCAAGTCCGCTTTTGTCCGAAAGGGCCTTGAAAAGTTCGACCGTCGTGTCCTCCCCCTCCCCGATGACAATAATGTCGGCCTGGGTCTTTTTCAAAAAGAAGTCCGGCTCCGGCGACGGCCCGTGTCCGCCGATTATGAAAATCGGGCGGTTTTTCGACCGATTTATGGCGTCGGAGAGTTTGAGAAGTTTGCGATACTGATAATATCCGGCTATGACGCTGACGCCGACCACGTCGTATTTGGTCTCGTCAAGAACGCGGGTCAGTTCCTCGTCCTTGTAGTGGTGGATGTCCTGGTTATAGATGTCCACCTCGTGCCCTTCCCTCATCAGTATGGCGGAAATATACGCCAGCGATATCGGGAACTCCGAAACATACGAGTCATTGTCATAAACCACCAATAATATTTTCACCGTTTCTGCCTCATTAAAATAGATTTTGCGTTCGAGTCGTCAGGTATTTACGACGGGACCGTTTTCCCGCCAATTCAACAAAGTTTTCGCCAGTATCTCGTGCGTAGTAAGCTCGCCGTCCGCGCCCGCCGACCTTAGATAACGCCATTCATACTCGGAGTATTTTTCAAGGTTGCACTCGCGTAGAAGCAAGGACGGCGTCAGCTCGTCCTTGGCGAGGTCCACCGGCTTGCTCCCGACGGCCCCTCCCATTACCTCCGCAAGTAAATTAGCGTGATAACTGTCCGGCATTCCCGGCACTTTCACCGGAACCACAGGTTTTTTGAAAAGCACCGCAAAACCAATCGACTGGCTTGAATGCATCAGCACCAGCTTGCTTCTCGCCACCAACTCGGCTGTTTTGTCCTTTACTATCTCCCTGCCCTCAAAAACGTCCGGCAACAAATCGTAGTTCATTCTCGGATGGGAGGCGATGACGATTTTAAGGCCCAGTTTTTTTTCAATGAAGTCAAAAAGACGGTTCATCGGCGGATAATACCGCCCGGCGTCCGCCGGCTCCACGCCGGCCAGATAAAAATCGGGGTGCTCGGCGGCCCCTTCGTCCAAAAATACGCAGATGTCCTCGCTCTTTGGCAACTTGTTTCCAAAACCGCGCAAGACCATTAGCGCCGCGTCGTAGTCGTGCGAATTTTTTGGCACTATTATGCCTTTGTCAACGGCGCGCTCGTCCACAAACCGTTGGAGGGCCTCGGATTCCCCGCCAAAAATCAGGTTCGGCAACGGATAGACCATTCTATGCCTCGTTAGGAACACGATAAGCCTCGACGCGAGGTAGTTAATGAAGTTGTACGGGCTGGACAGGGTTTTTGCTATCCGAGCCCGAAAATGGATTTTCTTCTGCCCCGTGTTCACGTTCGAGGAAGACGAAAAATCTATGACGCCTGACGCATAAATCGCATACCGGGCGTTTTGCCTTTTAAAAATTCTAAACATATGTTCTTCTCTAAGCGTCACGGCGGAATACCCCGTCACAAAGTCTATAAACATGGAGTCGCCCCGGTATTTTTTCACCAGGGCCTCATATTCCGCAAACGAGGCGACGCGATGCGTCGGCTCCCAGTTGAGCGGCTCCTTGACCATCTCAATCACCTTTGGGGCGCGGCGCCCGTTCAAAAGTAGGGTCAGGTCTATGAGAACCACCGCGAACCCCTTGCTCTTGAGATATTCCAAGCCCCATTTCTCCCCCTCGAACACGGCCACTGGCCTTTGAACGAGGAAAACTATGCGGTCTATTTTCCAATGCTCCGATCGCTTGGAATCGGGCGAGGTAATCAGGTTGCTCATTCGCGGACTATTGGGAGCCTACAAAACCCTTATGTCGTAGTACAGGTCGGTTATCCTCATGTGTTCGCTCATCTTCCTCATGGTGACGTTTCTGTTCGGGTGCTTGTACTGCGCCAGAAGCGTGTTCAACGCCTCCTTCTTTTCGTCCGAAAAATACAACTCGCAACGGACGTCCTTTTTGACGAGGGGCTTTTTGAATTTTTCGTCCCGCCACCCGAAGATGTCGTACTCGAACCCGACCTTGCGGACGGAGTCAAAATCAAGCTCCGCCTCGAAGTCCGATATGGTTTGCGAGGCAAAAAGCACCAGGTTTTCTATCTCCTTTTTACGTTCGGGCATCATACCGACGGCGACCTCCCTCACGAAGACGTCAAATTCCTTCTTGCACTCAAGCAGAACCCGCCACGTGTATTTTCCGTTTAATTTGCCTATCTCGCCGCGCTTAAGCATGTCGAAGTTCTCCGGCTTGCTGAAATGCGCACGAAGCTCCTCGGGGGTGGAAAACCACTCGCTTTTGGCCTCAGCCCTGAAGTCCTCGAAAATGCCTCCGACCCGGCCTTTGGCCTCGTTGGATTTTTCCAGCATCTTGACAATGAAGTCAACGGGGTTTACGCCGTTCGAACCGAGGAATTTCAAAAGTTCAAAATAACAGCGGTAGTTCCAGAAAAACTGTATAAGCCAGTGCACGGGCCTGAAAAACAGCACCTCCTCCTCCGACATCGTGGAGGTAGAACGCACCCCCTCCTCAACCTCGAAGGACAGGAGCCCGTCATAATTGCCGAAGGCGGTGTCCACCAACCGGAACATGGTCTTGATGGCGAACCTTTCCCTTTCCTGGGCCACGGTTAGTTCGCTACCGGCGATAAGAAGGCAGTTGTAACAAATCATGTAGCCGACGTCCCAGTCGAAAAGCCTCCTGATGGTGTTGATGTGGCTTTCCTTGGTCTCGCCCGGAAGCGCGAGTATTATCTCGGTTCCGGAAATTCCGCCCGTCTCGTTGGCCTGCTCGATTATCTCCTTGAAATGCGAGTAGTCTATGTTGCTTCTTTTGATGCTTTTAAGAACCACCGGATCCAAGGACTGGAGGGAGGATATCAGCAGAGTGGCCTGCCCCATGATTTTTGCTATATCAATGCTCTTTTTCGTCTTTATCCAGTTGATGACGCATCTGCGCGGATAGTTTTTGGCCGCCTGAAGGTCGCGTATATGCTCCGCTATCTTCTCGTCCCTGGCCATTATGCCGAAGTTGGCGTCCGAAAAGGCGAAGAGATTCGTCTTCTCCACGCGCTCACCGATGTAGTCCAGCTCCTTGTGCACCCTCTCCAAATCAAACATCTTAATTTTGTTCTGCGATACCAGCCCCTGCGTGCAAAAGGTGCACGAGTAGGGGCAACCCCTGTTGGTCTCAACAATCGGAATGAGCGGTTCCTCAAAAAATTTATCCACCAGCCCCGTAAGGTACGGCGACGGGATATCGTCAAGTTTTTGCAACCTTGGCAGGAATTTCCCGACGACCGGCTTTCCGTCCGCGAAGCAAACACAGCCGTCAACCGGCTCCCCCTTGGTTTTCGCCACGTCGCACCCGTTGGCCATGTAGCGCTCCAACAAATTCGCAAAGCCAACTTCCCCCTCGTTCACCACGCAGAAATCAACGGCGGGGTGCCTGCCCATGAATTCTTTGTATCCTACCTCCGAGTTATCCACGTTGGGGCCGCCCCACACTATCATCGTCTCGGGGTTCAGGGACCTCGCCAGCTTTGATATTTCGTTGTTGAGGTTTGAGTTCCAAACGTAATGGCTCATGCCGAGCACGTCGGGCGTTTTTTCCTTTAACCGCCTTATTAACCTATCCGGGTACTTGAACAGCTCCACCTCGATTCTGTCGCCAAAGACCTTTTTGGCGTAGGCGGCTATAAACCCTATGTTCAGCGGGAACATGTGCGAGCCGTGGCCGAGGTAGTTGTGAACGAGATCCGAAAGGTAAATTGTGGCTTTTTTATCTTTATTCATGATGCGAACTCCATTTGTATTCTGACATTCCATCTCTTAAAAAAAAGTTTTATATAGCGACGGGTTGCGATCCTGCGTCGTTGAAAATGTTTTTTTAAATTCCGAGACGCGACCCGCGTCCACGTCAAAAACGTCAAGCTCCCCGTCCGTCATTATGGGCGAAAGTTTTTCACCGTTTGGATTGATTATTTGCGTGCTTTTAACATACTCCAGACCGTTGCCGTCCGTTCCGACGCGGTTTACGCCGGCCACGAAAATCTGGTTTTCAATGGCCCTGGCCTTTAGCAGGGCGTTCCAATGGTCAATCCGCTTTGCCGGCCAGTTGGCGATGTTGATTATCAGTTCGCAGTTTTTGGCGAGCGCTCCGTAAATTTCCGGGAACCGTAGGTCGTAGCAAACCGTCAGCCCCACCGTCATGTCTCCAATCCGGGAAAAACATATTTTCTCCCCGCCGCTGAAGACCTTGTCCTCGCCGGCAAAGGAAAACGGGTGTATCTTGGCGTATGTCCCGACGACCGCCCCGTTTGGGTCCAACATCACGCAATTATTAGTCGCCTTTTGTCCGTCCCGAAAAACAACGCCGAAAACAACGGCAATTTTAAATTCCGCCGAGAGTTTTTGAAAAAACTCCACGGTCTCTGACTCCCGCCCGTCCTCCGCCGTAGATTTAACGTTCATCGAAAAGGATGTCAGCGTCATTTCCGGGAAAACGACAAGCCCGGCGGATTGTTCCTTCGCCGTTTTAACGAAGGCGCGACACGCGTTCTTGTTGGCTTCCTTGTCTTCCCAGGCCTGGTTAAGCGAGACGAGCGCAACGCGCATTAATTAGTCTTCCTGAAAACCGGCTTTATGACCGGCCCCTTGAGGTATTTCTCGAACCCGTCCTTAAGCGCGCGCTTGTAAACCTTAAGGGACTTGTCTACGGCCCGTTCCGTTGCGGCCAGCTCTTTTTCCGTGTGTCTATATGAGAGGGCGATCCACGACATCAAAACGCCGTTGCGAATCATCTCCTGCGCAAACAGCGTGCGAAGACCGAGCGAATTAGCCCCGGCGTTGTCCAGCGTGGTGTAGAACGGGGAACATGGAACCCCCTCGACCTTAAAGCTATGCGCTATTCCGTGGCTTTCGGCCAGTCGGTTCATCATGTCCACGAGCTTTTTGCCGTATTCCCAAAGATGGTCAACCGCCTTGTGTTTTTTGAGGTAGCCGATTGAGGCGACAAATGCGCCAAGGCCGGACATCTCCGCGCCGTGGGTGGTGGAAAGCAGAAACACCCTCTCCCGCCCCTCGAACTCTATGGATCCCAACTCCATAATCTCGCGCTTGCCGGCAATGCAGGAGACCGAGAACCCGTTTGCCATCGCCTTTCCAAAAGTGCACAAATCCGGCTTCACCCCGTAATAATGCTGGGCGCCCTTCAGGTGCCAGCGAAATCCGGTTATCATCTCGTCAAGCAGGAAAACGATTCCGTTTGCACGACAAATTTCCTGCACCTTTTGCAAAAAGCCGTCCTTTGGCTCCTCGGTGGCGGCCGGCTCCAGCACCACGCAGGCAAATTTCCCGGGATTGGCCGAAATCAGCGCCTCCAGGGAGGCGACGTCGTTGTACTTAAAAATCTTGGTCTTTTCGATCGTGTCTTTTGGGATGCCACGCGTAACGGGCGTGGAGCCGATAAACCAGTCGTCATACGAAAAAAACGGATGCTCGGCGCACCTTGCCACCAACTCCCGCCCGGTGAAGGCGCGCGCCAATTTTACGCCGGCGGATACGGAGGTGGAGCCGTTTTTTGTGAATTTCACCATGTCCACGGAGTCAATCAGATCCACCAGCAACTCGGCGGCCTGCAACTCAATCATGGAGGGCCTCGTTAGGTTGTTGCCGTATTCAATCTGCTTTATGGCGGCCGCGTTGATTTCCTTCTCGGCGTAACCGATGGTCACCGCCCGCAGGGCCATTCCGTAATCAAGAAACTTTTTGCCGGCCGGGTCGAAAATATACGCCCCCTTGCCCCTTGCCAAAATTTGGGGGGCGTTGGTCGGGTACTGGTCGTATCCGCGGGAGTATGTGTGCGCCCCGCCCGGTATCGCCTTAAGAAGCCTGTCCTGATAGCTGGTCTTTTTTCCCCTCATTGGTTTAAAACCCTTTCCTGATTATTATTCGTTCTTGCCGGATTTTCACTTCGGCATTCCTATATTTTTTACGCCATTGTGCCTCATAATCGCCTCGGCCGTCACCATGTCATACTCGTCGTCAACCTCCAGCGACTTCCACTTTGGCACCTCATAGCCGATTGTGCCGCCGTGATAAAACGTCTTTTTGTCGAGATACACGTCCGTTTGACAGATGTAAATGCTTCCCTCCAGAAAGAAAACGTCCTGTATGTCCTGTCTTCGCAAAACCCTCATGTCCTCGTTTTCATAGCCGACCAAAAAGTCATCGCTCTTTTTCTTCACCAAAAACGCGGGATTTTGTCCCTCGGTTTTGCAAATCCCGACTATCGCGGAAGCCTTTGGATGCTCCGACAACTGCTCGATGGAATTATAAACGTCCCGTTTGTCCCTCAATGGGGAGGTCGGCTCCAGCAGGACTATATAGTCGAACTTTTTGCCCAGCTCGTTTTTATAAAACTCCACGGCGTGCTCGATTACGGAGAACGAGGTCGAAACGTCCGTGGCAAGCTCCTTCGGCCTTAGAAACGGAACCTTGGCCCCGAATCGCTCCGCCACGTCGGCAATCTCCCGGCTGTCTGTGGTCACCATCAGTTCGTCAATGTATTCGCACCCCAAACCGGCGTTTATGCTCCAGGCTATCAACGGCTCGCCGCACAGATCCTTGATGTTTTTGCCGGGCAGTCCCTTGGAGCCGCCGCGCGCCGGAACAATGCCGAGATAACTTTTTCCTTTGAACATTAATTTTTCCCGGAGTTCCTCTTGCCGACCTCGATGATGGCCGACTGCAAATCGTCCCTTCTGCCGACGTCCAGCCATGGCTCGTGCATCGGATAGGCGACGATACTTTTCCCGGCGGCCTGCAAACGCCCGAACAAAACCGGCATGTCGCAATGGGCGTCCTTGCTTAGGGCGCCCAGAACATCCGGCTCGAGAACGTAGACCCCCGCGTTTATGTGGCTACGGGCGATGGGCTTCTCCTCGAAACCGACTATGTCCACGCCTTTTGTCTGCACCACCCCGAACGGATGTTGCCATTCGTAAACGCGCACGGCCATCGTCGCCTTGGCCTTGTGGAAGATGTGAAAATCCAAAAGTTCCCCGTAGCGAATGTCCGTGATAACGTCCCCGTTGGTCACGACAAACGGTGCGCTTGGAACGGGGTTGAGCAGGCTCAACGCGCCCGCGGTGCCCAGCGCCTCCTTTTCCCGGAGGTAGTCTATCTTCACCTTCAACCGCTCCCCGTCGCCAAAATAATCCTCTATCATCTGCCCGAGGTAATGAACGGCGAGCACGAAACGGTTGAAACCTTCCAGTTTTGCCCGTTCGATTATGTGCTCCAGCATCGGTTTTCCGGCGATTGGCAAAAGCGGTTTCGGGCAGGACTCCGTGTGTGGCCGAAGTCTGGTTCCCTTCCCACCCGCCATTATCACCATAAGGTTGTCCCGCCCCGCCGGTTTTGCGATTTCGTCCCAAAGATGCAGGCCGACGACGTGGTGGTTCTCGTCCACCACCGGTATCTGTTGCAGTTTATTCGCCAGCATCATCTGCCTGATGGTGTCGCGCCCAACTCCGGGCGGCACCAACATGGCGTCGCGCTGGATTACGCTGTCTATTGAACTGCTGAGGTCCAGCCCGCGCAGAAGTCCGCGGCGAATGTCTCCGTCCGAAATCGTCCCCTCCAACGCGCCGCTATCGTTGACGACCATGACGATTTTAATGGCCACTTTGTCAAGGTTGCTAATCGCCTGTTGTATTGTGGAATGAATTGGCAGGATGGCCTGCCGCCAGCGCTCTTCAGCCAAAGTCATTCGCGCCTCCCTATTCTTGTGCCGTTCATAAAATCAAACCACCCTTGTTAAATGTCAAAAAATTTCTTCTTCAAGACGTCGCGCAACGGGAACGAGGCCAGGACTTTAACTATTTTTTTGCTCGCCCCCGGCCCGCCGTACGGGTTGACGACCTTCCTCAAAACTTTTGAGAACCCCGGCGAATATAATTTTTCAAACGCCGCTGTGATTGACGCCTCGGACGGGTCGCAGTCAATCACGCTGTCGGCCCTCACCCTCCCCTTTTGCCTGTCGCCTATGTTGATGGCGCCGATTTTAACGGAAGGCGCCTCGGTGAGGCCGCTCGAGCTGTTGCCCACGACGGCATCCACGTATCTTAGGGCGCTTAGGTATCGCAACTGGCCTAGAGAGTCGTGGGCGCACGCCTTGTCGCCGTTGCGCGCCACATAATCGTCAATCATCCGGTTGATAACCCTGCCTTCCATGTCGGCGTTGGCCTTGGTGAATATAATTTTTGTCTCTTTTAACCGGTCAATAACGTTCAATAGGGATTGAAACTGCGCCTTCGCGGACTGTTTTTCCAACGTCACGGGATGGAACGTAACCAAAATATTTTTGGGCCCCAGCCTAAGGCCGACGGCGCGCTCAAATTTTTCCTTGGACAAAATTGGAAGTTTTTGGATGTTGTCGAGGCCCGGCGTCCCCGTTTTAAACACTCTTCGAGGATCCTCGCCAAGCTGAACAACGCGGTTTTTGTACTCCTCCGTCGCGACAAAATGCAAATGGCTCATCTTTGTTACGGAGTGCCGAATCGCCTCGTCAAACGCCCCCTCCGTGGATTCCCCGCCGTGGATGTGGGCGATCGGAATTCTTGCGACCATCGCAGCGCTTGCGGCGCTGAAAATTTCGAATCGGTCGCCCAACACGACCACGATGTCCGGCCTTAGCTCCTCGAAGGCCTCCGCGAAGGATATTTGCGCGAGTCCCATCGCCTTTGAAATTCCAATCTGGGAGTCCGACGACAAAAGCATCTCAATTTTTTTATCAATGTCGAAATCTTTCTCGACCTCCCTATAAGTCAGCCCAAACTCCGGCGAGAGGTGCATCCCCGTCGCAATAATCTGAAGTTTCAGCCCGCGAGTTTTTTCAATTTCTTTCATCACCCAAAAAAGATGCCCGTACTCGGCCCGGGTTCCGGTGACAACGCAAATCTTTCTCAAATTAGCTCGTCCGTATTATAGTCTTTTTTGGCGACCTGTCCCAAAATCTCGTTCCACCTCATGGGGTTTATCCCCCCGCCGGGACGCTTCACGGTTATATTTTCCGTCGTAAACGTTTCGCCGGCCTTTACGCCCCTTGCCGCGACTATGCTTTTGCGCGCAATGGAAATATTTTTAATCTCGCTCGGGGCGGGCTTTTTTATTCCGTCTCCCACGGCCTTTTCCACGTTTCTAATCGCCCTCACCATTTCCTTTAGTTCGTCCGGCTCCAAACTTGCCTTGTGGTCCGGCCCTTCCATTTTCCTGTCGAGCGTGAAGTGTTTTTCAATCACGCTTGCTCCCATAGCAACGGCGGCTATGGCCGCGTCTATGCCCAGCGTGTGGTCCGAGTAACCAACCCTCACGCCGAAGGCGTCTTTAATGGTCTGCATGGCGCGGAGATTGACGTCCTCCATCGGGCATGGATATTCGGTGGTGGCGTGCAAAACGGTTATTTTTTCCAGCGGAGTGCCCGCCTTTGTGAGCACCTCCAAAGCGTCCTTGATTTCCCCGAGATCCGCCATTCCGGTCGAAATTATCACCTCTTTGCGCAACGCGCCGATTTTCCGCAGATACGGAAGATTGGTAATTTCGCCGCTTGGTATCTTAAAAATATTCAGTCCCATTCCGCTCAACAAATCCACGCTGTCCAGATCGAACGGCGTCGAGAGAAACATAATCCCTTTCTTGGAACAGACGTCCATCAGCGTTCGGTGGGCCGCCTCGTTAAGCTCTAGTCTTTTTATCATTTCGTACTGCGATTCGGCCGAGTCGGTGGTCTTTTTTTGGTACTCCGCCTTCTGCGCCCCCTTGCCGACGACCTTGTCCGCCTTGAAAGTCTGGAACTTCACCGCGTCGGCCCCGGCTGAGACGGCAACGTCAACCAGCTTTTCGGCCAGCGCGATATCCCCGTTATGGTTTACGCCGGCCTCCGCGATTATAAAAACACCCACGATGAAACCTATTTCCTCTTAAAGCAAACGAGCCTTTGCGGCCCGATTCCGGAGCCCTGCAACACGTCGTCCGATTCCGCGAGGAGCCGCATTTTCTCGTCGAAATCAAAGGCGTTTTCGCCCATCACAAACGGGGCTACGCATCGCGTTAAATAGAAGTAGGTCGAGAAATCCCTGGTCTCGACCACGGAAAAATCCCCGCTCATCAGCCCGAGCACCTTGTCGAAGTCCATATACGTGTTGTGATACGGCTCCACAAGCGGCGGCAGGCCGGCCTTGACCCTGTGCGAGTTCACATTTTCCAGCCCGCTCCGGTAGCATTCCAAGAGGCAAAAAATACCGCCCGGCTCGATCGCCCCGGCGATTTTTTTCAGGCACTTCGACTGAATCGCCCAGTCGCCCAGGTTGATGACAAATCTTTTGGTCACCACCGCGTCATAAGTCCCGAAAACGTCGCCCGAAATCAAATCAAGTTTCTGGAATTTTAATGTGTCGCCTTGAAGTTTGGACGCCCTAGACAACATTTCGCTCGAATAATCAAACCCTACGGTTTTTTTTGCTAACTTTGAGTATTGTTGCGTGTCGAATCCGTCGCCGCACCCAAAATCGGCCAGGCTGGACCACTCCCGTCCGGCGGCGTGTTTTTTAAGGGCGGAGGTTATCGAATTAATCTCGATGCTTCGAAGGTTTGCGTCCTTTAAGGAGACAACCTGCGGATTCTCCCAATGCTCCTTAGTGACCTCTAATTTTTTTGAAGTGTCCATTTCCCCTCTATAATTTGACGTGTTACCAGGAAACAATCGCGCTACTTGGAATGTTTACGACCCTATCCTCAAGCCATTTTGCGTCCGACAAATCGGTCGTCTGGCAATCTTTAAACATCGCAAGCTCGTTCATCAGCCGCCACGCCGGGCGCGTCATTACGCCCGCGTTGTTTGTCTCCCTCAAAAACTGGTCCCGCGCCCCCCTGTCCTTTAAGACGACGGCGTTCAGCCAAAAATTCGAGGCGGAGTTCGGCGGTTCCTTGACGAAGGCCATGGATGACCCGGCGAAAAACTCCTCGTATTTGCGGGCGATTTTTCTTTTGCTCTCCAAAAAGCGCGGAAGATTTTCCAACTGCGCGCATCCAAGCGCGGCGTTTATGTTTGGCAGGCGATAGTTATATCCAATTTCATCGTGGACAAACTCGTACTGGTGCGGAACCTTCGCCGTCGTCGTTATGTGCTTGGCCCGTTTAGACAGCGCCTCGTCGTCGGTTAACACCATCCCCCCGCCGCCGGTCGTGATAGTTTTGTTTCCGTTAAAGCTCAGGACGCCCATTCTGCCAAACGTCCCGGTGTGTCTTCCCTTAAAAAAACTTCCAAGGCTTTCCGCGGCATCCTCCACCAGCGGGACGCCGAACTCGTCGCAGATTTTTGCTATTTCGTCAATCCTACACGGATGGCCGAAGGTGTGCATCGGAACCGCCGCGCCGATTTTTCGCCCCGTCGCCTTGTTAAAACAACCGCCATTTTTTCTCGAAGTCTCCTTGGATAAAAAATCTTTCAGACTTTTCGGGCTCATCCCGAGGGTGTCTCTTTCAACGTCAACGAAGACCGGCCTCGCGCCGCAATAACTTATTGCGTTGCAGGTCGCCACGAACGACAGCGGCTGGGTCAGCACCTCGTCGTCGTTTTTAACGCCGGCCAGCCTAAGCGCGACGTGCAGGGCCGCCGTGCCGTTTACGGTGGCCACGGCGTATTTGGCCCCGGTGTACTCCGACATCATCTTCTCAAAACGATCCACGTACTTGCCAACGCTTGAAACAAACGTGGTGTCTATGCAGTCCGCGACATACGCCTTCTCGTTGCCCACGAATTTTGGCTCGTGCAACGAAATAAACTCCGTCGTGCCGTAAACGGCTCGGACGAAGTCCACCGCGTCCTTGTACGATTTTTCAATCACCGTGTTTTTCCATATTCATTTTTTTTGAAGGGCGGGTACCGCCAGCGCCAGCCGCGTCCGCGCGACCACCGGTAAAATCACCGGTGGTTCCGCGACGGAGGGGCGCGAAAGTCTTAAGGTTTTCTGATGAAGGCCGGAACGTGACAGGATGTCTTCTCAATCCTTAATTTTTTCCCCTTAACAAAGTCATCAATCGCCTGGGTGCCGCCCGCTATGTAGTTGTAGTCGTCCAATACTATGACGCCGTTTGGAACCACCCTGTCGTACAGCATCTCAAGCGCGAAGGCGGTAGGCTCCTTCACGTCCATGTCCAGATGAAGATAGGCTATTTTAGTCTCCGGATTTTTTGCCAAGTACGAGGGAAGGGTCTCGAACACGTTCCCCTTGACCAGAAAAATATTCTTGAAATCTTTCTTGGCGAGGATTGACTTCAGTTCGTCCAGCGAGAGCCCGTCTCCGCTGTCTTTTGCGAAGTAATCAATAAAATCCAGGTCTTTTTTCAATTTTATGTTTTTATCGGGAAATTTGCCGAAGGTGTCGAAACCGACAATCTTGCGCGAATAGTCGTTCTCCAAATAATTTCTAAAACCCGCGAGGCGAAGCAACGACGTGCCCTTAAAAACCCCCAGCTCCAAAACATGCCCCGGAAGCCCGACTATGCTTTTATACAGCTCGTAGTGGGCGAGCATCTTGTTTAGCCTTGTTTGGTGCGCAAACCAGGAAAACCCGTTTTCAAAATCCCAAAATTTGTTGCTTGAGAGCCCCCGGACGGTCAAATTTTTTCCCAATAACGTGCTAGAGCTAACCTTTTTCATTCTAATCCCTTATTTTTTTGAGCCAAAAACGAGTATCTTCCCCACCGCCGGTTTTAGCAACCTGACTTTTACCATGCGGACAATCCGCCGTCAACCATCAACACCTGCCCGGTGATGTAAGACGCCGCGTCTGTGCAAAGAAACAGTATCGGCGCCGCAATTTGGTCCGGGCTGGCCATTTTGTTTAACGGAACCAGCTTATTATACTTTTCCACAAACACAGGGTTTTGGTTGTCGAACACTCCGCCCGGACACACCGCGTTTACCCTGATGTTATGTTTGGCGTAATAGGTTGCGAGGTACCTTGAAAAATTAACTATCCCCCCCTTTATAAGCGAATAGGGGGCGGTCATGGTCATTGCGGTGCCCTCGTAAACCGAGAAATTAGGCCCCAAAACGCCGTAATGCGAGCCGATGTTAATCAGCACCCCGCTTTGCCTTTTTTTCATCTCCTCCAATGCCTTCTGGCAACATAAGAAATAACCGTTCATATGCATGTCCACGTTTTTTCTCATGTAGTCCATGTCTATGTCCTCGAACTTTTTGCCCCAGTCCTTCGTCCTTGGGTAGGCGTTGTTTATCCAGACGTCTATTTTCCCGAATTTTTTGACGATTTCAGCGACTGCGTTTGAAACCGATTCGTCCGAGGTGATGTCTATTTCCGCAAGCTCCGCCTTGAATCCGGCCCCGGTTATTTTGTCCTTCAGCGCCGTTCCCCTGGCCTTGTCGTTTTCCGCGATGACCACGGTCGCGCCAGCCTCCGAAAGTGCGCGGCAAATCTCCGATCCGATGAGCCCCGCCCCGCCCGTTACGACGGCGACTTTGTCATGGAGGCTAAATTTTTCCGGAAAAATCATGTTTCTGTTCTCCTTATTCATGCCGAGAATCCACCCGGTCGGTTGCCGTTAGATTAAATAAGAGCGTCGTCCGGGCAGTCGCCAAGCTGAACCTGTCCGGACAAATACATTCCTGCCTGCCTGTTGTATTCGATGCACCGGCAGTTAGCGCAGACCCCGGCGGCGTAATTGCCGTTCAAGGCGAGGATGACTTCCCTATGGCGCGGCGAGTTCCAAACGTCCTTAAAGCGCGCGTTGTTAAGGTTTCCTATGCAATACCTTTCGTTTCCGATGTGCGGCTGGCAAAGGTACACCCCGCCGTCGTAATTTATCCAGGCCGTGGCCCTTGTCATTATGGAGGCGCATGAGTCCGGCGGCGGCTCGATTCCGATTCTATAATCCTTGGCCGCGTAATGGTGCAGGCCACGGTTCAAAATGGAGCGCACGTTTGTGGTTTTTGGGTCGAAAATATCAATGTTCCCCTCCAAGTCGGCGCGAATTTGCGCCGCCTCGGCCTCGGAAAACTCCAGCCCCTTTTTCTCGTAGTCTATGGCAGGGATAAAAATCACGTAGTCAAAACCGGAAGCCATGGCGTTTTTGTAGACGTCCGCCACCTCGCGGTGGTTCACGCGGTTTATGACGCACCGCGCGCCGACGACGACGTTTGAGCCGTTCCCCTTGACCATGTTTGGAAGCTGAAACTGTTTTTTGAACTGGTCGCTTCCGGTTATGGCCTTGTAATGCTCCTCGTTTGTCGAGTAAATGGAAACGGCTATGTAGTTAAAGCGCCTCAACAACGGGACGTCGGCGTCTTTTATGGCGATTCCGTTGGTGACAAGGGCGACCTCGACCCCGTTGTCCAGCAGTTTACCGGCGTATTTATCCCAGTTTTTCACCATCGTCGGCTCTCCCCCGCCGGCCAAATAGGCGCTTTTTACGCCAAGCGACAACAGGTCGTCAATGGTTGATTCAATCTGCTCGTCGGAGACCCGGAGGTATTTCTTTCTTCGATTGCCGTAGGAACAATGGACGCAGTCGTAATTACATGCGGAGGTCCAGTGGAACTCGACCGACACCGGCCCGAGAGAGAGCGGATCCGCCCCCTTGCGCCGTTCAAAGTGGGGCACGAATTTTTTTGCCGAAAGCAACGTCTCCAGGTTGTATTTCATTTTGTCAGATATTTCCGAAAGCCGCCTAAAACGACATCTCCATGACGCGGCCCACGACGTCCAGCTGTTTTTCATGGTCAAAAGAATTGTTCTCCGCCGTCCATTCGACAAACGCCGGTTCGCACACCAAAACCTTGTCGAACTCCAGATTTTTTATGTCGGGATATTTGAACACGGCCGTCCCGCCGGGGGAAACCGTGCTTTCGCCGTCGCCTACGAGCCTCCCGACAAGGACAAGCCCCTCGGAGCTGGTGATGTTGAGCGCGGCGATGTCCGCCAGCTCGTTGCTCCCGGCCACCGCAAGTTTTTGCCACCCCCTGCTTTTGCAAAGCTCCAGCTGGCTCTCCACCACTTTTTGGGCGACCTTATAAGTTCGCAGGGTGTTGCCCAAATATCTTGCGGTGAGCCTGCCTTTCTCGGCGAACCCCTCCGGCGTCATGTAATAAAGCCACCTCTTTGCGCTAACCTGTCGCGCCTTAATCCACCCCTTAGCCATAACCTTTCGCATGAACGAGTGGGCAAGGCCCGCCGCTATTCCCGTAAACGCCGTTATTTTTTTTTCGGAGATGTGCGGAAACTTTTCCACCAGGCTGAAAATGTGCATTACCACGGCGTCGTCCGCAGACGCCTTGACCGACGAATATGGGGAAACCGGCGAGAGATCCGGACTTTCCAAGGTTTGTTTGTTTTTCATAAGAATTTGGGCGCGCCTACGGCCTCACTGGTTGTCAAGCTCTTCACGCAATCCATAAAATTAAAAAGGCAAAACTAAAAAGGGTTAGTACGGCTCCAATAAATCCGATTCAAGCTCCGTGACCAAAGCCCTTTTAAATAAATCCAATGAGACGATAAACCGCCCCGTCTTGGGGCTTATGCGAACAAATTGCCCGTACGCACCGGCCAGCGGCCCCGCCACAACGTGCACGCGCTCCCCCGCGACCATCGGGGTGTACGGCAGTTCGTAAACGGGCGCCGGGGAACAGGCCATCTTTTCCAGGCGCAACACCTGGTCGTTTGGGATGACGGCAGGACTGCCGTCTTGACGGACAAACCCCAAAACGCCTTTGTGAGAAAACAGCATCTTGGTTTCTACGGCCTCGATGTCGGCTTCAACAAACACGTAGTTGCTCAACAGCGGTTTTATTACGGCAACCTTCTGTCCGTTCCTTCTTTTCCACACGTCCCTTGCCGGAACGCTGACTTTTAAGCCGAAATGATTTTTGAAAAATTCCGAGACGCTAAATTCATTTTGATGCCTAACCCTGAGCGCAAACCACCCGCAATCAACGGTGTAGGGCGAAACCAGCGCATTGCTCATAATGTGAGCATTGTACCCCTAAAGCGGTGGAATTGGCAAATTTTATTTTGTTGTGCGACTGAAAAATGACCTTTTCAGCTATATTCATATTTATGCGGAATTAGCAATAATTATGTAATGGGACAGGCGTCGTATCGGGCGGAACCATAACGATTAAAATGTTCCGTCAAAGAGTCGAGAAACGGCTCGTGTAACATCCTAGCCTCTCTTAGCGTCGGCAGGTCGCACCTGCCGTCCAGCAATATCCCCTCCACAACCGAACTCGTCGTTTCGCTTTGCAAATAGTCGAACCTTGCGTTGTGACGAACCCAAACCCATTTGCCTACGCGCGTGGCGATTTCATAGGTGTTGTCGGCCTCGCGGATTTTTAGGGCCACTTCCGCCGACGTTATCGTTATCTCCACCGGCGAGATAACTTCCCCGCAATAAAATGAAAAACCGTTCGCCCCCAAACTCCCGGAAAGCTCGCCGGAAACCTCCTTGAATCCGGGTCTTTTTGACTCAAGAATTTTCTTGTCAAGACCGCCGTTTGAAACAACCAAACCCTCGCAATCGGTCAGGTAGGCAAGCAGGTCGAGAAAATGAAGTCCGTTGCACGCCATACCCCAGCTACCGCCCGCGACTTTCAACTCAATCGGCCCCGTCCCTTTTAGCGCAGTTTTGATTTTTTTGTAGACTGGATAAAGCCTTCTTGGATGATTGACCCAGGCTCGAATATTTTTGCGCTCCAGCAGTTTGCCGACGTCCTCAAAATCGGATTTTTTTTGAAATACCACTTTTTCCAAAATAAGATTTTTAACGCCCTTCTTCTCCGCCAATTCCCTCACCAAATTAGAACGAACGTCGGCGTTGGTGGCGACTATAGCGAGGTCCAACTCGTCAGACAGACCCGAGACTCCGTCTCGGACCACCAATTCCATGGCCTCGCTTCCGACAATCTCTTTAAACCTGGACAGGGCCGTATTTATAGCCCCTTCAGAGCGCCCCACCACCTCTATGCTTGCACCAATCCCAAGTCCGGCCAACCCCTGCAAGTATCTGCTTCCGATTTGGCCGGGGCCGATTAACGCGATTTTGAACGTCTTGGTCATATTTTAGGTATTGGTAGTGGCTTAGCATTACTCACAATATGAGCAACTTTTTACTCATATTGTGAGTAACTATTTGCTCATCATATGAGCAATGTTTTACTCATGCAATGAGCAACAAGCCGCAACGATGCAATTTGTCCTTTATAATCAAATAGATTAATCAGGGCGCGACTAATTCCACAAAGGCAATTCTGCCTGGGGAATTTTTTAAAATCTTGATTTTCCCCACGAAGGCCATATGCTCTATCCAACTGCTAAACCGCATCAATTTTTTATGCAACGACCCGTTGGGATCCTTCTCGAGAGTCCCCGTATTCACGTCAATGATGATGTATCGAAAACCGGCGGACTTTAAAATACGGTATATCTCCTCGTCGCTTTCCCCGGCGCTCATGCAACTAAAATTGTCCAGCATCTGGTCGTCATAGAGACGTCTGTCGTTTTTGACGATAAAATAGCTTATAAAGGTGCCGATTCTATACACGTAGTTTTTCTCGGTCAGGGTTTCCGGGTGGTCGTTGACCTCCTTTGCTATGGACGAATAATCAGGCGCGAGGTTTTCGATGGTTTTGGCCTCGTCAAAGAGGCCGAATGCAAAGCCCGTCATGGACTTGTTGCCAAAGGTCTGGTTGCGAAAGGCCACAAAGGTTGTTAGCGACACAAAAATCAACACCCAGCTCACGAAGCGCACCGGGGCGGGGCTGTTTGCAATCAAGTAATCCATAATCAGGGCAAACAGCAAAAAGCCGCCGATTCCGTACCATATTATGCCGTCCGAAACCAGCATCCAAAAAACCCACGACGCGGAGCCTAAAAAGACGGCCAGGGACAAGAGGGGGTTGCGAATTTTAACCGAGGCGTACCAATAGACGGCAAGCAACATCGCGACCATCACCCCAATTTCCGCGGCAAACCCGGGGGAAAGGCTTATGGAGTTCAAATTGCCAAAAGGGTTTAACTTTATTCGCAAGGCCCAGAATATCCAAAATGAAAACCATACGAACACCGTCGCCCCAGCGGCGATGGTCTCGCCGCGAAACCAGATTGCCATCGCCTCTTTTTGCCGTTCGATCCACACCACCGGCCCAGCGGCGATGGTCCCGCCGCGAAACCAGATTGCCAGCCCTATCAACGCCGGCAGAATGGCAAGAAAAGTGTAGCCAATGTCTACCCAAAAACCGTGGGTGGTCGTGTTCATCGTGTCTTTCCAAGGCAAAGCGATTAATTTGTCCAGCCCCGAATCGTATCCCGCATACCTACCCGCCTCCTCCTTCAAGCCGGTCGGACTGACGCATTCCTCCGCCGTTTTGCCCGATGTGTGCAAATCCGGGCTTAAAGAATTGGCGTTTGCCCCCTTCAACATGGCACTCAAATGAAAGTTTTTTGCCTGAAACCCATTGGAAACGGCCCAAGGCGCAAAGGTCAGGGCGGACAGGCCGACAAAAATCCCAAAACGCAGGCCAAATTCCAAAACCCTGGACTTGGCGCGCGCCATGGCAACAGCCCCGATGACGACGGCTAACAGGGCGCAGTAGCGGGAAAGCGTCGCGATTTGCGCATCGTCCAAAATGCCGTCCAGCCGAAGGGTGCCGCTTTTCAAGGTGACAAAAATGAACGCCAGAAAAAACGCCGCGGCTCCGGTGCGTCCAAGGTAAATTCCGGCAATGGCGACAGCCATGGGAAAAATTAAAAACGTGGCGGAAAATTTTATTCCAAAGGAGAAACCGGCAAACAGAGAGGCCAAAACGAGCCATTCAAGCTCGATCTTTTTCGCCCTGGTCGCCTCAACGTCGGGGGTCGCCCCGACCAAAGGCGCTTCTTTTGAAACCCTTTCGCGCCATTCAAAAAAGCAATAGACTGAAAGGGCCAGAAAAAAGAGCAACGTCGGGTCGGTCTTCATGTCGGTGGCCGACTGCCACATAAGCATCGGGGTCAGGTAGAGCACCGTGGCCGCGGTAATTCCCACCTTGTCAGAGAAAAAGCGACGGCCGATCGCCACGATGGCCAAAACGGCGCATACGCCGCCGAAGTACGAGAGATACAGCGCGATGGTCGCGTTGTCGAAAAGCAGAAAACCAAGCGAAATGATGGGGAAATAGTTAAAGCTCCTTCCCCCGCTCAGAAGAAAATGGTATTGCGAAATAAGCTTGGGAATATTTATGTACACACCCATGTCGTCCCATCCCAGCGGTATCGGGCGAATCAGGTCGAAGAAATTCAGCGCAAAGACGAAAGTAAGGAACAAGAACAGGTATTTGCGCGGGGAAAACACCCTACTTCTAATTTGAATTTTATGGGAGACAAGCCGGCCCCACCAGGCGAAGGCCGTTCTCCACCGCCAGACCAAGACCGCGATGACGGCGAACCACACCACCGGGGTGTAAAGCAGTTGCGCGTGGCCGACCACGAACATCCCGGCTACGGTCGTCATCATCCCGGTTCCAATCGAAAACAGCGAGTCTTCCAACATGGCGTCGAAAGCGAGCTTTCCAAGCACGGCCTTTCCCTGCACGTAGAAGAAGGTTGCGAAAAACAGCAGGCCGAGGGTCATGGCGGTAAACCAAAACATCACGTTTAATTCCGCGGTAAAGACGTCCACCTTGTCCGCGAGGCCGCTTTTAGCGAGATAATACGAGGAAATCCACACCACGAGCGCCCCGAAAAAAACCAACACCCAAAGCGGCGTGACGTTAAACTTCCACTCGTCCTTGTCGCGATAGAAATACTGAACCAAATCAAGGGCAAAAAACAGCCCGACGCACATCGCCAGCATGCTCGTCGTCGGCTTAAACTCCTTCAGATTTGCCATGTGCTCCGGATGGGAGATGAAATACTGCTGTATGACGTAGCCGGCCCAACTAAGGGCCAACAGGGAAAAAATTACCGAGAAAATCTTTCTTTGCATCGCGTAAGCTTACCGCACTTTACGCGAAGAAAAAAGGGAGCGAGAAAAAAAAATCGGCGTTGACTTGGGGCCGCGAACATGGCATCATGATGATAATGATTATCATTATCCAGAGAAGACGTGACCGATAGCCAGCCGATGGCGGCTTTTAGGCTCCACATCGCCAAAAAGGGGCTTCGCCACACCAAGCAGAGAGAGGAAATCCTTTCAGCCCTTTTCTCGTCCAAAAAACACGTCACGGCGGAGGAGCTTTTCGATATCCTCAGGTCAAAGGTGGCCGGCATCGGCTATGCCACGGTGCAAAGAAACCTGAACCTTTTGCGGGAGTGCGGACTGGCCGAGGAGGTAAAAATTGGCAACCAAAAGGCCCGCTACGAGCCGAAACGCGGTAAGGAACACCACGACCACCTCATATGCCTTAAGTGCGGAAGGTTCATAGAGGTAAACGACCCGAGGCTGGAAAAACTACAGGACGGGCTGGCGAAGGCAAACGGCTTTGCGCCGCTAAGACACAAACTGGAAATATACGGAACCTGCGCCAAGTGCGCATAAAAGAGGGGTGGGAATGAGTTATTCGAATCTGCTGTTACTGGGCGCAATCGCCGGCTTTACAATTTTCCTCGGCCTTCCCGTGGCGATGCTGACGACACGCCCGAAATTCCGCGCGTTCATGACCGCCCTTTCCGCAGGCGTTCTCATTTTCCTGCTGGTCGAGATATCCAACAAGTCGTTCGAGATTGTCGAGGAGGCGGTGAAAAGTTATTTTGTCGGCCAGTCCGGCCCGGCGCCAACCGCGCTTTGCCTTATTTTCTTCCTTGGGTTCACCGCCGGAATGTTCGGTCTGACCTTCTTTGAGGAAAAATTTGTCGGAACCGCCAAGGACTCCCCGGAAAAAAACAGCTCCAAATCCCTGTCAATGATGATAGCCATCGGCATAGGCCTGCACAATTTCGGCGAAGGACTTGCCATCGGCCAGGAATACGTCAGCGGCGCGATATCCCTCGCATACCTCCTTATAGCTGGCTTTGCGCTCCATAACGCGACCGAGGGATTCGGCATCGCGGCGCCGCTAAGGATGGAAAAGGTGGATTGGAAATTTTTGGGCCTTGCCGGCCTTGTTGGCGGCGGCCCGACGTTCGTTGGCGTTCTGGTCGGCTCCGTTTACTACTCGCGCCAGTTGGAACTGCTGGCTCTTTCCCTCGCCGCCGGTAGCATCCTTTACGTGGTCGGGGAGCTGTTGCACCTCGGAAAAGTGCACGGACACCATAGAACGGTCATGGTCGGACTCCTGACCGGATTTTTCATCTCGTTTGCCTCCGACGCGTTCATAGAGGTCGGCACGGCGGTCACCGCCAATAAAAAGGTTCCGTCAAAGATTTATCAAGTCGAGGCCTCTGAATTCAAATTCACCCCTTCGCATTTTGAGGCGGTCCAGGGGGAGACTCTGCGGTTTGAGATTACTAACAAGGGGACGGAGAACCACGAGTTTGAAATGCCGGATTTAAAAACGGAGGTCGTGCTCACTCCGGGCGCCAACGCCGTCGTTACCGTGCCCGACCTGAAAGTTGGCGAGTACCTTATTAGGTGCGACCTGCCCGGACACCTTGAGCACGGGATGAAGGGCGAGTTGGTGGTCAAACCTAAAATTTAAAGGTGTGCTAATATGGGAACCATGAGGCAACTAGTGTTTTTACTTCTTCTTTTGTCGGCCGCCCCGGCTTTTGCCGTGGAGGAGATACCGGCCACCAAGGCGGTAAAGGACGCGCTGTACCAGAATCTGACGTCCAACCTTGCCTGCCGTTGCGGGTGCGGAACAACCCTGAAAACCTGCCCGCACGAGACCTGCTCCTTCGCAATCCCGGCAAGAAAAGAGATACGCGGTTTTATTGACCAGGGACTCGGACGCGAGGAGATAAAGGCTAAAATGGTCTCCCTCCACGGCGAGGCGATACTAGCCCAGCCGACGTTCGCGGGATTCAACGTGCTGGGATGGGTGACCCCGTTTGTAGGCATTTTGATTTTCGGATATTTGGTGGCGTTAACCGTCAGGCGATGGACCTCCCAAAGGGTGACGGCGACCGGCAAAACGGAGACGACACAAAGGTCAGCCGACCCGTATTTGGAAAAAATGCGCGAAGAGCTTAAAAAATTCGAGGAATGAGATGATTGGCGTCGAGATTTTATTGGTTCTGGTCGTAATGACGGCTATAGGCTACCCTCTTTTTGTCCAGCCAAAGGCGGTCGAGGTGACCGAGGACGGCGACGAATACCACAGGCTTGTATCCGCCAAGGAGTCGGCCTTTGTAGCGCTTAGGGACTTGGAATTTGACTTTAAAACCGGAAAGTTGGACGAGGAGGACTACGACCAGCTTAAGAGCCGGTACGAAAGCGAGGCGGTGGCCGTCCTAAAGGAAATTGACGCGAATCAAAAACCGACCGACGCCATTTTTTGCACGTCCTGCGGCGCCAAGGCGGAAGCAAAGGACAAGTTTTGCCGAAGTTGCGGCTCGCACATCCCAAAATAACAGGCTAATCCCAAACTTATGAGAGTTTGTTTAATCAATCCGCCGTGGAATCTTAAGAAAGGGAGCATTTGGACTCAAATAAGGAGTTCCATGCCCGCGCTGGGTCTTTTGTACCTTGCCGGATACCTTGAAAGAGAAAATATTTCCTCCGACATCGTGGATTTTCAGGCCACCCTTGTCCCGTGGGATAAAATTGACGATAAAATCAAAACTCTTGAATACGATTTCTTCGGAATAACGGCCACGACCCCTTTGGTCGTAAACGCTTATAAAATTGCCGACATTATTAAAAAACACCATCCACTGGCAAAGGTGGTTTTGGGCGGCGTTCATCCCACGGCCCTGCCCGACGAGGCTCTTTCGTACCCGAGCGTTGATTATGTCGTTAGGGGGGATGGCGAGGAGCCGTTTCTTAATTTGGTAAAGGGAACTCCGCCGGACCAAATTTCGGGCATATCCTATAGAGACTCCGGCCAGGTTAAACACATCGGGGAGCCGGGTTACGTAAAGAACCTTGATTCGCTACCGACTCCGGCGTTTCATAAAATTGATTTCTCCCTCTATCATCCGGCGGTCGGGGCCTATAAGAGGTTGCCGGCGATAAACATGACCGCCACAAGGGGTTGCCCCGGAAAATGCACGTTTTGTAATTCCGCATCCACGAAATTACGGCACCGATCGGCGGAACATATTTTTGCCGAGATGGAAATCCTATCAAAAAAATACGGGATGCGCGAAATATGTTTTTATGACGACACCTTCACGGTTTACCCGGAAAACATCAAACGGCTCTGCGAGCTTATAATCGCCAACAAGCTGGACATAACATGGTCGTGTTTTGCGCGCACAGACTGCGTTACCGCCGAAATGCTGGGGATGATGAAGAAGGCCGGTTGCCACCAGGTGATGTACGGAATCGAGGCCTACAACGAAAAAATTTTAAAAAATATCAAGAAGACCATTTCATATGAGAAAAACGCCAACGCCATCAAGATGGCCCAAAAGGTCGGCATAACCGTGCGTTGCACGTTCATGTTTGGAAACCCGGGGGAGACGATTGAAACAATGGACGAAACGATTCAATACGCGATTAAACTAAACCCGGACATCGCCCTCTTCAACATCACCATCCCGTTCCCCGGCACAGAAATGTACGAATGGGCGAAGTCAAAAGGATACCTGACGACGTATGACTGGATGGAGTACGACCTGAGCGAGCCGGTGATGATTCTACCGGGACTCACGAGGGACTCCATGAAGAAAAAGTATAAGGAGGCGTTCTTCAAATATTACCTGCGCCCCCTGTACATTTTGAGACAGATGAGACGGTTCGCCTCGCCAAGCGAGCTACCGCTCCTAATCGGTGCGCTAAAAAGCATGTTTCGATTCTTCAGGTCGGCCTGACCGCCTTCGCGCAAACCGTGGCGTTCTTAAATGTTTCGTGTTAGTATCTAGAAAATTTTTGGGCGGATTGTTTTTGACATACAACGGCCCCGGACACGACTAAAAAACGCGAATTATAATCAATTATAGGACGGCGATTGCTTATGAAACTTTCGGTGATTGTTCCCTGTTACAACGAAAACAACACCATAGAATCCATAATAGCGGCTATCAAATCGTCCCCCTACCCAAACAAGGAAATTATTATCGTTGACGATTGCTCCAAAGACGGGACAAGGGACAAACTTAGGAACGGCATCGAAAAAACCGTGGACAAGGTGATCTACCATGAAATTAACATGGGCAAAGGGGCGGCCTTAAGAACGGGCATTATGGCCGCGACGGGGGACATCGTGATAATACAGGACGCGGATCTTGAGTACGACCCCAACGAGTATGAACGGGTTGTCGAGCCGATAGTAAAAGGGAAGGCCGACGTGGTTTACGGCTCCCGCTTTTTGGGCGGCGACGCCCACCGGGTGGTTTATTTCTGGCACAGGATTGGAAACGGCCTGCTGACCCTTCTTTCAAACATGTTTACAAACCTGACGCTGACCGACATGGAAACTTGCTACAAGGCCTTCAGACGCGAGGTGATACAGTCAATAAAGATTGAGGAAAATCGCTTCGGTTTCGAGCCTGAAATAACGGCAAAAATAGCCAGAAAAAATCTGAGAATTTACGAAGTGGGCATTTCCTATTATGGCCGAACCTACGAAGAGGGAAAGAAAATCGGGTGGAAGGACGGCGTCTCGGCCCTGCGATGCATTATCGTCTACAACCTCTGGAGGAGGTAAAATCAAGACCGACGCGGTTGTTAGTGTGGCGTCCCAGTATCGGGTTTGCAATTTGGTGGTAGCGGCGGGCTTTTTTCGGCAACCTCCATCGGGTAGCGGTGATGCACGCTCTGACTTGGGTGGCGGAAGTATTATGGTCGCATACTGCGGCCTGCCTTGCGCCCTGCGGGCGCAACAACAGGATGAATCCCGTTGCTACCAATTCGTGTTGGTGCAAGCACCGCTTGTGAAGGAGGTACTGGGACACTACATTAGCAACCTTTTTGAAAAAGCGTGCCTTCGTGGATGAACCAGTTTTAGAGCCCATTTTGCGCGGTATGCGCCTAAGAAAGGTGTTGCCCACCATTCGACTTTACAATGAATGCACCCTGTTGGACATAGGGTGCGGATGGGAGTGCCGCCTGCTCAAGGCGGTGGAGCCGCACATTAAATCCGGCGTCGGGATTGACTTCAAGGTGCCCCCCTCGGAAACGGACAAAATCAAAACCCATAATTTAAGGCTCGATTCCAATCTACCGTTCCCGGACGAATCGTTTGACGTCGTCACAATGGTCGCCGTCCTCGAACATCTTGCCAAGCCGGCGCAAATGATTGGCGAGATCGAGAGGGTTCTTAAAAAAGGCGGGAGGCTTGTCATCACCGTGCCCAGCAAGGCGGCAAAACCGGTGCTGGAATTTCTGGCGTACCGTCTTAAAATCATCAACGCCGACGAGATTCGGGACTACAAGCAATATTACGGAAAAAAGGAATTGGCCGACCTTTTTAAAAACACAAAACTTGTCGTGGAGCGCCACAGATATTTCCAATTTGGTTTCAATAATTTGTTGGTGGCAAAAAAATGAACCCCGATAATTTCCGATTGTAGCGGCAAAATAATGCTGTTGCAGACTTTTGTGATCCACCCGGCCTTGTCGGGCCCGACTGCGCTCCTGCTGATTTTAGGAATAATATTTGTCGCTGGCGCCGTTTTAAGACGAACAGGCGGGGAGACGCCCGGAAACCTAGAGCTTTTTTGCGCCTCTGCGATACTTATTGGTTTGATTTCGGCGCCGGTATACATCATGTCCAATCTGAACATCTCCGTCGTTGTTTATGCGCGAGTGATTGGATGGCTCATGGTCGGCGCGGGGATTTTTTCGGTTGTCCGACGTCTGTCGGCCAAAGACGGCTTGCAAACCTCTCAACAACAATGCCGGGGGCTAGTGGAACGGGCGACTTCCGGCGCGGACGCCTTCCTTATATTCTTCGTTTTGCTCATGCTATTCGCCTGCTCCCTCGGCCCCCCCACAGACGCGGATTCGCTTGACTATCACATAGGCGGCCCCGCGCGCCTCCTTTCGGGCGAGTTGTCGTTTCCCAGAAGCGATTGGATGTTTTCACGCATATTGTTTCTTGGCGAAAGTTTCAACACCATCGGGCTCGCCGTGGGCGCGGACAATCTAAACGCCGTTTTACAGTTCTCGGCGCTCGCGTGGATGTGTTACCTGATGTATTCGCTTGTCTCGCCAAACGGGGCGGACAGGCCTATTTTGGCTTTGAAGCTTGCCGTGATGCCCTGCGCTCTTTTGGCGATTATCCCAAACCAGAAGCCGCAGTTTTCCGGGGCGGTGGCCGTAGTAAGCGCGGTAATTTTGGTCTGCACATCCAAATCCAAAAGCACACGCACCTACTTTTTGGCGGTGGGCGCCATTTTTTACGCCCTCTCGATAAAATACACCTTTTACGTCACAGCCCTTGTTCCATGGTGCTACATAGCCTATGACGCATATAAAGAAAAAAAAGTGGGGGTCTTCATTTTATCAAACGCATTTTTTTACATGGCGTTCCTTTTTCCTATTCATCTTATCAACACGCTTGGTTACGGGAACCCGCTCACACCGCTGTTGGGGCGACTTTTCCATGAACCGGGAGGCAACGACTACCTTCACGATTGGAATCTTATCGCCTCGCATTTTTCAGAGGGGTTTGGCTTCCCGTTGGGATTGCTTCTCCCCTCCTCTCCAGGCCGCATAAGCACCGTTATCGGAATAGGCGTTTTTACATTTTGGTTTGTGGATTGGAAAAACGCCACAGCCAAAACCTTGCTGTCGGTGGCCATAGTAACGTTCGTTTTTACGGCGGCCCTTAGCCCGACCATAAGCAGGTCGTTTATGAATAGCTACTATCTAATGGTCGCGGCCGTCGCCATAGCGCCCAAGGAGAGAAAAGGATTCCGGCTTTTCAATATGGCCGGCACGGGCCAGCTTGCATTATTGGCTCTTTCGGCGGGCATAGGCGGGTACATTCTTTTTCCGGGGGCGCTTTCTTGGGACTTGCGCGACAAGGTTCTAAGCCGCACCGCATACGGATACAACGAGGCCAAATATTTGGGGGGGCATTTGCCGGCGGACGCAGTGGTGATACAAACCTCGCGCGTCAACGCCTTCCTACAGCGCCCCTATTTTGGAATGGACCATCTCTTTTTGATGAAATACCATCCGGACGAGTTTGACAAACGGATGGGGCAATTTTCGGGAAAGCGGTTTTTTTATGTGTCATCGTCCGAAATTACCGCTAAAAATTTCCTTTATCCGACACTTAAGGAAAACGCCCCGTTCCTAGAGCCGCCGGAGTTGCCGGTAGGAACCCGAAACCCGTTCAATCGCGCAACATACCGTCTGTACATTTATGAGTTGGATTATGACAGGCTCATGCGCCTCGACCTGGCAAACACCTACAAGGGGAGCCTCGGTTACTCTCAATCCGACTCCTTGTGACGCATGACCGACGTCTTCTCCCCCCAAAAAAGGTCGAGGGTGATGCAGGCCATCCGCTCCGCCGGCAACAAATCCACCGAATTGCGACTGATAAGAATATTCAAGGAACACTCCGTAAAAGGATGGCGAAGAAACATTAAAATTACCGGTAGCCCGGATTTTGTCTTCAAAAAATACAAAATCGCGGTTTTTTCCGACGGCTGTTTCTGGCACGGCCACAAATGCCGAAAACTATGGCCCCAAACAAACGCCGAATTCTGGCGCAATAAAATATCGCGAAACAAAAAAAGGGACAAACTGGTAAACAAGGAGCTTAAGGCCAAAGGGTGGCGCGTCGTCCGTTTTTGGGAGTGTGAACTGGGCGCAAAATCCGTCCGCCCCCAAATAAGGCTTTTGCAAAACATGCTGTCCTGCGCCAAATAACGAAACTTCATATTTCATCAACTTTCGTCCTCATAAATTTCCACCCTGTTTCTAGTGTAGTGTCCCAATAACGGCTTTACAATTCGTTGGTAGCGGCGGGCTTTTTTCGGCAACCTCCATCGGGTAGCGGTGATGCACGCTCTGACTTGGGTGGCGGAAGTATTATGGTCGCATACTGCGGCCTGCCTTGCGCCCTTTAGGGCGCAACAACAGGATGAATCCCGTTGCCACCAATTTGTGTCGCCGCATATTCCGTCTGTAAAGGGGATACCGGGACACTACACTAGGTGGTGATTAGAGTTTGACATTGTAAAAAGCTATTGTATAATAACTATACATTAAATCGTTATTACTTAGTTTTAATGAGTGTAATATAACCATTGGAGGCGATAAAATGAAAATATCCAAGGCACAAAAGGACAAAAATAGGCAAAAGCTTATTTCAGCCGCCGTGGACGTAATCACGGAAAAAGGGTTCCAGTCCGCCACCATGCGCGAAATCGCCAAAAAAGCCGGGCTTGCGGAGGCGACAATATATAAATATTTCCCGACCAAGGAAAAACTCGTTTACGCCTATTACGAGCAAACCCAAACCGTGGCCGTCGAGAGAGCCGCAAAAGTTAAGGGGGTTGAAAAATTCACCCTTCGCGAACGATTCCAACTCTTGATTGACACGGGACTTGAGGCGTTCCTAAACGACCGCGAGTTTGTGCGCAAGACGTTCGGGGTGGCCTTCATATCCCCGGCCGGATATTTTGGCGGAACCTCCGAGGTAAAGAGATTGTTCGCCAACGCGGTTGCAGATTTGGTTGAATCCGCCGAAATACGGCGCGAAATACCGGAACAACCGTTCAAAGCGTTCGTTCCCGCCCTATCTTGGGATTACTATCTTGGCGTGGTCACATTTTGGTTAAAGGACGAATCCGAAAACTTTTCCGACACCACCTTGCTAGTCGAAAAAAGTCTGGCTGTCGTTGAGGCCGTGTTAAAAAGCGGAGTGCTCTCCACCGGGGCGGAATTCTTAAGCTTCCTATACAGGTCGCACGTGTCGCGCTGGCTGGACGTGGCTGGTAAAGCGTTTTGCCAGCCGGGAAAGAATGAAAAGAAAACGGGGCGCCGTCATGCAAAAAAATGAAGCCCCCGTCCCGTCCGGAAAACTTGCGCGCGGGAAAACCGTCGGCATTGCCGTGGCCCGTGTCGGGGCGAAAAAACTCGCCCACGCCACCAAACGCGTTTTACTAGGCAAGGCGTCGCAAGAAAAAGCCGACGCACGGTTTAACGAGGATTCCGCCAGGCTGATTTTCGAGGCGTTGGTTACGCTTCGCGGATCCGCGCTAAAGGTCGCCCAGCTTCTAAGCCTCGAAATGGACCTTCTGCCCGAGCCGTATCAAAAGGAGCTGTCAAAATCGTGCTATCGCGTCCCGCCTCTCAACCGCGCGCTGGCCCGTAAAATGTTCATAGCCGGCCTTGGCAAATCGCCGGAGGATGTTTTCGCGGAGTTTGATTACGACGCATTCGCCGCCGCGTCCTTAGGCCAGGTTCATAAGGCTGTCCTGCGCGATGGCAGGCCCATTGCCGTAAAACTACAGTACCCCGGCATCCGCCAATCCTTAAGGAGCGATTTGGCAATCTTGCGGGGACTCGTCGCCGCCGTTCCACAAACACAAAAAGGCAAATTTGGCGCCGCGCTTGAGGAGATTGAAACCCGCCTTCTGGAAGAGGCCGATTATTTTATAGAGGCGGAAAATACGAAAATTTTTCACAAATTTCTAGCCTCTGCGTCCCCAAACATCACGACTCCAGAAACGCACCCGGATTTCTGCTCCGGCACCATTTTAACAACATCTCTCTTGCCCGGCGCGCATATGGACGAATGGCTTGCGACAAAACCCGCACAAAAAGAACGCGACAAGGCGGCACAGGAGATTTTTGAAGCGAACATTGGATTATTTTACGAACTCAACACCATTCACGCCGATCCGAATCCCGGCAACTACCTTTTTGGCGACGGCGATAAGGTGGGCCTATTGGATTTTGGGTGCGTTAAGAAACTAACTCCCGGATTCGTCGGCCAATACAAACGCTTCTTGAGGGCCATTACTGGCGGAAGCAAAAAAGAGATCATTGAGTGTTGCCGCAACTTTGAACTGATTTCAAATAACAACGCTGGCGACGTGGAGACTCTTTACGAAAACCTTTTAAGGCCTTTTAACGAGTGGGTGGCATTGCCTTACAAAACCGACTTCTTCGATTTCAATAAAAACCCCGATTACTGCTCGAAGGGGCGTGAATTTTACTCGGCGATAGCAAACCATAAAAGTAAAACCACCGAACTGAACCCAAATTTCATTTTTGTTGACAGGACTCGGTACGGCCTTTATCGCATCTTCGAGAAACTTGGCGCAAGAGTCGCCTTTAAAAACAAGTGGGAATTCGAAAGGTTGTAGCCAAGAAAGCCGCAGTAGGATTTTGCCCCTTAAAATGGTTTAATTCAGCCGTGCAAAACTTGGAGACAACATTTAAGGAAAAGCTCACGGGGAATTTTTCCGTCCAAAGACTCGCGGGTGACGCCTCGACGAGGGAATACTCGCGCCTTAGGTTCGAATCCACGTCGGAAACCGCCGTAATGGTAAACGTCCACGCTCCCTTCGACCCGCAAACCGACGACTGGCTGAACATCCACGAATTCCTAAAAAATTTGGGAGTGGCCGTCCCCGAGGTCTATTTCACCGAGCCGTCAAATGGGCTTTTTTATCTGGAAGACTGCGGCGACGAGCTTTTGGAAAGCCACGCCAAGAACGCATCGCCCCCTCAAATCTTGGAGCTTTACAAAAAGGCCTTGGACGTACTTGTGCTAATGCAAACGGAGGGAACGCGCCGACTGACAGCCGGGAACCCGGCCGGCAAAAGAAAATTCGACCATGAAAAACTCATGTGGGAGCTTAACCACGCCGCCAAATGGTACATAAGGGGCTACTTGAAAAAGAGACTTTCGGAAGAGGACGACCGGCGGCTGACAGCCTTCTTTGAGCGCCTAATCGCCCCGTTGCTTGAAATTCCGACGGTGTTCACCCACCGCGACTACCACTCCAGAAACATCATGCCGCACGAGGAAAATTTCTACATAATAGATTTTCAGGACGCACGCCTCGGCCCGCCGCACTACGACGTGGCCTCGCTTTTGTTCGACTCCTACGTGAGGCTGGACGAGGAAACGAGGAACGAACTGACGGAGCACTACAAAAAAATCGCCGCCGGGAAAATATTGGACGCTAAACGTCTGGCCTCGTTTGAAAAGGATTTGGCGAGAACCGCCCTGCAACGAAACATCAAGGCGCTCGGCACCTTCGGCTTTCAGGCGGTGGAAAGACAAAACTCCCTCTACGCCCGCTTCATGCCCGGCACGGCTGAGTATGTCACGCGCAACCTTGGATTATTTCAGGATTTGCAACAAGACGCCGAATGGGCGGCCTCCCTGCTGACGCCGCCAATTTAAGTTTTTCGGCGCTGTTCGGGTATAATGCCAACATATGTCCGACTTAAAAATTTCGAGCATTGGCACGATGGTAAAACCGCAAAGCCCCTATGCGAAAAGGGCGTTGATGATGGTGAAAACCTGGGGCAAAAAGAACCGCGTCAAGGTTTTCCCCGACGCGTCGAGCGCGAAGGTGTTAAATAATTCGACCAAGGGATTTAAAGGTGACGCTTTGTTCAAAGCCATTGACGCGCTCGTGGTGCTGGGCGGGGACGGAACATTTCTAACCGGCGCCCGCGAGGCGATGCACCATTCGATACCATTGCTTGGCATCAACCTCGGTAGCCTAGGCTTCATGACGGAGGTCGCGCTTGACGAATTGGACGTGGCGCTCGACCAGCTTGCAATGGGCAATTTTGTGGTGGAAGAGCGGATTTTGCTCGATTTGGAAACCGGACAAGGCAAAAAAAAGCGCAACGAAGTGGCGTTAAACGAAGTGGTGTTCAGCAGGCAGTCGGTGGCGAAAATGGTGGAGCTTTCCGTCTCCATCAACAACCAGTACGTCACACATTTCAGGGCCGACGGCCTGATTATCTCCACGCCGACAGGCTCCACCGCATACGCGCTCAGCTCGGGCGGCCCCATTTTGTACCCGACGATGGACGCGATAGTCGTCTGCCCAATATCCCCGCACACCCTCTCAAACAGGCCTGTTGTCATTCCGGGGGATGGTGTGATAAAAATCACCATTATGAAGGGGCAAAAGGACGTCAGCGCGACACTGGACGGACACATCCGCGTGGGCCTGTCGCCTAAGGACTCCATAACCCTGCGCCGCTCCGGCAAATCCGTAAGCATAATAAGAACGCCCGGAAGGACGCATTTCGACACGCTTAGGAACAAACTCGGATGGGGCGGCTCCGCCACCACCAGAAGGGAAAGAAATGGTTGATAACGTCACAACCCGGGCGATAGTCCGGCAGGTCATTCCGTTTCTTGTCAAGAAATCCATCCCCCTTACGCCGGAAAACTACCGCGTTTGGTTCGAGTATTTCAGCGGGAGAAAAGAGGAGATAAAAAAACGCCTCGACGAACTTTTGGAGTCGGACACCGCGTTCTCGGACGAATTAAACGAAAAACTCTACGAGCAGTTTTTCGTCAGAAGCCTCGAAAAGGAGTCCGCCGAAAAAGTCCAAAGGGAAATCGACGCCGCCGAGCTTTTAGGCTCGAAAATCAACATGATGGTCGTAAACCTCATGAGGGACATTCTCGCCGGGGCTAACTCCACGACGGGGTTCGGCGAAAAACTAAAGAAATACCAGACCACAATGCAAAAAATGGAGGGAATTGACGACGTCCGCTCCCTGCTTACGAGCATTCTAAAAGACACCAACGAGGCCGCGGCGGAAACGACAAAAGTTCATAAAAAATTGGAAAAGACGTCGGACGAGTTGGAGACTCTCCAAATAAAGCTGACGGAGGCGAGAAACGACGCAAGAACGGACAACCTTACGAAACTTTGGAACAGGCGGTTTTTCGACGAAACCCTGGCCGCCACCGTCACAGACGCCAAGGCCGGAAAAAACGTAAGCCTAATCTTTCTGGACGTGGATTTTTTTAAAAAGTTCAACGACAACTACGGGCACCTTATAGGCGACAAACTTCTTGTGCACCTCGCCAAGGAAATAAAAAAGAAATTGGAGCAACACTCCCACGTATGCAGATACGGCGGCGAGGAATTTGCCGTAATCCTCCCCAATACGGCCCTTAAACGGGCCACCGAACTGGCCGACGTCATAAGGGTGGAGGTCGAGGGGATGAGCTTCACGGTAAGAGGAACCGACGTGGACGTGTCCATCAGCGCGGGCGTAGCCCAAATAAGGCCGGACGACACGCCAAAAAGCGTCGTCGAAAGGGCGGACACGGCCATGTACGCCGCCAAAACCGCCGGCAGAAACAACGTAAAAACTGAAAATGACGTCAAAGCCGGCGCTCAAGTCGCTAAGAATTAAAAACATCGGGGTCATATCCGAGTTGGATGCGACGTTCGGTCCGGGGCTTAACATCCTGTCCGGGGAAACCGGCGCCGGAAAATCCATGGTGCTGTCCGCCCTCAATCTTGTGCTTGGCGGACGCGCAGAGCCGGACATGATAAGGCAGGGCTCGGACAACGCGGTGGCCGAGGCGGTTTTCAGCGCGGATTTCATCCCCTCCGCCGTTTCGATATTCACGGGGCTTGGAATTCAGCCGGAGGAAGGCGAAATAATTCTGCGCAGAACCATTCAAAACGAGGGTAAAAGCCGGGCCTTTGTAAACGGCTCCCCCTTGAACGTTTCGGCTTTAAAATCCGCCGGCGAATCGATGGTGGACATACACGGCCAGCACGACCACCAGTCCCTCTTCAACAAGGACACGCACCTGCAATGGCTCGACTCATATCTTTCCCTCTCGACCGAAAGGGATGAGGTGGAGGGACTGCACCGGAATATGCGCCGAATCGAGGCGGAGTTGGAGGCGGCGAAAAAAAGGCAGAACGAGGCGACCTCGCACAGGGAATATCTGGCATTCAAGGTTGACGAGCTTGAAAAGGCGGCCCTGAAAGAGGACGAAGAGACCGTTTTGGAGGCCGAGCACAGACTTTTGGCCTCGTCTGAAAAAATAAGGGAGACCGGCTCAAGAATTTTTTCGGAAATGTACGAGGCGGACGACTCCGTGCTGTCAAAGGTGGAAAACGCCGCAAAGGAGCTGGAAAGACTGAAAACCACGGACCAGTTTTTCGGCCAGATGGCGGACGCATTCAAGGAGGCGGCGGAAAAGATATCCTCGTCCTCGATGGGAATTAACTCCTTTTGCTCCGGCGTGGAGGACAACCCGGCCAGGATGGCCGAGGTGGAGACGCGCCTCGCAACGCTGGAAAAACTCAAAAGAAAATATAAAACCGACCTCAAGGGGCTTTTGTCCGCGCTGGCCGAGGCAAGGCGCGAGTTGGACTCGATAGAGTCCTCCTCGGCGGACAAGGAGAGGCTTGAGAGGGAACTGGCCGACGCGAGGACGACACTGCGCGACAAGGCGGGCGCGCTTCATAAAAAGCGGATGAAGGGGGCGGCGGCCTTTAAGAAAGAGGTACAAAAAGACCTCAAGGAACTGAACATGGCCGGAGCCGTGTTCGAGGTGGAGGTTGCGCTTGCGGACGACGAGCAGGGCCTTGAGCTTGACGGGGCAAAACGCAAAATAACTCCGCACGGGTTCGGCGAGTTTCAATTCCTCATATCTGCAAACGAGGGGCACCAGCCGAGGCCGCTCGCCAAAATCGCCTCCGGCGGCGAGATATCCCGCATCATGCTTGCGCTAAAGACCTCCGTTGGGAAAATTCAGCCGGTGCCGGTTCTGGTGTTCGACGAAATTGACTCAGGCATCGGCGGAAAAACGGCGGACATGGTCGGCGAAAAATTAAAAAAACTCTCTAAAAACTGCCAAATTATCTGCATCACCCACCTAGCCCAAATTGCAAGGCAGGCCGACTTTCATTTCGTGGTCGAGAAAAAATCGCTGAACAAGGTCGCCACGGTCGGCGTGACCCTGCTGGACGAAAAGGGGCGCGTGGAGGAGCTTGCGAGAATGGGGGCGGGAAAAGTGGTCACCGACGCGGCGCGGGAACACGCCAAAGAGATGATGGGGATTTAACGCATTTATTGGTAGAATGGCGGGGCTGGCTTGTTTTTTTAACTTATCTGATTGAGGGAAAAATGTCCGATAATGAGGCGTCCGCGATTATTGAAACGACAAAGGGAACTATAAAGCTGAATTTTTTCTCGGACGACGCGCCGGGACACGTGGAAAATTTTGGAAAACTCGCCCTCAAGGGGTTTTACGACGGCACGCTGTTCCACCGCGTCATACCGGGCTTTATGATACAAGGCGGTTGCCCAAAGTCCAAAGATGACGACCGCTCGGAACACGGCACGGGCGGCCCCGGCTACACAATCAAGGCGGAATTTAACAAACGTAAACATAAACGCGGGATAGTGTCCATGGCCCGCTCGGCCAACCCGAACTCGTCCGGCTCGCAGTTCTTCATCTGCGTTAAGGACTCGCTTTTTCTTGACGGTCAGTACACCGTTTTCGGCGAGGTCGTCGAGGGAATGGAAGTGGCGGACGAAATAGTCGCCTCGCCAAGGGACGGCAGGGACAACCCGTTGGAAAAAGTAGTGATGACCAAGGTCACCTTCAACGCGGGAAAAACAGAGTAGAAATGCCGATAAAATCCGCCGTTGGCCCGAATGCGTCGCTACGCTTATTCTTAGCCATTGCGGCCCTTTTAACCGCCGGGGCCTGCTCCAGCACCGGGGCCGACTCAAAAGTCGAGGCATTCCTCAATTTTAACGACGCGAACAAATACTTTGCGCAGGGGAAATATGACGCCGCGCAACGATACTACCAAAAAATTATAGACGAGGCGCCGGACAGCCCTTATAGAATTCACGCATTACTCGGCCAGGCGGACTCATATTATATGGAGGAAGAATATATTTCCGCGGCCCCGCTGTACGCGCGATACGTGGAGCTTTATCCGCTGGACGACCAGACTCCCCACGCCGTTTTTTACCAGGCCGCCAGTTATTTTCGGGACATCGTGCCGGTGTTGAAGGACCAGTCAAGCGCGCAAAAGGCGCGCGACCTATTCGTAAAATTTGTAGAAAAATTCCCGGATCATCCGGCGGTCCCTTTCTCAAAGGAAAAAATTGTCTTTCTAAACGACAGACTGGCGGAAAAGGCCTTTGAAACAGCAAGGTTTTATTGCTACGTAAACGCCTCCATCTCCTGTATTGGCAGGGTGGACGACCTCTTGGAACAATTCCCCGACTCCCGGTATAAGAGCGAGGCCATGGTTATGAAGGGAAAAGCCTACCTATTTGAAGAGGCCTACGACAAAGCACTCCTGACTTTCAAAGAGGTCGTTTTTTACTTCCCCGGAACTCCGGCGGCCAAGGACGCCTCCTCCGAGTTAAAAAGTCTTCAATCCAAAAAATAACTTCACGCCGCTTCAATACCAATAACGTCTCATCTTCAAAACCGTCAGAGCTTTCGCCTTGTCTGCAAGCGGAAAAGATGCTCGGAAACGGACGGTTCACGAATCATGTAAAACTCGCCGCCGTCCAGCAACACCTCCGCCGGCAACGGGTGGCTTAGAAAAAAATGCATCCCGGTTGCGTATCCGTACGCACCGGAGTTGCCAACGGCGATTAAGCTCCCCTCCTTAAGCTCGGGAAGGGACAACGGAAGGTCGGATTGATCCAGAGTGGTGCAAAGCGGCCCGCCGAGCACGTATCTCCGCGGGCGCCCCGCTTTTCCGTCGACCCTAAAGGCCGGGAACTCCCTGCTCACCCTAAATGGAAAAAGAGCGTGATGGATGCCGCCGTCGGTGAGGGCGAAATCCGTCCCCCTGATGTTTTTCACCGCGACTACCCTCGTGACGTATACCCCGGCGGATCCGATTAAATAACGCCCCGGCTCCATATAAAGTTTTGCGCCGGAAAGTTCGTCAACGCCGGAAATAAATCGCTCTAGTTTCTTTACGCCCTTTTCAAGCGCGTCCAACGATAATTCTCGTTCTCCAGTCCGGTACGGGATGCCCAGTCCGCCGCCAAAATTTAGGTATCTCGCCGTAAACCCCGCCTCCTGGCAAATTTTGGCCACGCAACGGGCGTAGCTCTCCGCCCCTTTTAACCAGGTTTTTGGGGAAAGCATCTGGGTGCCCAAATAAAAATGGAACCCGACGAAATTTAGATTTTTATATTTTCCGCGTCCCAAAAGAATTTTACTGGCGTCGTCGGCCGTAAAGCCGAATTTGTCCATCCCCCCGGTCATAACCCTGCCCCCTTTTTCCACGGGGACGGCGCGGTCGACGTTAATCCTCAACGCGACGTCGAATTTTTCGCCAATTCGATTCAGCGTTTGGAGCTCCGTCAAAGTCTCGGAGTGAATGACCGACGGTCTTTTCTTTTCTATTAGTTTTGTTTCTTGCGCCGCGCGGAACGAAGCGACCTGTACCGCCGCCTAATTACGTCCGCGTCGTAAAAATAAAACGGCGTGCCAATTTTCGACGCCGCTTTTAAAACATCCCTTTTCTTTATCATCTAGGGGATTATTCGCCATATTTGGCCCGCGTGCAACCGTCTATTCGCCCGTCCTTTTTTTTGCGACCTCGTGACGTAAACGCAGGTTCACCAAGGCGAGCGAGGTGAGGTGCGCCAACCTTCTAAGATAGTCGGTGGCAACCCCTTCGGCGTACCTATCCGGGTCGTTGCTCCCCAAGTTTATGCTACCAATACGCTCGTTGTTGTAAAAGAGCGGGGTCAGAGCCTCGGAATGTATCCGCCTAAGCTCACGCAGACAGAAAAAATCCACCGAGCCGTGGTCCAGCTTTCCCCTTAAAATCGGGCCCTGGCTTCTCGCAAAAATCTGCGCCAGTTTTTCCGGATCCAAAAAAAACAGCTTGTCGGCGGACATGGATTTTATGTGAAGCGGCTCGGTCTGCGGCATGAGGTCGCGAAAATCAGTGGAGAGAGCGTAGGTGACGGTCGTCAAGCCGAAGTACTCCTTGATCGCGGAGGTGGTTTTCGCCACGAGCGTCTCAAGGTCGGGACATTGCAGGACGATGTCCCCCAATTCGTCCATCCTCTGCTGAATTTCCACGTTTCGTTTGGAAATCTGTATCAACTGCCGCAGATTGTTTCTCATCGCCGAAAGATCCTGGCGCAGGCCGTCGTTAACCGCCCTGCCGGCCAGGACCATGTTTTGTCTGTTCATCATCCTCCCCCTTTACGGCTAGTCCGCCTGCCTGTGGCGTATAAAGGCCGGGATGTCCAACTCGTCCGCGAACTCGTTCAGCTCAAGCGAGGCAAACGTCTTCTTGACGTCCGTTTTGGTGGTGAACGGAATTTGCGAGATTGTCGCCCTTTGCGGCGCGGTGGCGGACGAAGACGCGGAGGCGTTCATCACGCGCGCATCCGACTGCGGCTGTGAAATCTGGATTATGGGCGCCTTCTCGGCCTCCAGATGGTTGAAGCCTGTGGCTATGACGGTGACGGAAATTTCGTCGTCCATGCGCGGGTCTATCACCGCGCCGAAGATGACCTGCGCCGACTCGTGGGCGCCTTTTTGAATTTCCATCGCGGCGTCGTTTACGTCGAACAGCGTAAGGTTCTCACCGCCGGTTATGTTGATTAAAATTCCCCTCGCACCCTCGACCGAGGTGTCCTCCAACAGCGGCGAGTGTATTGCCTTTTGGGCCGCCTCGCGCGCCCTGTTCTCTCCCTTGCCGGTTCCGCTACCCATCAGCGCCTGCCCCATCTCGGACATTATCGCCGTCACGTCCGCGAAATCCACGTTCACGAGGCCCGGCACCGTGATGATGTCCGATATTCCCTTCACCGCGTTGCACAGAACCATGTCGGCCATTTTGAAGGCCGCCATGAGCGACGTCTTTTTGTCAACGACGTTCAACAGCCTTTGGTTGGGGATGGTGATGAGCGTGTCCACCGATTTGCCCAGCTCGGCAAGGCCGCTGTCCGCCTGTTTGCCCCTTCTCTGCCCCTCGAACATAAACGGCCTTGTTACGACGCCAACGGTGAGCACGTTCATGCTTTTTGCTATTTGCGCGATGACCGGGGCCGCGCCCGTTCCGGTGCCGCCGCCCATTCCGGCGGTTATGAAAATCATGTCCGCCCCCTCCAGCATCGCCCTTATCGCGTCCGCGTCCTCCATCGCCGCCTTTTGCCCGATGTTCGGATTCGCGCCGGCGCCAAGGCCGCGGGTGAGGCCGTTGCCAATCTGCATCTTAATCGGCACGGAGGATTTTGACAGCGCCTGCGAGTCGGTGTTGCAGACGATGAACTCCACGCCCGTGATGTTCTGGCTCATCATGGCCGCCACGGCGTTGCACCCGCCGCCGCCGACGCCGATGACCTTTATCTTGGCGCTCGAGAACTGCTCGCTCGAGAAATCAAATGCCGGTTGAATAATTTCGCCCACTTTTTCGTTTTCCATCAGTCAGTACCCCCAAAAAAAAGTTTTAAATAATTAATCTTAAAAACTTGTCATCCCATTACCCCGAACACGTAACATAAAATGCAAAGTCGCCGTCCCGCGGCTTTGCCGTTAAAAAAAGTCCTCCATCCAGCTTTTCATCTTGTCGGAGATGTTGTTAAACATATTCCGCCCCTTTATCGGCTTTCGGTTTCCCGTTTTCCTCATCCTGTCGCCGAACAACAACAGCCCCACCGCCGTCGCGTACTGCGGCGAGTTGACCACGTCCACAAGGCCGCCCACGCCCTTTGGGTTGCCCCGTCGCACCGGCAGGCCGAAAACGCGCTCCGCCACCTCCGGCATCCCCTCCAGAATCGAGGTGCCGCCGGTTATGACAAGCCCCGAAGGAATCACGCCGAGGTACCCGGAGCTTTCCAAATCCCTGTGTATCATCTGGAACATCTCCTCCACGCGCGGCTCTATAATCTCGCACAGCACGTTCCGGCTTATTAACCTGGGCTCGCGCCCGCCCATGCTCGGAATCTCCACCTGCTCGCCGCTTTTCACCATAGTGCTGAGCGCGCACCCGTATTTTCTTTTTATTTTCTCCGCCTCGGCCTGCGGGGTCCTAAGCCCTATCGCCAAATCGCTCGTTATGTGGTTTCCGCCGATGGCTATGACCGACGTGTACCTTACGGAGTCCTCCGCGAACAACGCCAGGTCGGCCGTGCCGCCGCCGATGTCCACCAGGGCGACACCCAAATCCTTCTCGTCCGAATCCAGCACCGCCTCCGCCGAGGCCAACTGCTCGACGATGATGTCCTCCACGTCCAGCCCGGCGCGGTTCACGGAGCGCACGATGTTTTGCGCCGACGTCACGGCGCCGGTTATGACGTGTATCCGCGCCTCCAAGCGCACGCCGGACATTCCGCGCGGCTCCTTAATGCCGGTCTGACCGTCCAAAATAAACTGCTGGGGAATTACGTGGATGACCTCGCGGTCCAGGGGTATCGCGACCGCCTTGGCCGCCTCTATCACGCGCTCCTTGTCCATCTCGGTGACTTCTTTGTTCTTCACGGCGATTATCCCGTGGCTGTTAAATCCCTTTATGTGGCCTCCGGCTATGCCGACGAACGCGGACTCCACCTCAACCCCGGCCATAAGCTCGGCCTCCTCGACGGCCGACTTGATGGACTCCACGGTGCTTTCGATGTTCACCACCACGCCCTTGTTCAGCCCCTTGGACGGATGGGTGCCGATGCCAATAATATCAAGCCCGCCGCCGGCTCCGATTTCGGCGATGACGCAACATATTTTGGTGGTACCCAAATCCAGACCTACTATTACCTCTTTTTCCTTCTTCGCCATCACGACACCCCTTGGATTTTTTTGGTTGAATTATTTGTTTGTTCCGCCTCGCCGGCAACGCCCACCACCTGTCCCTCAAACGAGAGGTCGTACCCGGCGAATGTCGTTCCGATGTCGGCGGAAATTCTTCTTGCGCTCATATACTCGTAAAACTTTTCCCTCCAGGCCCGCTGGTCCCTCCCAAGCCGGACAAACACGCCGGAAGACGAGGTGACGACAATCCTGTCCGTGTCGCCAATGTCTATGACCGCCCCTTTTTCGTGCCAGTAATGGTCAAGCTCGAAAAGTTTGGAGGCCGAAAACGCGTCGTCCAGCCTCGGGTCGGAGAGCCTCTGCCCCGGCCTGGCGTTGCTTTTTATCCCCTTTATCACAGGGCCGCCTGACCAATTTTGCGGAGCCTCCTCTATCAAAAACCTACCCGCGTCCATCAGATACGTTTTTCCGTCCAGATAAACGGCGGATGAGGGTTTGCGCTCCACGATGGAGACTTCGGCCACGTCCGGCAAACTTAGGCGTATCGAGGCGCTTTCCACAACCGGGTTGCTTTCCAATATGGAGGTCACCCTGTCGATGTTCCTCGTGAATATGTTGCCCGAAAGCCCCACCTGCAACAGGCCGCGTATCCTCCGCTCGTCCAATTTTTTTGCGCCGGAGACGATGATGTTTTTTACGGTGAAATAATTGTTTTGCGCGGCGGCCCTTCTAACGGAGGCGTACGCCTGCACGACCAGAAAGAGCGACAGCAACGCCAAAAGCGCAATCCCCGCCACTTTGGCCCTCATCTTGTTCCTGGCCTTGTTTGCGGAGGTGGCGCGAACCTTTGTAGTCCTAAACATTCGCCCCGCGTCCCTTGCCAGTCTCATGCGAAACTCCCGGCAAGTTTTATCTCGCGCTCAAGTTTTATTCCCGTTTTCAAAACCGCTTCCTCCACTTTTTCCATTAGATCCGCCACATGGCGGGCCGTGGCGCCGCCCATGTTGACGATAAAATTTGCGTGTTTTTCGCTCACCTGCGCGTTGCCAACCCTCGCCCCCTTAAGCCCAAGCTCCTCGATGATTTTTCCCGCAAAAAGCCCCGGCGGGTTTTTAAACACCGACCCGGCCGAGGGGACGTCGAGCGGTTGCGACAATTTTCGTTTCCCCAACATTTCGTTCATTCGCGCCAAAATTTCCTTTGCGTCGCCGCGTTTAAGCCTGAACACGGCGGAGGTCAACACGGCCCCTTTCGGAAGGTTGCTCGAACGGTAGGAAAGACCAAGCTCCCCGACGGTGGCCGTTACAAGCCTTCCACCGGCGCACATTCGCACGCTCTCAAGGCAGTCCTTCACCTCGCCGCCAAACGCGCCGGCGTTCATCAAAACCGCGCCGCCGACAGTGCCCGGTATTCCAAAGGCGAATTCCAAACCGGCCAGCCCGTTTCTCTGCGCAAACCGCGATAGCGCGGTGAAACTCCCGCCAGCAGAGGCGGTTATGACCGGCGCGCCGTCCTCGGCCTCGCCCAGCGAAACTCCGCCCAAACCGGCTGTAGAAATCACCTCGTCCAGTCCCGCGTCCGACACCAGCAGGTTCGAGCCGCCGCCCAGCGTCAACGCCGACGGATGCTCCGCGGCGCACCGGGCCAGTTCCTCCTCCGTCGTCGGCAAATAGAACAGCCTCGCCGACCCGCCAATCTTAAAGGTGGTGTGTTTGCTCATCGGCTCGTCCCTTCTAAACTCGGTCTTCATTTTTGAGGAACTTCTCCCCTTGTTTATAAACGTCGCCCGCGCCCATCGTGAGGAGGATGTCCCCATCGCGAAGGTTGTTATTAAGCCATTTCTGAGCGTCCGCCATGTCGTCCAACAAAAACACGAAGTCGCGCGCCGGGGCCGAAACTCCGTCGTAAATCAGCTTTGCGCTTATCCCCTCTATCGGTTTTTCCCCCGCCGGATAAATCGGCGCCAGCAACAGCACGTCGGCGTTGGCAAACGCCGTGTGGAATTCCGCAAGGCAGTCCCTCGTGCGCGTGTATCGGTGCGGCTGGAAGAACGTGACGATTCTCCGCCCTTTGTTCGACTCCCTTATGCCGGATATCGTGGCCCGTATTTCCGTTGGATGGTGGCCGTAATCGTCTATGACCGTTACGCCGTTCCTCGTCCCCTTGAACTCCGAGCGTCTTCCGATGCCGGAAAAAACCCTCAACGCCCCGGCCGCCGTGGCGAAATCCACGCCTAGAAACAACGCCGTCTGAATCGCGGCGAGCGCGTTGAGCACGTTGTGCCTGCCCGGGATGTGAAGCTCCACCCTGCCTAGCTCACCGTCCTTGTTCGAGACGGTGAACGCGGAACCGACCCCCTCGATGACCGAGAGGTCGTGCGCCATCAGGTCGCACGCCTTGGAAAAACCGTATGTGATGAATTTTTTGTTCATCTTCGGCGCGAAGGAGCGAAGCACCGGGTCGTCCCCGCAGGCGATGGTCGCGCCGAAAAACGGAACCTTGTTGCAAAACGTAAAGAACGCCTCCTCGATTTTTTCCTTCGTGCCGTAGTAGTCCAGATGCTCGGCGTCTATGTTTGTGACGACGGCAACCGTCGGGTTCAGCTTTAGGAACGAGCCGTCGCTTTCGTCCGCCTCCGCCACCAAGTACAGCCCCTTGCCGAGTTTTGCGCCGGAGTCGAACATCTTCACCCGCCCGCCGATAATCGCCGTCGGATCCAGACCGGCCCCGCTTAGCACAGTCGCTATCATGGTTGAGGTGGTGGTTTTTCCATGCGCCCCCGCCACGCAAATTCCCTCTTTCATTCGCAGGAGCTCGCCGAGCATCTCCCCCCTTGGCACGACCGGCACCTTCAAAACACGCGCGGAGACCACCTCGGGGTTTTCCCTGCTGACGGCGGACGACACCACCACGGCCTCCGCCTCGCCGATGTTCTCCGCCGCATGGCCTATGAACACCTTGGCGCCGAGCGTTTCCAGCCTCGTCACCGCGTCCGACCGCGCCATGTCCGAGCCGCTTACCTCGTGCCCCATGTTCACGAGAATCTCCGCTATTCCGCTCATGCCGGAACCGCCTATGCCGACAAAATGTATCTTTCTTTTTTTTCTAAATACCATCAGTTTCTCAACGCCTTCATGATGTCGTCGCTTATCGCCCGCGCGGCGCCGGGCCGGGAGTTTTTAACGCAGGAGTACGACATTTTTTCCAAAATGGCTGGCTTTCGCACAAGGCCGGATATTTTTTCCGCCAAAATCTCGCCCGTTAAATCAACGTCGTCTATCTCGACCGACGCGCCGCAGTTTTCCATGGCAAGCGCGTTGTATTTTTGGTGGCCCCCCGCGCCGGGATACGGCACGAGCACCGACGGGAGTCCGGTCAGCAAAAGCTCGGCGCAGGACGACGCACCCGCGCGCGCCACGGCAAGGTGGGCCGATTTCATTTTGTCCGCCATGTCCTCGAAAAAAGGCTCCGCCGTCATCGTCGGGGCCGAGAACGCAAAGGAGCCGTTGGAGGAGCGGCCCGCGAAGGCGGTCACGCGTTTTGCATATGCGGCGCGAACGTCCCCCGCGTCACTTTCACCGGTCTGGTGGATTATTCTCAAGTTTAGCTTTGACAACGCCGGGAGAGCCTGCATGACCGCCTTATTAATAGACCTTGCCCCCTGGCTACCGCCGATGACCAGCAGTGTTTTTTCAAACGACTGGAAATCCCTCTTCGGCGGCGGGACAAACTCGCGCCGGGTGGGGTTTCCGAACACCGCCATGTTTCCTCTCTCCAGGTAATTTCTCGTCTCGGGAAAGGAGGCGTAAATCTTGGCGGCGCGATGGGCCAGCCTGCGAGTGACAAGCCCCGGATACACGTTTTGCTCAAGTAGAAAAAACGGCTTTTCTTTTATCGCCGCCGCGATGCACGAAGGGCCGGACGCATATCCGCCGCACCCCACCACTGCGTCGGCGGAAAATGACGAAAGGGTTTCCATCGCTTCCCGCACCGCCCAAGGAAGCAGTGCCAGAGACTTGATGGTTTTCAGCAGGCTACTCCTGTCAAACCCGGCCACTTTCAACCCAACAAATTGGAAGCCGTCCGATTTTGCGCGCGCCGACTCCGGCCCTCCCGCACTCCCAACGAACAACACGGCGTTTCCCAGCCGCCTCATTTCCTCCGCCACGGCAAGCGCGGGGAAAATATGCCCGCCGGTTCCGCCGGCGGTGACGATTATCCTTTTCGCGCCGTTCATGTTTTGTGCCTCGAAATATTAAGCAATATCCCCACGCCCATCAGGCTCATGACCAAGGCCGAGCCGCCGAGCGATATAAACGGAAGCGGCAGACCCTTGGTCGGCCCAAGCCCGGTGGCGACGCCAAAATTCATAAACGCCTGCAAGCCCACGCTCGCCGTGATGCCGGCGGCAAGATACATCCCGAAGGGATCCGGGGCCTTCATCGCGACGCGGATTCCGAGGTAAACAAAAATTGCGAACAGGAGGACAATCAGGGCGCACCCGGCGAAGCCGAACTCCTCCCCGATTATCGAAAAAATAAAGTCGGTGTGCGCGTCCGGAAGGAAAAAGTTTTTCTGCCTTCCTCCGCCCAGCCCGAGACCGAAGAGGTGGCCGTTTCCAAACGCGATGTACGACTGGATGATTTGGAACCCGGTGTCGGAGGGGTCCGCCCACGGGTCGAGAAACGAGAGTATCCTGCGCCTTCTGTACGCCACGTTTAAAATCGCCACGTAGAAGAAGGGCAACAACAAGAGGAACGTCCCCACGATGAAACTAAGCCTTATGCCGGAGACAAAAAACAGAAAAAAGACCACCAGCGCCGCGGTTACGGAGGTTCCCATGTCCGGTTGCAACAGCACCAGCACAAAACATATGCCCAGCAACATCCCGTTTGGAACATATCCCGTGAGAAAATCCTTCAACCTTCCGGCGTTCTCTTTTTTCACGAGAAAATGCGAAAAGGCGATGATGAGCGAAAGTTTTGCGAACTCCGACGGCTGGAATGTGATACCGCCAATTGAGAGCCACCTGCGAGCGCCGCCCACCTCCTTGCCAATCCACGGTATGAGGACGAGAAACAGAAGAAAAACCGACAACAGATAAAGGTACGGCGCGAGCTTTGCCAGTTTTCGGTAGTCGAACCTCATCATGAAATACATCCCGGCGAACCCGATGGAGGCCCACATAAGCTGGCGTTTTAGGAAATATCCGGTGTCGCCGTACTTCTCGCCCGCGACGGTTCCGCTGGCGGAAAAAACCATCACCATCCCCACGAGCACCAATGCGACCGTGCATATCAATATCCTGTAATCCGGGTCGCGCTTGGTCATCAAGCCCCCTTCCCGGCCATCGCCGATTTTTGGGTTTTCAACACGGACTCCCTAAACTTCTCGCCCCTGTCGCGATAGTCGCGAAACATGTCGAAGCTGGCGCAGGCCGGCGAAAGAAGCACGGTGCCCCCCGCTCCGGCAAGCTCCGCCCCCTTCGCGACGGCGTCGTCCATTCCGTTCGCCCTCGCCACCGGCTCGTACCCGCCAAACAGCCGTCCCAGTTTTTCGGACGATTCCCCGATTAGAACCACGGCGACGCCGGAGCGTTTAATCATCTCCGCGAGCGGCGTGAAATCCTGGTCTTTGTCCCGCCCGCCAAGAATTAATGCGACGCGCCCCTCAAGGCCGTCTAGCGCCTTTAGCGTGCTACCGACGTTCGTCCCCTTGGAGTCGTTTATAAACCTTACGCCGGCGATAGTCGCAACCGGCTCCACCCTGTGCTCCAAAGCCTCGAACTTGAACAACGCGCGTGATATCGCGCCAGTGTCCGCGCCGCCGGAGAATGCGATTGCGCAGGCGGCGAGGGCGTTTTCCAGATTCGCCCTCCCTTTAAGCCTCATGTCTTTCGCCTCGCCCATTTTCCAAATTTCCGAGGCGTGCGAGATTAGAATCACGCCGTCGTTTACGAAAACCCCCTCGCGCAGTTTTTCCGACGTGGAAAAAGGGAAGAGCCTGCACTTGACCCTTCCGGCCAGCTTGGAGGCGCCCTCGTCGTCCATGTTCAACACGCACACGTCGTCGCCGCGCTGAAGCTCGAAAATCCTGCATTTAAGGCGGGTGTACTCCTCCATCGTCTTGTGCCTGTCCAGATGGTCCGGGGTTATGTTTAAAATTGCGGAGACGCGCGGTTTGAAGGTCGTAACCCCCTCGAGTTGGAACGAGCTAATCTCGGCCACGACCTTAACGGGTCGCTCGAAAATTGCGTCCTCCCCCACGGCGGCGTTGCCGATGTTTCCGCAGACCACGGAGTCAACACCCGATTCGGCCATCATCGCCCCGACTAGCGCGGTGGTGGTGCTCTTTCCGTTGGTGCCTGTGATGGCAAGCCACGGCCTCTCGACCAGCCTGAAGGCCAGCTCTATTTCGCTTATAACCTCGGAGCCGGCATTTCGCTTTGCGACAAGCAGTGGGCTTTCCCACGGCACGCCGGGCGAGACAACGACGAGGTCGAATTTTTCCGCCATGGCCCTGTCGTGCGATCCTGTTTCGATAGCCACGCCCGGGGCCAGTTTTTTCGCGGCCTCCCCCGGATTATTATTGTTGTCCGTTACCAACACGGACGCGCCGAGCGAGGCCAGCCTGTTTGCGGAGGGCGCGCCCGTCCTGCCAAGGCCGACCACCAACGCTTTCTTTCCCCTTAATTCCATGTTCACCGCAACTTCAACGTGCTGAGGCTTAGGAGCGCCAGCAGAATGGAGATAATCCAAAACCGGGTGGTAACCTTCGTCTCCGGCCAGCCGAGCTTTTCGAAATGATGGTGTATCGGCGCCATCAGAAAAACCCTTTTGTGAGTCATCTTGAAATAACCGACCTGCATTATGACGGAGAGCGCCTCGACGACAAAAATGCCCCCCACCAGCATCAGCAAAAGCTCGTGCTTCGTCAAAATGGAGGTTACGCCCAAAAGAGCGCCGAGCGGCACCGAGCCGGTGTTCCCCATGAACACCTGCGCGGGGTAGGCGTTGAACCACAAAAATCCGAGCGAGGCCCCGACCACCGCGCCGCATAGTACCGTAACCTCGCCAACCCCCTTTATGAAGGGTATCTGCAGGTAGCCGGAAAAAAGGGCGTGGCCGGCGACGTAGCTGATGAACGTGTATGCCGTGAAAGAGATAATAATCGGCCCGATGGCGAGGCCGTCCAGTCCGTCCGTAAGGTTCACGGCGTTGGAGGCGCCGATAATCACCAGAGCGGCGAAAATATAGTACAGATATCCCAAGTCGGGTTTTAGGTGCTTGAAGAATGGAATATAGACGTGCGTAAGCGTCCCCCTTAGCGCCTCGTCCTGCGATACGAGGAACAAAATCGGAACGCAGGCCAGAGCCTGCAGGAGCAATTTGCGCCTGCCGCTTATGCCGCGCCCGTCGTGAAGCTTCGTGGCGTCGTCGTAAACCCCGATAAGCCCGAACAGCACCGCCGTAAGGATTGCGGCCATCACCGAATGGCTTGCGACGTCGGCCCACAACAGGGCGGGAAGAACAAACGAGGCGAGGATTAAAAGGCCGCCCATCGTGGGGGTTCCCCCCTTCGCCCTGTGGTTTTCCGGCACGTCCGACCTTATTCGCTCGCCGAAATTTTTTCTCGCCAGATACTGGATGAACGGCGGCCCGAGCAAAAACGAGAGAACCAGCGAGGTTATAACAGCGTAGGTGGTTCGGAATGTTATGTATTTAAATACGTTTAGAAAATGGAACGTGTCGTGCCATGGGTAGAGAAAATGATAAATCATCCCAGCCTTCTCCTAACGGCCTTGGCGGCAATCTTTCTGTCGTCGAACGGAAATTTTTCGCGCCCTATTATTTGGTAATCCTCGTGCCCCTTCCCGGCCAATAGAATCGTGTCGCCTTCGCGCGCCATTTCCACCGCCGCGTTTATGGCCGCCTCACGCCCCTCCACAACAACGACGTTTTTGGATTTCTCGCACGGAACCCCGTTCAAAATCTCCGCGATTATCGCCGACGGGGATTCCGTGCGGGGGTTGTCGGACGTAACAACAACCACGTCGGCAAGCTCCGCCGAGATTTTTCCCATGAGCGGCCTTTTGCCGTGGTCGCGGTCGCCGCCGCAACCGAACAGGCAGATGAGCCTGTTTTTTGTGATGTTCCTTGCGGTTTTAAGAACCTTCGCAAGAGCGTCGTCCGTGTGCGCGTAATCCACAATCACGCCGAAATTCTGTCCCTCGTCCACCCGCTCGAAACGGCCCGGGACGGATTTAAGCGACTCCAACGCGCCGACGATTGTCGGAACGGCGATTCCCTCCGCAATCCCGACGGCAAACGCCGCCATCGCGTTTTGCACGTTGTGCCCGCCCGGCATGGAAAGATTTAGCGCGACCTCTCCCGCCGGAGTGGCAAGTTTTACGCGTGAGCCGGAAAGACCGGTCGAAAAATCCAAAAGCCCCACTGTGGCGGACGGCGCGGAGCCGAACGTTATTACCTTTCCCTTAACGCCGCCGGAAACAAACCTCGCCCCCGCCGGGTCGTCAATGTTTATAACGGCGTACTCGTTTTCAAACTCGGTGAACAGGCGCCTTTTGGCCTCCTCATATTTAGCCATCGTGCCGTGGAAGTCGAGATGATCCTGGGTTAGGTTCGTAAACACCGCCCCCTTAAAGGTCGTTCCCTCCAGCCGGTCGAGCGAGAGGCCGTGCGAGCTTACCTCCATCACGCACCTCGGTCGAGAAAAGCCGACGGCGCGCGCGAACATTTTTTGAAGGTCCGCCGACTGCGGCGTGGTGTTCGGCGCCGGAAGGGAGCCGTCGGGAAAATCGTAGTCCGTGGTGCTAAAGCGCGAGGCCTGAAACCCGGCGTCGTTAAATATTTTTTGAATCATGTACGAGGTGGTGGTTTTTCCGTTTGTTCCGGTGATTCCCACGACGCCGAGTTTTTTCGAGGGATTGCCGTAGAATTTGGCCGAGAGGACACCGAGCTCCTTGCGGACGTCTGAAACCCGCACCACCGGTATGTCGCCACCGTCCACCGACGCGTCCCCTTCCGTTACTATCACGCTCGCTCCGCGGCTTACGGCGTCCCCGACAAAAAGGCGACCGTCCGTCGAGAAACCCTTCAACGCCACAAAGCAGGCGCCGGGGGTGACTTTTCTGCTGTCGTACTCCACCGACGTAACGTCCACGTTCGGCCAGCCGAGCGCCGACTTGCCGAATAATTCCCCGCTCTTAACAACCACGTTTGCCCGCGCCTCCGCGACCTGTTTTGCCATGTCAGTCGTTCCCGTCCCGCCCGATGTCGTTGGCGGCGACCCTGACGTTTTTCCAGTTCACGTCGTACCGTTTTTGTCCCTGCGCCGGCATTCCGTTCAGGCGGGCGATTCCCTCGATGATTTCCTTTGCGACCGGGGCGGCCACCTCGCCCCCCCAGCCCATCCCCATCGGCTCGTCAAACATCACCAATATCGCGTACTCCGGTTTGCTAGCCGGGAAGAGCGCCACGAACGAGGAAAGAAACCTGTCCGAGATGTACATCCTGCTGGCGTTGTCAAACTTTTGCGCGGTGCCTGTTTTGCCGGCGACCTCGTAGCCGACCGTCTGGGCAAGCCTGCCGGTGCCGTTCGTAACCGTGTAGCGCATCATCCCCAAAACCCGGTTTGCGGCGGATTTCGAGATGATTCTCTCCGAGGCCGGCGACGTGTATTCCATTACCGTCTTGCCGTTTTTAACCACGCGTTTTAGGAGGTGGGGCCTTACGGAAACACCCTCGTTGCCGACCACGGAAAGAGCCGTCACGAGTTGCATCGGAGTCGCGTTTATCTCCTGGCCGAATGATATGGAGGGGAGTGAAACCGCCGACCACGCCTTGTAGTCGCGCAACAGCCCCGTGATTTCGCCGGGCAGGTCCACGCCCGTTTTGGCGCCGAACCCGAATTTTCGAAGGTACTCGTACAACCGTTTGTCCCCGAGCCTTTGTGCGATTTTTATCATGCCTATGTTGGACGATTTTGCTATGACGTCCTTTAGCGGCATGATTTTATATTTCTCGTTTTTAGCCTCTTTGAAGACTTTGTCATAAATCGTGTAATGTCCGTTCTCGCAGTTGACCTTGTCCTCGGGGTACGTAAGGCCGGCGTCAATCGCGGAGGCCGACACGAATATTTTAAATATTGAGCCCGGCTCGTAGCTTTGCGCCACGACGCTCGGCTTTTGGCGAGACGCCGGATACGCCGAGTAGTCGTTCGGATCAAGCTCCGGGGCCTCGGCCAGGGCAAGAATCTCGCCCGAGTGAACCGCCATAACGACGGCCAGCCCGGCCTTGGGTTTGTAGCGGTCAAACGCTGTTCGCACCGCCTTCTCGGCCAAAAATTGGGTGGAGGTGTCCAGCGTGGAGACAATCTCGAAATTGCTCTCCGGCGGCCTGTCGCCGTATCCGTAAATTTTTCCCATCGCGTCCTTTTGGGCGATGATTGTCACCTGCTCGCCGGCCAGCGTCTTGTCGTAAAGATACTCAAGCCCCGCAAGCCCGCCGTTGTCCAGTCCGCAAAAACCGAGGGCGCGGGAGCCAAGCCCCTTTAGCGGATAAAACCGCCTGTCCTCGTCCACAAACATCACGCCCTTGATGTGGCGTGATTTTAAAGCCTCATATTCGTCGGTTCCGGCCTTTCGCTTTATCCAAGCGAAATGTCCCTTTCTCTCAAGCTTTGAGAGAACCGTCTCGGCGTCCATGTTCAAATCCTTGGCTATCTGGACGGAGGCGGCGTTTTTATTTTCAATCATCGGAGGCGACACGAAAACGGATTTCATCGGCACGGTCATGGCCAGAACTCCGCCGTTGCGATCCAATATTCTTCCGCGCGTCGGCGAGAAGGTTACTTTTTGATAATACTGGTTTTTGGAGTAGTCCACATATTTCTTGTAGTCCAGCACCTGCACGGTGAAAAGCCGCACAAGCACCGCGCCGAACCCGCCAAAAATGCAGACTAGGAAGACCAACAGGCGTATCCTCTTCAACTTTATGGAGCGCTGGGTTATCATCTCGTCGTCTATTTGCCAGACCACGTCTTCTCCACGTAAACAACCCGGTTCTTGCCGGACGGAACGAACCCGCCCTTGGACGCCTGTTTTTCCATCTCCTCCGGCGAGATCGCGACCTCGTACTGCAATTTAAGCCTGCTGTACTCGGCGGCAAGCGCGCGCTCTTTGGTTTTTAGTTTTTGCTCCTTATATACCTGGTGGACCATTTTCACGGACGGGAAGGTGTATAGAAGAAGGGCCAGCAGTAAAAACCCCACGCTAAGGCCGTAAAAAAGCATCTCCTCGCGGTCAACGCGCGCTTTGGCCCGCGTAAAGATGACGTCGTTCGCGGTTTTGTCGGGGCGGAACTGGTCGCTCAAGCGGCCTCCTTTTCGACGACGCGCAGATGGGCGCTTCGTGAGCGTGGGTTTTGGGCTATCTCCTCGTCGGAGGCGGAAATCGGCCTTCTGGCCAGAAGTTTAACCTGGGCTTTTTTATCGCACACGCAGACCGGCAGGCGGGGCGGGCATACGCAACCGGCGGCCATGCGGGCGAAGGAACGTTTGACTATTCTGTCCTCCAGCGAGTGGAAGGTGATTACGGCGAGCCGTCCGCCGGTTTTGAGCGCGTCCACCGCGCCGTTCATCGCCTCGCCGAGGTCTTCCAACTCGCCGTTGACGGAGATGCGAAGCGCCATGAAAACGCGGGTTGCGGGGTTTATTTTGTGCTGGCCCTTGGGGTAGGCCGAGGCGATGATTTGGGCCAGATGCAGGGTGGTGTCAACGGGGCGCGCCTCCACGATTCGACGCGCGATTTTTCGGGAAAAACGCTCCTCCCCGTACTCGAAGAAGATGCGGACAAGGTCGGCCTCGCTCCATGTGTTGACTATTTCTCGCGCCGTGAGGGACTCCGTGCGATCCATGCGCATGTCCAAGGGCGCGTCGGCCCTGAACGAGAAGCCCCTGTCGGCCTCGTCCAGCATGAACGAGGAGACGCCAAGGTCAATCACGATTCCATCCGGCTCTCTCCCCGCCAAGAATTCTTTCATGCGCTCAAAACGGCCATGATGAAGTTCAACCCCGTCCCCAAAACGTTTAAGTCTTTCGCCCGCGCGCCCAAGCGCGGACTCGTCCCTGTCCAAACCGATCAGGCGGGAACCCCTTCCCGCCGCGTCTAAAATGGCCTCCGCGTGACCGCCGCCGCCGAGCGTGCAGTCCAAATAAAGTCCCCCGGGTTTTGGCGCCAAGGCGCTTAGAACCTCCTCAAGCAGAACCGGCTTATGCCCGCCGTTTCCGTTCGCGGAGGTTCCCATTATAAAATCCCGAGTTCGTCCAAATCGTCCCTGATGCTTTTCTTTCTACTGCCGGCGTCTTTTTCGTTCCAGTCTTTCTGGTTCCAAATTTCTATATGAGTGAGCATCCCTACGACGCTGATTTTTCTGTCGAGTTTTTTTCGCTCCCTTAGTTCCTGCGGCACGAGGAGCTTTCCGTTTTTGAGGACGCTCGGGTAGAAGTTGGAGACGATGCGATGCACCCTTTCGCGGTGCTGTTTGCTCTTGCTCTGTTCCATAAGCACTTTTCCCATTTCCTCGAACGCCTTTTGCGGGAAGGCGGCCAGACATTTTCCCCAGTCCGCCACCATCACCGTCTCGTTGTCGCCCACGTCCCTGGCGAGCACGGAGGGAATATGCACCCGTCCCTTCTCATCCAGTGTGGCCGGATAATTTCCAAAAAACATATAATTACACTTTAACCCACTTCATTGCACTTCGAGGCACAGTTTCACATATGCGCGCCCCGGTGTCAACACCTTATTTTTAAATAAAACGGGGGACGGCTCACGCGAAGGCGCGAAGGACGCGAAAGGGGATTTTTACAGCTGTCGCGGAGAGCGGGGATATCTATCCGCCGATTAACGCGGATTACGCAGATTAAATACGGGGGAAATTTTTGCCGCCGTCGCGGGGAGAAAGTGGCCTAAAGTTAGTTGAAATTTAAGTATGACCTCACCTGCTAAAATGTTTTTATGAAGAAACAATCAAAGCAAGGAGGTCATGTGAAGAGAGTAACCGAAGTAGTGATGAAGGGCAGGCCGGGGATGCTGGAGGG
>JACQEX010000031.1 GCA_016200345.1 Nitrospinota bacterium
ATAAAAAACTATCGTGACGTGGCGTCGGCAAACTGGGCCGTGGTGCCGCAATACATCGGACGGTTTGAAAACGACTTTTTGTTGTGCGACATAGGTTCCACCACCACCGATTTGACCCCGGTGCGCGGCGGGAAAATTTCCAATTTGGGCCTCACGGATTTTGAAAGGATGCGCCACGGCGAACTTCTTTACACCGGATATTTGCGGACTCCCCTGCAGTCCGTTCTTCAAAACGCGAAGATTCGCGGTCGGTCGGCGCCGCTCTCCGCGGAATTTTTTAGCCAGATTGGTGACGCGCACCTTCTTCTAAGAAACATATCGAAAAAAAATTACAATTCGCCGACTCCGGACAACGGCCCGAAAACTTCGGCGGGGGCGCTCCGCCGTCTCGCCCGTTCCCTACTGGCTGACGAAGGCGAACTCTCGAAAGCCGAACTGCTCTCGTTTGCAAAACAGGCTGTGGAGGCGCAAAGAGAAAAGACTGTTTTGTCCGCCCACAAATTTGGTCTGCCGATTATTCCAATCGGGACCGGCTCGTTTATTCTGGATTCGGCGATTAAGAAGGGCAAATTGAGGTTGCACGATTCCGCTTGGAAATATAAAAGCCTCGACCCCTCGCTCGCCCTCGCCCTTCTTCTACGCCGTTAATTGCGCGGGCTGACGGGGAGGGTGAAGCGCAGGTTGTCCGTAAGGCGTTTTCCGCCGACGTTCACGGCTGTGAAGACGAGCGCCTCCTTAGATTTTTTGTCAAACGGTAAAAACGAGGCCGGGTCAACAATCTCTATGTGCTCCACCCTGGCCGTTTTCTCCGCATGGATTAGTTTTTTCATTTCGGACATGACTCCGCGTAAATTCCCGTGGCCGTTTTTCCGCAGACGGGCCTTTGCAAGCTCAAGCGATTTATAAATAACCGTGGCGGCTTTCCTTTCCTCAGCGGTCAACAGGGCGTTGCGCGAGGAACGGGCAAGGCCGCTTTTTTCGCGTATTGTTTCGCACCGTCGAATTTTTACCGGCACGTTTAAATCCGCGACCATCCTTTCTATCAGCGCGAGTTGGTGCGGGTCCTTTAGCCCGAAATATGCGCGGGCGGGAAGGATGATTTGAAAAAGTTTCATCACCACCGCAAGAACGCCCCTGTAGTGCCACTCCAGCCCCTGATGAGCGAGCGTTTTAAACATTTTTGGTAGGACGATTTGCGATTCAAAATCGTTTTTGTACATATCGTCCGCGGAAGGGGCGAAGAGAACGTCCGCCCCCGCTTTTTTGGCAAGCGCCATGTCTTCCCTTAGGTTGCGCGGGTAGGCCAAAAATTTGTCCCTTTTAAACTGCAACGGGTTCACGAAAACGGAGACGACGACAAGCCCGTTTTCGGAGCGGGCTTTTTTTATCAGCGAGGCGTGCCCCTCGTGCAACGAGCCGAGCGTGGGGACAATCCCGCAATCACGTCCGTTTTTTACGGCCCACTTTTGCATCTCAGCTACGGACTTAATAAGCCTCACTTTAATCCTTGTTAAAAAAGCGAGTTTTTAGCTCTTCGCCCTTTATCAGTCTTTTGATGTTTGCCCGGTGGGTGGCGATAATCATGACGGCAAGAAGAACGGAGAGCGAATAAACCTCCCACCGAATTTCCGCTCCGAACGCAATCCGGCTGGTTGCCAGCCACGCGGGAACCGACAACGCCGCGCTGATGGAGCCGAGCGAAACGTAGTGCGTAATCGAAATGACCACGAGGTAAACCCCGATGGCGGCGAGCAACGGGCCGGGCGCGACGGCCAGCATGACCCCGGCGGCGGTGGCGACCCCCTTGCCCCCCTTGAAACTTGCGAAGACGGAAAAGACGTGCCCAAGCACCGCAACCACGCCGCAAAGCGTCCCAAGCTCCAAGCCGTCCAACGTTCCGCCAAGGCCGATTTGGGAAACCCATTTGGACGATATGAACCCCTTTGCCATGTCGAGCATAAGCACCGCCATGTACGGCTTAAGGCCGAAGAGGCGATAAAGGTTGGTGGCGCCGGCGTTGCCGCTTCCGGTGGTGCGGATGTCCACGCCCCCGAGGATTTTGCCGGCTATAAGGGCGGTGGGGAAGGAGCCTAAAAAGTAGCAAAGGACGAGCGCGGTTGTTAGGGCCATGTGGGGTTAGGAGATAACCCGGTTTCTGCCGCACTTTTTTGCAAAGTATAAATTCTCGTCGGCATGGCGGATTATATCCTCGGGTTTTTCGACCCCGGCGTGTTCGGAATCGGACACGCCGATTGAGAGGGTGACGTTGAAATTTTTTCCATCCCACTCGAAAGGGGTTGTGGCCAGGTCGTTGCGTATGCGCTCCGCGACTTTTACGGCGGAATCCTTGGGTATTTCCGGCAGTAGCAGGATGAACTCCTCTCCGCCGTACCGGGCGACGACGTCGATTTTTCGCAGGTGTCTGCTCAACACCTGGGCCGCCGAGACGAGCACAAGGTCTCCGCACTCGTGGCCGTAGGTGTCGTTAATTTTTTTAAAAAAATCCAGGTCCACCATCACGATTGTCATTTTGGACTTGTAGCGTTGCGTCCTGGCCCACTCGTTGTGCAGGCGCTCGAAGAAAAAGCGGCGGTTGTAAATGCCGGTCAGCGGATCCGTAACCGCCAGCTCCTGAATTTTGCGGTACTGGACGGAGTTGGCGATCGCCCGGCCTATGATGTCCGCGCCGAGGCGCATGAACGCCATGTCGTGCTCGTTGAAAAAACCCTTGCTGTTCCCGTTTAGGTTGAGGACGCCGGTCACCTCTTTGTCCATTATTAACGGAACGCACAGGGCGAAGTCGTCGCTGTACGTCTTTTCTTTTTCCACGTAATACGGCGATTTTTTAAATTCGCGGACAAAAACGATTTCGCCGGTCTTAAACGCCTTCTTCATCAGGGGCGAATCGTCCAGCCCCAAGTCCCGCCTGTTCTCCGGCATTTCGCAGTTGCTGGCCGAAAGGCGCAACAGCTTGGTCTTTTGGTCCCAGACGAAAATTGAAAAATGGTCGGCGTAAAAAATGGAGATTATGCTTTCGGTGATTGTCTGCATGAGCGCGTCAAATTCCAGGGCGTTTAGATTTTTGGAGAACTCCAGCAGGGAGGTTATCTCCATGCGATATTTCCACTCCCTCATGAAGGAGCGAAGCCGGGCGAAAATTTCCGCGTAGCTGAACGGTTTCACCATGTAGTCGAACGCGCCGACGTCCAGCCCCTGCACCTTGGATTCCACCATTTTGTCCGCGGAAAGGAAGATTACCGCGGTGTCGGCCGTGTCCGGGTTCTCCTTAATCTGTTTGCAGACGGCGAACCCGTCCATTCCCGGCATCATCAAGTCAAGCAGGATGAGGTTTGGTTTGTGCGTTTTTGTAAGCTCTATCGCCTTGGGGCCGTTGTCGGCGGTGAGGATGCGGTACCCCTCCGCCTTTATCGCCGCCTCCAGGCTCATCAGGAGGTCCGGCTCGTCGTCCACAAGAAGAATTAAAAAATTCTTCAAATCGCCTCACCCATTATTTTTTTTACCCTTGCGAGGAATTCCCCGGCCGTGTAGGGGCGCGAGATGACGTCCTCCGCGCCCATTTTGAGAAGTTGCACCTTCTCCTTTTCGGACATGTTCGTCCCCATGAATATTACCGGAATTTGGTCGGTTTGCGGCGTCTGTTTTAGAAGGCCGAAAATTTTGACGGCGTCGTCGTTGTCGGTTGCAAAATCCGCCACCACCAGCTGGGGGAGGTTTTGGGTGATTTTTTCAATCGCGGCGCTTTGGGCGGTTTCTTTTGCCACGTTGAACTCGCGTCCCAGTATCTCCTCGTCCATGGCCGCGTGTTTTGCCTCCGATATCAGCAGAACCCTTTTTCTTCGCGCCAAATTTTGCGGGATTGTCAGTACGAACCGGGTGCCGCCCCCGTCCGCCGAAGTGCAGACAAGCGTGCCGCTTTGAAGCTCCGCCATTTTACGGCTTATCGAAAGCCCCAGGCCGGTCCCCTTGTACTGCCTCTGCACGCCCGAGTCCGCCTGAAAATAGCTCTCGAATATTCTTTCCCTTAGGTGCTCCGGTACGCCGATTCCGGTGTCCGACACCGAAAAGAAAACCGCCTCGTCGCCGCCGGCGTTTGTTTTTCCGGCCTCCAAGGTTATTCGCCCCCCGGAAGGGGTGAACTTCACCGCGTTTGAAAGCAGGTTGTCGGTTATTTGCGTGAGCATGTTCTCGTCAGCGTACACGTGGGGGATGTCGTCGCCCAGCTTCATGCTAAACTCAACGCCCTTCTCCTGGCAGAGGTAGCGGAAGGACTCGTACGCAAGACGGACGATGAACGTCGGATCCACTATTTCCGGCCTAATCGTCATCATTTTGGCCTCGAGTTTCGCCAGGTCAAGAATGTCGTTCACCAGCGCGGTCTGCCTGTCGACGTTGCGCATTATCATCTCCAAAAAATTCTTTTGTTGCTCGTTGACTGGCCCCAGCGCCCCGCGCAGAAAA
>JACQEX010000028.1 GCA_016200345.1 Nitrospinota bacterium
AATTAAACCGAAACCGCCTCTTGGTCGTACTTGTCGTAAACAACCTTTCCGCCTATCTCCCACGTGTCCACGATGGCCATGACCACCGCGTCCACAGGCTTTCCCTCCGTGGCGGTCGTCTGCCTCGCGCTGGAGCCGGTGGCGAACATCACCATCTCGCCCATCCCCGCGCCGACCGCGTCCGCCGCCACCACGTAGGTGCTGGTGATTTTTCCACTTGCGTCAACCTGCTGGACGAACAAGAGTTTCAGCCCCTCCAGTTTTTCGTCCTTTCGGCTGGCGACGACCGTGCCGGTCACCTTTCCGAAATACACGGCCTACTCCTTGCCGCGCTCTTTTTTGGCCTGGTCGAGTCGGCCCAACGGCAGGCAGAGGTCCACGCTAAGGTGCGGGCGCGGTATCACGTGCACGCTCACCAGCTGGCCCACCTTCTCGGCGGCCCTGCTACCGGCCTCGGTGGCCGCCTTTACCGCCGCCACGTCGCCGCGCACTATCGCGGTAACGTATCCGCCGCCGATTTTCTCGTAGCCCACTAGCTCGACCTTCGCGGCCTTGACCATCGCGTCCGAGGCCTCCACCATTCCGACGAATCCTTTTGTCTCTATCAGTCCCAAAGCTTCCGGCATAAAATCTCCTTTTTAAAAAATTATTGGTTACTTGCTTTTAAGGGGTTTTCCCTCGATGCTTTCCATCGCCTTGATCGCCGCGCTTGCGGCCGAGTCAATTTCCGATTCCGAGCCGGCCAGATAAAGCCGCCCGAGCGCGCCGAACGGACGAACCTCCACGAGCTTGATGTTCGCCGCCTTCTCGGCCTCGTTCGCCGCGTATATGACGTACCCCGCCGGCTCGGTCTCCAATATGAATAGGGACTCGCCCGGTAAAATCATGCTCCCGGAACGGTTGCGGTTTATAAGCTGGCACTGGTACGGCTCGACACTGCGGATGATTTCGTTGGATGCGATGAAGGGTTTTATTCGGTCCGCCTCCTTCACCTCCAGATAGTCCAATATGGCGGAGCCTGCGGAACGCACCTCCCCCTGGTCTTTGTCGTGCACCTCCAAAAGGCCGTACGCGCGCTCCACTATCTGCACCGCGGGTTGCACCTTTGTGGCCTTTAGCGCCACGTCCAGAATGCGGTTGATGGCGAGGCCGGGCGCGATTTCCACGAATAGCGAGGCCACGCCGGGGACCGGCAAAAATCCCTTTGCGGTGCTCCCGATGTAGGACGCCAGCTGGGCCTGCAAATTGTCCAGAAAAACGTAGGTTCTTAATGTGATCATCCAACTCCTCCTAAATCTGTTTTTGGCCTATTACGGCGGATATTTTTTTCTCGGCGGTGACGGCCCTTTTCCGGTTGCGAATGTAGATGAGCGTGTAAAGGGCGTCCACGATGCTTGTCTGCGCCAGCCGCGAGGCAAGGGCCTCGTCGCGGAACGCGGTCTCCCTGCTGGACGTCAGCAGAACCGTGTCCGAACGTTTCGTTATGGGGGAGCGGGGGTTGCTGGTGATTGAGATGGTTTTTGCGCCCGCCCTTTGGGCCACGGCCAGCGTCTCCACCGGGTCGCGCGTTTTGCCGGAGTGCGTGATGGCAAGCACCGCGTCCCTTGGGGTTAGGAGCGCGGCCTCCATCATTTGCAGGTGGGCGTCGCTCTGCGCCACCGAGCGAAGGCCGAGGCGAAAAAATTTGTTGTGCGCGTCCAGCACGTTGGCGGAGGAGGTGCCGACGCCGACCACGAGGATTTTGTCGGCCCGTTCCAAGATGCCGACGGCGCGCTCCACCCCCTTGGGGTCGAGCACCTGCAGGGTCTCGTCAAGCGTCTGCATGTTGAACAGAAAAACTTTTTTAAGGACCTCCTCGGTGGAGTCGCCGTCCATTATGTCCTCGCCAAGCGGGGTTTCCACCGGGGATGCAAGCTCCTCGGCGAGCCTGTATTTAAGGTCCTGGTACCCCTTAAGGCCGATGGTCCTGCAAAAGCGTATGACGGTCGCCTCGCTCACCTCGCTCTGCGCGGAGGCCTCGGCGACGGTGAGGTCGCGTATTTTTTCCGGTGATTTAAGGACGAAGGAGGCGACTTTTCGCTCGGCGCTTTTAAGGGACGAGACCTGTCCGCGAAGGGACACGAGGAGCCCCTTTCTTTCGTCCGCGAAGGCAGTCTGCTCCATGCGGGGATTTTAGCGAATTTCGGCCCGTTTGTCAAGTAGTGCTACTTTTAAAATATTTTTAGGAAGCAAAACTACTTTTTATCCCCCGGCCCCCCCACTTGCGAAAATTTTAGCTTAATGTAATATGTCCCCCTGGGTTCGAGAGACTTAAATAATATTTGACCGGAGGAAAACGCATTTGCCCACTTTTCCCGTTAACGCGGACGGTTACGCGGATTTGTCGCCGGAGGAATCCCTAAAACTTCTCCAATCCGAAAAGGGGGTTTTGGCGCTCGACGTGCGGACCCCGCAGGAGTTTGTCGGCGAGTTGGGGCACCTCAGGGGATCCGTCCTGATTCCGGTGGAACAGCTCCAGGCGAGAATCGGCGAGATACAGGAATATAAAAACAAAAAAACGGTCGTCATTTGCAGGGCGGGGCACAGAAGCAGAACGGCCGCATCCATACTGGTCAGGGAAGGCTTCCAAAACGTAGTCAACCTTATGGAAGGAATGATTGGCGTCAATAAAATTCCCGGCGCCCCGATAGAGCGATGAGCGACAAGGTTCCGAATTTTTCAGGTCAAATAAAACGGGATGCCGTCCGCATGGCTTTCAAAAACCTGTTTGCCGGGTGGTTGGTAAGCCCGGTCTGCTCCCTGACGTTTGTGGTGTTGCTTTGGAGGCAGGGGGGCGGCAACACGGCCCTCGCCTTGTGGTTTTTGGCGTCCCTGTTAATTCCACTCGCGAGGGTTGCGACCCACATAAAATTCAACAAGGTCGCAGACGGCGAATTCGACCAGCAAAAGTGGGAAAACATATTTTTGGCGGGGGCCTTTGTCTCCGGTCTGGTTTGGGGTTCGACGGCGATTTTTGTCTTCCCGTTTGATTTGGTCGCCAACCAAAACTTTTTGCTTCTCCTCATCGCCGGGCTTTCCGCCGGCGCCTCCATGTCGTATTCCTCGCTAAAATTTGGGTCGGCCGTCTTTTTCTTCCCGGCGTTTTTGCCCAACATCATCCGCCTTTTTTTCTTTGGCGACTCCATGCACGGCGCCATGGCGTTTGTCGCGTCCGCCTTTATGCTTGCCGTCTGGGGCACGTCGCGCAATTCATTTTCAATCGTCTCGGAATCCCTGCGGCTTCGTTACGAAAACCTCTCGCTGATATCTGGCCTTGTGAAAGCCAAGGTGGAGGCGGAGGAGGCGACGAAACTAAAGGATAAGTTCATCTCCATCATCTCCCACGATCTAAAGGGGCCGCTTGGCTCGATACGCGGATTGATGAGGGTCAGCTCGCCGGCCAGACGGTTTTGAACATCCTCAGCAACGCGATTAAGTTCACCAAGCGCGGCGGGGTCGTTACGATTTTTCAATCCGGCCCGAAAACCGTCGCGGTGAGCGACACCGGCGTGGGAGTGTCGGAAGCGTTGTTGCCAAACCTGTTTAGGCACGACGTAAAGACGACAGGATTTGGCGCCGAAGGGGAGGCCGGCACCGGCCTGGGGCTTCCTTATTGTATGGACGTGATGCGCGCGCACGGCGGCGGAATAAGGGTTGGAACGGGGCCGGGCGGGACGGTGTTTTTTTTGGATTTTCCCCCGGAAAGCCCGGTTTTGGAGCAGTCGAATAAATAATTAGGAAAAAATGTTTGACAAAGGGGGGGATTTTATATAGGATTCCCCTTTTTACGGGAGCCTTGTGTTGACGGCTTCCCGATTGGTTGAGAGTTTAGTTTTTCAGTTTTGCTTTGAGTTATTGAGGAGGAACCTGGTGCCTACGATAAACCAGCTTGTGCGTCACGGGCGTAGCAACGTTAATTTTAAGACTAAAAGTCCGGCATTGACCGAGTGTCCGCAAAGGCGCGGGGTCTGCGTGAGGGTTTACACCGTCGCGCCGAAAAAGCCGAACTCCGCCCTTCGCAAGGTGGCGCGCGTAAGGCTCACCAACAAATACGAGGTTTCGACCTACATCCCCGGAGTGGGGCATAATTTGCAGGAACACGCGATAATCCTTATTCGCGGCGGCAGGGTAAAGGATCTCCCCGGCGTCCGGTACCACGTGGTGCGCGGGACGCTGGACACGCAGGGCGTGGAAGGCAGGCGCCAAAGCCGCTCAAAATACGGCGCCAAAACCCCGAAGAAAGAAAAAGAGAAATAAGCGATGCCAAGAAGAAGAAGCGTAGTAAAAAGAGAATTGCTTCCGGATCCGGTTTTTAACGAGCTTTTGGTTACAAGGACCGTCAACGCCATTATGAGCCAGGGCAAGAAGAACATCGCCGAGCGCATGTTTTACGGAGCCATGGACATAATCAAGGAAAAGTCCTCCAAGGACCCCATACAGGTATATAAGAAGGCCGTGCAGAACGTAAGGCCGATGCTGGAGGTCAAGTCCCGCAGGGTCGGCGGCGCCACATACCAGGTGCCGGTCGAAGTCCCGGCGTCGAGGCAGACGAGCCTCGCGGTTCGCTGGATTGTCTCTATGGCCAGGACGCGCAACGAACGCGGGTTTGAGAACCAGTTCGCGCACGAGATTTTGGACGCGTCCAACAACACGGGCAACGCGTTTAAGAAAAAAGAAGACACGCACAAAATGGCGGAGGCCAACAAAGCCTTTTCGCATTACCGCTGGTAAAAGGAATAATTTATGGCAAGAACGGTTTCGCTCGAAAAAACACGCAACATCGGCATCATCGCGCACATTGACGCCGGCAAGACCACCACTACGGAGCGGGTCCTTTTCTACACGGGCGTAACGCATAAAATCGGCGAGGTTCACGACGGCACCGCGACCATGGACTGGATGGAGCAGGAGCAGGAGCGCGGCATAACGATTACGTCCGCCGCCACCACCTGTTTCTGGCGCCAGCACAGGGTCAACATTATTGACACCCCGGGCCACGTTGACTTTACGGTCGAGGTGGAGCGATCCCTTCGCGTTCTCGACGGGGCTGTTGGCGTGTTCTGCGCCGTTGGCGGGGTGGAGCCGCAGTCCGAGACCGTATGGCGCCAAGGAGACAAATATCAGGTTCCGCGCATAGCGTTCGTCAACAAGATGGACAGAACCGGCGCGGACTTTTACAACGTCATCGCGGAGATGAGGGAAAAGCTGGGGGCCAACCCGGTCGCGATACAGCTTCCGATTGGCGCAGAGGATTCTTTCGCCGGGTGTATTGACCTGGTCAAGATGAAGGGCGTCATTTACACCGCGAACGACAAACTCGGCTCGACTTTCGAGGTGGTGGAGATTCCAGCCGACCTCAAGGACAAGGCCGTGGAATACCGCGAAAAACTCATCGAGGCGGTCTGCGAGGCGGACGACTCGCTTATGGAGCGGTACTTGGAAGGCAAAACCGACTTTACCGAGGATGAGATAAAAAGGGCCATTCGCAAGGGCGTCATCGGCTTTAAATTCGTGCCGGTAATTTGCGGCGCGTCCTTTAAGAACAAGGGCGTTCAGGCTTTGCTGGACTGCGTTGTGGACTACCTCCCTTCGCCGATGGACAGGCCGTCGCTTGTCGGCCACGACGCGGACGACGATTCCGAAATCGTCTGCAAGCCGAGCGACGACGAGCCGTTTGCGGCGTTGGCGTTTAAAATAATGACCGACCCGTTCGTTGGAACCCTTACGTTTATCAGGGCTTATTCCGGGGTTCTGAACTCCGGCTCCTACGTCGTGAACGCGACCAAGGGGGGCAATAAAGAGCGCATAGGCCGAATTCTACAAATGCACGCGAACAAGCGCGAGGAAATAAAAGAGGTTCGCGCAGGCGACATAGCCGCTGTGGTCGGCCTTAAAGCCACGCTTACCGGCGACACGCTTTGCGACGACGGCCGCCATGTCGTGCTGGAGCGCATGGTGTTTCCGGAGCCGGTCATATCAATTGCAATCGAGCCGAAGAGCAAGGCCGAGCACGACAAGTTGGGCGAGGGCCTTAGCAAACTGGCGCAGGAAGACCCGACGTTCCACGTCAAGGTGGATCACGAGACCGGGCAGACGATTATTTCCGGCATGGGCGAGCTTCATCTGGACATAATCGTGGACAGGCTTCGCAGGGAGTTTGGCATAAACGCTAACGTATCCAAGCCGCAGGTCGCATACAGGGAGACTATCAAAACCAAGGCGGAGCAGGAAGGCAAGTTCGTTCGCCAGACCGGCGGTCGCGGACAGTACGGCCACGTGTGGCTCAAGGTCGAGCCGCTTCCCCCCGGTTCCGGCTACAAATTCGTAAACGACATAGTCGGCGGCGTGGTTCCTAGGGAATACATCGCGCCCGTTGACAAAGGCTGTCAAGAGGCCCTTGAAGGGGGCGTTTTGTCAGGCTTCCCTTTGATAGACATACAGGTTACTTTGTTTGACGGCTCGTTCCACGAGGTGGACTCCTCCGAAATGGCGTTTAAGATAGCCGGTTCGATGGCCGTGAAAGAGGCGGCCAGAAAGGCCGGCGCGTGCATCCTCGAGCCGATAATGGACGTGGAGGCGGTCGCGCCAGAGCAGTTCATGGGCGACGTAATGGGCGACCTTTCTTCCCGCAGGGGCAAGATAGTGGAGATGTCCCAACGCGCCAACGCGCGCGTCATTCGCGCCGAGGTTCCGCTTGCGGAGATGTTCGGATACGCCACGGATTTGCGATCCATGTCGCAGGGCCGGGCCACTTATACGATGCAGTTTAAAAAATACCTTGAGGTGCCAAAATCGGTGGGCGAAGAAATCATAGCGAAGCACAGCGGCACTTCAAAGGCAGTGGGCGCTTAAAAAGAACTTCAAGGAGGAGTGTTAAAAAATGGCTAAAGAGAAGTTTGACAGAAGCAAGCCGCACGTAAACGTGGGGACCATAGGACACGTTGACCACGGCAAAACTACGCTGACGGCGGCGATAACGGAGGTGTTGTCGAAGAAGGGTTACGCTGAGTACGTGCCGTACGACCAGATAGACAAGGCCCCCGAGGAGCGCGCGCGCGGCATCACGATAGCGACGGCGCACGTGGAGTACAACACGGACAAGCGGCATTACGCGCACGTGGACTGCCCGGGCCACGCGGACTACGTA
>JACQEX010000029.1 GCA_016200345.1 Nitrospinota bacterium
ATGGCGGAAGTACATGGTCGTTTACTGCGGCCTGCACTCCTTCGCATTGGCGCTCCGCACCAAGTACACGCTAAAGCGTGTACCCACCGGAAAAAGCAATTTGGTAGGTGCGGGCTTCTCGGCAACCATCCTCTAGTGGCAATAATACACACTCTGACTTGGATGGCGGAAGTACATGGTCGTTTACTGCGGCCTGCACTCCTTCGCATTGGCGCTCCGCACCAAGTACACGCTAAAGCGTGTACCCACCGGAGAATGCAATTTGGTAGGTGCGGGTTTTAACCTGCACTCCTTCGCATTGGCGCTCCGCACCAAGTACACGCTAAAGCGTGTACCTACCGGAGAATGCACACGCTAAAGCGTGTACCCACCGGAAAAAGCTATTTATACTTATCTCCCAAAACAACCCACGAATATTCGGTCGGTCTCAACGCCAGACCGGCTTTAACCGGGTTGTTAAGGATGTATTGATATTTTTCCTGCCATTCGTGTTGGTCGCGCACAATCCTATCGAATGACTCCTTCTGCCAGAAACTCCCCTTTCGACCCAACAATGCGTTAATTCGATTTGCCGAACGCCCTTTTATTAATTTCAAAATGCTCGACAAAGAATGGTAAATCCCCTCCGTTAGTTCCAACGGACAGAGCAAAAGATGCACATGATCCGGCATTGCCAGCGCGATTGCCAATTCAAACCTCCCTTTGGAGGCGGACTCGGTCTCTTGCAAGACAATACGCCTTGCTTCGTCGGACATTTCGATTGATTGAGTTCTGAACGTGACAAAATACCAGCTTCCGCCTATTTGCCAATGCGGGAGTTTTCTGTGGGCGATTTTTAGGGATTTCCGCGTTATTTCATCGGAAGACATGGAAAAATTTTAGCATATTTTAAGGCGGTAGGTACAGGTTTTAACCTGTACGTTGGCCGGTAGGTACAGGTTTTAACCTGTACGTTGCCGCGAAAGCGGCAATGTAGCACAGCCTAAAGGCCGTGCCTACCGGGGGAAAAAAAGTTGCCGCGAAAGCGGCAATGTAGCACAGCCTAAAGGCCGTGCCTACCGGGAGAAAAAAAAGTTGCCGCGAAAGCGGCAATGTAGCACAGCCTAAAGGCCGTGCCTACCGGGAGAAAAAAAAGCCCGCACCACCTTTCGGTGGTGCGGGCCTTGTTAGGCTAAGTTAACCGTTTCCGGTTAGTTCATCTCAAAAACTGCGAAGTTGCTTGCGATGAAGATGTTGGTGCCGTCCGTGGTGATGCCGGCGAGGGAAGTGCTCACCACGCCAGAGTACGGAATGGCCACATAGCCGGTGGTGATGGTCATCCTAACAACGTTCTTGCCAGTCGCCGGGTCGGTAATGTAAACGTACGTACCGTCCGTGGTGATGTTTTTGGCGGCGATGCCAGAAACGCCGAGTAGGTTGCCCACCGTCGTAACCACGCCTGCCGTCGTGACCTTCCTAATAACAGTGCCGTTTTGATCCAAAACGTAGAGGTTCGTGCCGTCAAACGTGATGTCAGACGGTAAGTTGAACAACGTCTGACCAGAACCATTGCCGTCCCGGAAGCCCGTCGCACCACTACCACTAATAGCTCCCGTGTTACCGCCGCCCGCGAGGGTGGTAACCACGCCAGAGGCTATAACAACCTTCCTGATGACGTTGTTGTTTTGATCAGCAACGTAGATGTTCGTGCCGTCCGTGGTGAGGCCGGTCGGGTTGTTGAACGCCGCGCCGCTCGCCGTGCCGTCCGCATAGCCCGCCATGCCGCCGCCTGAACCGCCAAGTTGGCCACCAGTAAATCCACCCGCACCCAACTGGGCACCTGACCAGAGGCCGACAACGGTAGCACCAGAGTAAAGGGAAGCACCCGACATGGTGGAACCGCCAACGTTATTCAAGAAGTAGTCAACGCCAGAACCCGCGAGGGTGGTTACGGGGTAGCCCGTGCCGGACAAGCTAATCTGCCTGATGGCGTTGTTGCCGGTGTCGGCAACAAAGAGCTTGTTAGAGGCGTAGGTTATGCCCATCGGTGCGTTGAACAGGGCGCCCTTTGTCGGCACGCCGTTTACTAGGCCAATGGTGGCCGCGCCAGTTGCATTGTGCACTGATATGATGCCGTTAACTTCGGAAAACCAACCGCCGGTGCCATAACCGTCGGAGTAGCCGCTTAGCAACGCCGCGCCTGAACCGCCCGCTATCGTGGTGGTCACGCCCGTGGAGATGACGACTTTGCGGATGGAGGAACCGGAGGAATCAAGAGCGTAAATGTTAGTGCCGTCCGTGGTGATGCCCTTGACGACGTTAAAGCCCGCGCCGGAACCAGTGGCTAAATCCGCCGAATGCAACGCCGTGCCTGTCCCCGCGAGCAATACAACTTTACCCGCGATGGTCAACGCAACGTTGGTGCCGCCGCCGATAACCGTGGCCGCGGGCGTGCCGGACTCCGCAGTCGTGCTCGAAGAACCGCCGCAGGCCGATACGGCCAGCGCCAATGCCACAACGGCAAACTTCGTGAAATAACTTTGGATTTTTCGTGCTGTGATTTTCATCTATCAAACTCCCCTAAAAAAAATGTTAAAAATAAAACTCATGCCCTATACATTTTCTAATCTAAAAATACACACATACCCATAGCCGTCCTAATAGACGGCTTTTTGAATACTACACCATTTTTATTTTACAAGTCAACTTTTTTTTGCCCCCCAAAACAAGCGGGCTGAAACCACAACTTTGGCTCCTCCCAAAAATGACCACCAAAAATAAACGGCCCGCGGTCAACCCCGTGGATTACTCGTTGGAGAGTACCCCAGTTTGCCATTCGGCGTCAAGTCTCTTTTTTACCCTTGTCAATGCAAAGTAGAAATGTCCCATTCGAGGCGGGCCTCCCACGAGGAACGCCTTTTCAAAGGTGAGTTATTTTCCATTAGAATACGAGACTCCCGCAAAACCTCCTCCGCAGGTTGAAGGTGTATGGTTGCTATTTCCTTATTGCATTCTCCGGTGGGTACAGGTTTTAACCTGTACGTTGGCCGGTAGGTGCAGGTTTTAGCCTGTACGTTGCCGCGAAAGCGGCAATGTAGCACAGCCTAAAGCCCGTGCCTACCAAATTGCATTCTCCGGTGGGTACAGGTTTTAACCTGTACGTTGGCCGGTAGGTACAGGTTTTAACCTGTACGTTGCCGCGAAAGCGGCAATGTAGCACAGCCTAAAGGCCGTGCCTACCAAATTGCATTCTCCGGTGGGTACAGGTTTTAACCTGTACGTTGGCCGGTAGGTACAGGTTTTAACCTGTACGTTGCCGCGAAAGCGGCAATGTAGCACAGCCTAAAGGCCGTGCCTACCAAA